>NZ_JAUFPM010000023.1:0-378678 GCF_030409265.1 Halomonas sabkhae
GTTCACGCTGAACGTGACCGATGTGGCCGGGGAGTCGACGTCGGACAGCCTGGATATCCGTATCGAGGATACTGAGCCCACGGCAAACGATGACGCCACTACCACGGAAGAAGACTCTTCCGTCACGTTTAATGTTCTCGGTAATGATGACCCGGGGGCAGATGGCTCGGCACTGACGTCCGCCAGCCTGGCGGCCGGCTATGCGGGTGCAGGGACCGTGACGACCGACTCGGATACGGGAGAGGTGACGTTCTCACCGGCTTCCGGTGTCGAAGGCGAGGTGGTGATCGACTACACCATCACCGATGCTGATGGTGATACCGGCAGTGCCCAATTGACGGTCACTGTGGAGCCGGACTCCAAGCCCGAGTTGTCCGGGCTGGCGGGCAGAGATGGTGTGGCCGATGAAGCCGGACTGTCGAACGGCAGCCGAGCAGGGGATGGCTCCCAGATCACTACGGGTACGTTCAGTACCTCAGTGGGGGGAGATGCGCCCGGCATATTGACCATCGATGGCGACCCTGCCGGTGACGGCGGTACCTACGAGGGGGAGTTTGGCACCCTCGAGGTCACGGATAACGGTGATGGAGACTACGGCTGGACTTACACGCTGACCGATAACTCGACCGACCACAGCAGTCAGGGCACAGGGATTGATGGTATCGAGGATGTCTTCGATATTCACTTGGAAGACAGCGAAGGCGATCTGACCAGTGACACCCTGGACATAGGCATTCGCGATGATGTGCCGGTGGCAGGCATCCAGACGGGGGAAATCTCCGTGGCGGTCAGTGAGCAGAGTATTGGTGATCTCAGTGCCAGCTGGGAGAATGTAACCGCGAGTGGCAACTCGTGGGATGGGAAGCTTCAAGAATCGGATGAACAGTGGCGTCAAGACGAAATCAGCATGGAGTGGGGGAATTGGGGAAGACAGCGCTCTGGTTATGATTTCGAATATGCTGATGGTGTCACCGACACTTCTGGTGTGTCTACTGATGCCTTGTTTTCTCTAGGTGAGTTTACCCATAATAACTTCCCTATTTATCAGGGTGGAGGATATGGATCCCCCGAAATACTTGATAGTGCCGACCTTGTGGTCGACTTTATAGTGAATATTGATGGGCAGGCCACGACTGTCCAGACAACTATTGAGTTGAAGCATACTGAAACTGGTAGTGGCTACTATCAAGGCCAATACTACGATAATGCTCCAGATAAAATTGAAATTACCAATCCCGACCAACAACAAATAATTACTGTTGGTGACCGTGAATTTGTTCTCAGTATCGAAGGTTTTCGTGATAATGATGGAAATTTGGTTGATACGGTAAGGACGTATGAAAACGGCTCTACATCCTTCGATCTTTACGCCAAAGTATCGTCTACAGATGACTTACCTACTGCGGGATCCAATCTGGCCGATGAAGTCCCGGGATGGGGCGCCGATGACCTGGCGGTGGACGGCAGCCTCTATTGGGAAGGCGGCATCCAGAGCGGGGTCATTGAAGGTGACTACGGCAATATCACCGTGAATGCGGATGGCAGCTATAATTATCAGTTGGGTCGGGATGTCCGCGATGATATGGATGTCGGTGATACGCTCACGGAAACCTTCAACTATACGCTGGTCGATGATGATGGCGATGAAGTTCAGGGTAGCCTGGAGTTGACCATCAATGGTGTCGAAAACAATGCGCCTGTGGTGAATGCGGCCTCGACGTCGAGTCTGGATCTGCTGAACTTCCAGGAGTTCAGCCTGGCACCGGACGAAGAGGAAACCACCAGCGCTACGCAGGTATCCCCGGATGCCGGCAACGACGGAGCCGTGGCCGACCAGGCGACGACCGGCCAGACGGTGGCGAAGCAGGCTTCACAGGGTAGCAACAAGACCCTGCAGGCGGATGATGTGCTGAGTGATGGCGATGACGAGCTGTTGACGGGCCAGGAAGGGTCCCTCGACTATCAGCCTTCCGCGGACAAGGCCGGTAACCGTGATGCGGCACCGTCAGGTAATGGGGCCGATGAAAAGGTCGTCGATATTCCCCATAATCCGATAGAGTGATGCGCAGCGTGCTGCTTGCTCGGCAAGCGGCCCGTTTTGGCCCAAATCCTGTCAACGATGAGGCGATGTCATGTACGTCAGGCGTGATTCAGACCAAAGGATTCAGCAGGTCAGTCGTGAGCCGACGTCTGACTGCTCCGAATTCGTTGCCGCCGACTCTCCCGAGCTGCTGGCGTTCATGACGGATGGCCTGCCCAGTCAGGGGATCGATCACTTTCAGACATCGGATCTGGCCTTTGTGCGAGTGGTCGAGGATCTGATTCAGGTGCTGATGGATAAGGGGGTCATCAGCTTCGTCGAGTTGCCCGAGGCGGCGCAGGACAAGGTGCTGGAACGTCAGCGGCTACGCCATCGTGTGGCCCAGGGTCTGGATCTGGTGTCGGACGAGGATGAGGATGATGACGAAGTAATCTAGCTTCGCCAGCACCCAGGTAATAGCGGGCTGCTTTTGTCGAGCCGCCATCCCCGGAGTTCGGGGGTGGCGGCTCTTTCATTGCAGGCAAGGGCCTGCCCATTCTGTGGGACGGGTCGCTCTGGAAAGGCTCTCAATCCTCGATGATGTGGTGCCCGTCTGGGTGACGCTTGACGCCGGGGCCGGCAACGCCATCGAAGCCCAGCTCGAAGAGGGCCTGTGCATGGGCCGAGTCGGTAGCGCCCTCTGCTACCACCAGCAAGCCCTCGCTGTGACACAGGCTGGCGATGCCACGCAGCACCTCCTTGAGACGATCGTTGTCCTTGAGGTGGGAAATCAGGCCTGCCTCGATTTTGAGGTAGTCCAGACCGACATCGCGAAGTTCGGCGATGCGACGCACATCGGTTCCCACATGCTTGAGTCCGATATGGCAGCCGCGGGAGTGCTGAGCTCGGCAGAAGCTCCGCAGGTTGTCCATTTCACGGGTGGCCAGGGATTCGGGGACCTCGAGCCAGAGCTTCCGGCTGGCCTCCTGGTTGGCCAGCAGCCGTTCACGCAACTCGAGCACGAAGCGAGCATCGTATATGGAAGCCGTGCTCAGGTGGATGCTGACGGGCAATCCGCTTCGAGCAATCTCTGCGAGTGCGGCATCCACCATGTCGAGCTCGAACTGAGTCGTTATGTTCAAGCGCGTGAGCCAGGGCATGAAGATGCCGGCATGACGCCACTCCCCGGAAAGGAAGAGCTCCGGTTGAGCTTCCATGTGCACCAGTTGCCGAGTCTCGTCGATGACGGGCCGGGAGGTCAGCTGCACGCCCTGGCTCATCGACTCCTGAAGCGCGTCACGCCAGGCCTCCTGGCCATTGAACAGAGCGTTGTGGTGCTGCTTGACGACACTGAGACTGGTCCGTTCGCCGCGCATCTCGGCATCGGCGAGGGCATTGTCCAGGGCGGAGAAGAGGAGTGGCTGATTGTCGTCCGGGCCATAAGAAATCAGAGCCCCGGCAGCCTGCAATGCAAAGGTGACATCCGCGTCCCCGGAGGTGTCGGACAGGGCATCGAGAGATTGATACAACCGGTCGCGCATGTTGTCGAGATCATTGGCACCGGGCAAAAGGACAGCGAAATCCTGCCCGTTCAGGCGACCCACCATGCCATTACCGTATTCTGCAGCAAGCTCCGTGAGCGTATCGGCAAGTTCGCGCAGATGCTGGTCCGTCACGGCATGGCCGAAGCGCTGATTGTATTCCGCGAGATCCACGACGCGAAGCAGGATCAGCATGCCATTGGCGCGGTAGTCCTGGCTCCCCAGGTGTTCTTTCAAACGATCGAGAAAGGTGGTGCGTTGCAGGGTGTCGGTCACGGCATCATGTTGCAGTTGCCGGCGCAGTGACTCGAGCTGTTGTCCTTCCTTGCCGAGCTGATCGCCGACCACGGTGGACAGACGATTCATGGCCTGGACCAGTTCACGCAGTTCCTGCGTGCGTGGCTCCCTGGCCGTGGTGAAACGCCGTTGTCCGATGTTCTGTGCCTGGTCGATGACGGCCCGCAGCGGCAGGCGAATACGTCTGACCAGCCACCAGGCAAGCGCCAGGCTGATGCCCCCGGCAAGCACGAACCAGCCCGTCAACGCCAGTGTGCTTCGCCACAGGGTCCGGTAGGCAAAGCCGTGTTGACCCTCTAGGGTCAGGGTCGCGAACTGTTGCCAGCCGTCCTGGATCTTGGCTTCGCCGGGTGGCACATTGAACTCGATCAGCTCGACAAACCATTTCGGCACATCCTCGACACCGGTTTCGGCCTGATGGCGGGTAATGACGGCCCCTTGAGTATCGCGCAACTCGATCAGGCGATAGTGGCCGGTATCAAACTGGGCGGATGCCAGCAACTCGAGTGTCACGCCATCCTTCGGCAACTGTGACATGGTCAGTGCCAATGCATTGGCATTGTCGGCATTCTTGAGGCGGATGCTGCGTTCAATGTAATCGTGACTCGATGTCACACTGATGAACAGGCTGCCGCTGAAAGCCAGGATGAGCAATCCCAGGATAATCAGCCATAGTTGCTTGATAAGTGACATCCGCTTATCTCCCCTGGAGGAATCCTTGTTGTTGCATGCGCTCGATGACGTTACGCCAGCGCGAGAGTCGTTCTAGTGGGTCGGCGCGAGACTGACTGGAGCCCTGCGCCCAGAGACCGTTGCCATTGAAGCTGAACAGCGGCTCGAGATCCGTACGCTCACCACCCCTGGTGATATTGGGAATGATATTGTCGAGGATGAGCGGCTCACTACCCGGCGTGCGGTAATAGCCCAGCACCATGTGGGCCTGGGCGCCCTGGCCGCGTCCCAGCCAGGCCTTGACATAGATCAGTCTCAGCTTTTCCTCGGCGACATTCAGTTGCCTCAGGGTGGCGTACTTGCCGATCGTGTAATCCTCGCAATCCCCCTTGCCGCGGGCCAGGGTCTCCAGCGGCGTCGCCCAGTAATCCTTCTGGTTCCAGATATCGATGTCATCCCGCCAACTCACGCGCAGATTGAAGAAGTCGTTCACGGCGCCGAGCTGGTTATTGACCGGTTGCTGTTGCAGCCGGTCGAGCAGTGCCAACCACTCTTCGACTGCCGTCAGACCTGCCTGGCCATAGGCTTGTTGCATGCTGCGGCGAAGCTTTTCCTGGTCGAGATCCGCCGACATCCTCGAGCCGGGCCAGCCTATCAGGCCGGCACCCAACAATCCGGCCAGCATCACCAGCACGCCTCGACGCGTGGTCGAGGTGTCCGTGGCACCCGGGCTGGTCCTGGACGGGGGGCGTGACATTGGCCGGCATCCTCGCGCGGAATCTGTTGGTCATTGCGGATGTAAAGCCCACTGCATATATCAAGCGTGGCTCAAGTAGCCTCTTGTCAACAAGTTTCGTTGCGCACTCAGCGAGTGTCGACAAGCATCATGGACGGCCAGGCCACGGCCGATGTGGCCGCAGTCGTCGGTTAGGCCCTGTCAGCTCTTGCCGGGGCCTTGCCAGATCCTCAAGCGCCCCAGCCAGGTGAGGGCGCTGGCCGCGTCGCGCAACTCGCGGGCGGCGTCGTCCAGATTCCGGTCGTCGGGCAGGCCATCTATATAGATGGATACATCGATGTGTTCATCGATGTAATGCAGGTTAAGGGCGATACGTTCATGCCACAGGTCAATGCCGTGCCAGGCTTCGTCCAGCAGGTTCTCGACATCGTCGCGCAGCGGCAGGGCCGGGCGCAGGCTGTGCTCGGTCTCGCCGGCGTCGTCCTGCGGGTCGATATGGAAGGTGACATCGAAGAGGTTGGGGTGAACGTCGCGCAGCTGACGGCTGACGGCATTGCCGATTTCATGGGCCTCGGAGACCGTGACCCGGGGCGCGACCACGATATGCAGGTCGAGCAGCACCTCGCCGCCGATCCGGCGGGTACGCAGGTCATGCACGCCCTCGACACCGGGCACCGTCATGGCGGTCTGGTGCAGGGTGTGTTGCTGGTCTGCGGGGAGGGCCGTGTCGACCAGTTCCTGGCCGGATTCCCACAGCAGACGGCCCCCGACCTGTCCGACCATGACACCCACGACGATGGCGGCTGCGGCGTCCATCCAGCCGATGCCGAACTGCGCTGCCACCAGGCCGACCAGCACGACCAGGGTGGACAGGGCATCGGAGCGTGAGTGCCAGGCGTTGGCCTCGAGCAGCCGCGAATCGATCTTCCTGGCCACGCGCAGCGTATAGCGAAAGATCCATTCCTTGGCCAGCAGGGCAAGCACGGCGACGATGATGGCCCAGATGCCGGGCGCGGTGGCCGCGCCTCCGTCGAGTAGGCGTGTCAGGCTCGACCAGGCAATGCCTCCGGCGATGAAGATCAGCATGCCGCCGAGCCACAGGGTCGCCAGGGTCTCGATGCGCCCATGCCCATAAGGGTGGTCGCTGTCCGGGGCCTGGCGGCCGAAATGGGTAGCGGCGACCACGAACAGGTCGGTCACGATATCCGAGAAGGAATGGATGCCGTCGGCGATCAAGGCGGCCGAGCCCACCAGCCAGCCCGCCACGAGTTTCGCCAGGCCTACCACCAGGTCGATACCGGCCCCGATCAGGGTGACCCTGTTGGCTTGCCGGGCCTGCAGGGAGCGGTTCTGAAGCGTACTCATGGGACGTCACTCACTGGCGGCGCGACTTTTTACCGGGTTGGCGTATTGCCGCAACCACCAGTCGCGCAGTTCGTTCGGTACCTCGGCGAGCCGACGCTGAAAGCGGGCTCGGTCGGCATCGGTGACTTCGCTGAGGTCAAGCAGCTCCGGGGATTCGCCAAGCGCCTCGAGTGCCAGGTAGTGACTGGGGAAGAGGTGGTAGCCGGCGATGACCTGGCGGTCGATTTCTTCCGCCACGGCTTCGGGCGTGTCGAATTCGTCACCCAGGGGAGTGCCGAACCGCAGGTGCACGCGGCCCTTCTGGCCGGTAATGCCGGCGACGATGGAGCGAATATCCTCGAATTCGCTCTTGGCATACTCGCCGCTGGCATTGACGGCATGCAGCTCGCGAGCCTTCTGCACATCGCAGGGATCATATTCGTAACTGATCGACACCGGTACCAGACGCAGTTCGGCGATGGCCTCACCAGTGCCGGCCTGGCGTTCGGCACCGCGCCTGGCCATGGTCAGCATCTTGATGATGGCCGGGTCGGTGCGATCGATGCCGTTCTTGGCGCGTCCTTCGCGCTGGGCCATCCAGATCGAGTGATTGTCGTCGGTGATCGAGTGGCGAATATACGCCGAGAGTTTTTGATAGGCGGCCAGCATGGCCCGTTTGCCGCGTGCGCTGCGTGGCACGATGAAGCTCTTGTTGAGACGCATCAGGTCATTGACATAGGGCTTCTGCAGCAGGTTGTCGCCGATGGCGATGCGCACGGTGTCGCGTTTAGCCAGGTAAAGCGCGTAATTGACGAATGCCGGATCCAGCGAGATGTCGCGGTGATTGCCGATGAACAGGTAGGCCGTGTTTGGCTGCAGCTTGTCGAGGCCATCGGCTCGGAAGTCCGTGGTCGAGTTGCGAATCATGCGCAGCATGTAGGCCGCGATGCGGTCCTGGAACGTCTTGACGTCGCTGACACCGCGGACTTCCCGGCGCACCGCGAAACTGGCAATGGCGCGTGACAGTCGAGGCATGTACCGGGCGAGGCGGGGCAGCCGGAAGCGAGTCAGGGCATCCAGCAGTTCGGGGTCCTTGGCCAGGCGGGCCAGTACATCGGCCACTTCCTCATCCTGATAGGGACGAATCTCGGCCCATGGGTCCTGTGCACTTGTCGCTTCGCTGTTGTTCATTCTTGGCGGCCGTGGTCGGTGTCGATCATGCAGTAGTGGTGTCGCTGGTTGTCGTGGATTCCCCACCCAGCCAAGCTATCAGGCGCTCGATGCTCTCGGCGAGGGCCTGGGTCATCAACAGGAAGTCGGTTTCCAGGCGTACCAGGCTGTCGTCGCCGTCATCCGTCTGGGCCGCTTCATCGATCAGCGCATCATCAAAGCTCAGGCTCTTGACCGCGAGGTCATCGTGAAGCACGAAGTTCAGGCGTCCTTCGATGCCCAGCGCCAGCTTGCTGGCCTGTCGGTCACTATCCAGCAGTTGCTGGATTTCGTCACTGTCCAGGTCGACCTGGCGTGCGCGCAGGACCCCGTCATCGCCCTTGGCCTTGAGCTCCACCTGGTCGCCGAGCTGCATGTCGGCGGGACGGGAAGCGGCATCACCCAGCCAGGTGGTCATGGCGCGCATGGGCAGGGTCTGGGTCGCCAGCGGGGTGACACGCAGGCTGCCCAGGCTCTCCCTGAGCAGGTCGAGAATCTCTTCGGCACGCTTGCGGCTGCTGGTATTGATGCCGATCAACTGCTGGCGGGTGTCCCACCAGAGATCGACCTTCTGGCTGCGCACGAAGGCGCGCGGCAGCAACTCTTCATAGATCTGCTCCTTGAGGGTCAGCTTCTCCTGTCGGCGCAGCTTGCGTCCTTCGGCGGTTTCCTGTGTCTCGACACGTTCTTCGAGCTCTTCCTTGACCACGGCCGTCGGAAGAATGCGTTCCTGGCGCAGGGCCGTCATCAGCCGGTGGCCCTGCAGCTCGTGCAGGTACTGAGTGCCGGCGCGACCGGCTGGTGTGCACCAGCCCAGGCGTCGGGCCTCAGCGCCATTCAGGGGGCGGAAGGCCTGTTCCGCGAGTGCGGTCTCAAGGTCGGCCGCGCCGAGTTCAGGGGCGTCGTGGAGGCGATAGAGGTGCAAGTGCTTGAACCACATGGAGGCTTTCCCGCATGAAAAGGATGCATATTATGGCGAAAGCAACGCCAGGGTGCCACCAGCGACCGGGCTAGCGTGTTCAAACGATAGTTTGAATGCGGGCGGCGCCACGACTAGAATCTGTCTGGAGCCCAGGGTCGGTGACAGCGGCCTTGCAAGACGCTTCAAGGCCGCTGTTGTCGCGTATCGCCGAGAGCGAATGTGCTTGAGTAACAGCACGCTCGCAGCGGCGCTCCACACAAGGTGTTTTCCATGGATTCAAAACAGTCGACCATCACGTTGCGCGTACGAGGCTATCATCTCGATGGTTACGGCCACGTCAACAATGCCCGGTATCTGGAGTTTCTCGAGGAGGGGCGCTGGGCCTACTTCGATGAACATCCCCAACTGGCAAATCTCTTGCAGGGTGGGGAGGTGGCCTTTGTAGCCGTCAATCTGAATATCGACTATCGGCGTGCCGCGGTGGCCGGCGATGATCTCGAGGTGGTCACTGGCGTGGCCGATCTGGGTTCGCGAAGCGCGCGCATGCATCAGGACATTCGCCGCCTGAGTGACGACAAGCTGATCTCGAGCGCGGACCTGACGTTTGTCCTGCTGGATATTCACAGTAACCAGGCGGTCTCCATCGAAGGGCCGCTGCGTGATCTCATGGCGCCATTGGTTGCCGAATAACGGGGCTGGCTTCCGCCCGCTGCTTTGCACCGCCCGGGATGGTATAATGTGGCGCTGATATGACGCGCCAGGGAGTCGCCGAAGACTCGATGGGCGGGTGAAGCGCCTTCCAGGGCGGTATGGCACGCGGCCATGCCGGCCTGCGCTTTCATTTTTCCGTCGTCGTCGATGGTGGTGCCCCTGTTTTCACGGTCTCGTGACGCGCTTACCTGTTGTAGTGCAAAGGATTCGACGACCCATGGGTGACATCGCCAGAGAGATTCTGCCAGTCAATATCGAGGACGAACTCAAGCAGTCGTACCTCGATTACGCGATGAGCGTGATCATCGGCCGTGCATTGCCGGACGTGCGTGACGGCCTCAAGCCCGTGCATCGGCGTGTGCTGTTCGCCATGCATGAGCTGGGCAATGACTGGAACAAGGCTTACAAGAAATCGGCACGTGTCGTCGGCGATGTGATCGGTAAGTATCACCCGCATGGCGACAGCGCTGTCTATGACACCATCGTGCGCATGGCGCAGGATTTCTCCATGCGCCATGTGCTGGTCGACGGCCAAGGCAACTTCGGCTCCATCGACGGCGATAATGCGGCAGCCATGCGTTACACCGAAGTGCGCATGGCCCGGCTGGCCCACGACCTGCTCGCCGACCTGGAAAAGGACACCGTCGACTGGGTCGACAACTACGACGGCACCGAGCGCATTCCCGAGGTTCTGCCGACCAGGCTGCCCAACCTGCTGGTCAATGGTTCCTCGGGCATTGCCGTGGGCATGGCCACCAATATCCCGCCGCACAACATGGTGGAAGTCATCGACGGCTGCCTGGCGCTGATCGATGATCACACCCTGAGTGTCGATGACCTCATCGAGCATATCCCGGGCCCGGATTTTCCGACCGGCGGCATCATCAACGGTCGTGCCGGCATTCTCGAAGCCTACCGCACCGGTCGCGGTCGCATTTATGTGCGAGCACGCCATACCATCGAGCATGACGAGAAGACCGGCCGCGATCACATCGTCATCACCGAGCTGCCGTATCAGGTGAACAAGGCGCGCCTGATCGAGAAGGTGGCCGAGCTGGTCAAGGACAAGCGCATCGAGGGTATCGCCGAGCTGCGTGACGAGTCCGACAAGGACGGCCTGAGGGTCGTCATCGAGGTCAAGCGGGGCGAGTCCGGCGATGTCGTCGTCAACAATCTCTTCGCCCAGACCCAGCTGCAGAATGTCTTCGGCATCAACATGGTCGCCCTGGATGGGGGAGAGCCGCGCACCCTCAACCTGAAGGAAGCCCTGGAAGCCTTCATTCGGCATCGCCGTGAAGTGGTGACCCGTCGTACCCTGTTCGAGCTGCGCAAGGCGCGTGAACGGGGCCACATTCTCGAAGGGCTCACGGTGGCCATCTCCAACATCGACGAGGTCATCGAGCTGATCAAGGCGTCGCCCTCGGCCAACGAGGCCAAGGAGAAGCTGCTCGAGCGTGATTGGGCGCCCGGCCAGGTGACCGGCATGCTGGAGCGTGCCGGTGCGCACTCCTGCAAACCGGAGGACCTGGAAGAAGGCTATGGGCTGGATGAGGCGAGTGCCCGCTATCGCTTGTCGCCGGCCCAGGCCCAGGCCATTCTCGAATTGCGCCTGCACCGCCTGACGGGCCTGGAAACCGAAAAGCTGCTCGACGAGTATCTGGGCATCCTGCAGAAGATTGCCGAGCTCACCGAGATCCTGGCCTCCGCCGACCGCCTGCTCGAGGTGATTCGCGAGGAGCTGGCAGCGGTGCGTGATCAGTTCGGCGAGCCGCGCCGCACCCAGATCCAGGCCAGCCATCTGGACCTGTCCATCGAGGACCTGATCGCCGAGGAAGACATGGTGGTGACGGTCTCCCGCTCGGGCTATGCCAAGACCCAGCCGCTGTCCGATTACCAGGCGCAGCGGCGTGGCGGTCGCGGCAAGTCGGCGACCTCGATGAAGGACGAGGATGTCATCGAGCATCTGCTGGTCGCCTCGACCCACGACACCGTGCTGCTGTTTTCCAATCGCGGCAAGGTCTACTGGCTCAAGGTCTACGAGATGCCGGCGGCCAGCCGTGGTTCGCGCGGCAAGCCGCTGGTCAACCTGCTGCCGCTCGAGGAAGATGAGGCCATCAACGCCATCCTGCCGGTGCATGATTATGACCCGGAAAGCTACATCCTCTTCGCCACCGCCAAGGGCACCGTCAAGCGCACCAGCCTGGTTCACTTCTCGCGCCCGCGCAGCGTGGGCCTGATCGCCATCGACCTGGAAGAGGGCGACCGCCTGGTCGGCGCTGCCATCACCAGTGGCAGCGACCATGCCATGCTGCTGTCGTCCAACGGCAAGGCGATCCGCTTCAACGAGACCGATGTGCGCGCCATGGGGCGCACCGCGCGCGGTGTGCGCGGCATGCGCCTGCTGGAGGGTGCCGAGGTGATCAGCCTGATCATTCCGCGCAGCCAGCATATCGATGCCGAGGAAGAGGGTGCTGACGAGACGACGGTCGAGCCGCAGGATGATGGCCAGATCTATATCCTCACGGCCTCGGAAAACGGCTACGGCAAGCGTTCCCGGCTCGAGGAGTTCCCGCTGCGCGGGCGTGGCGGCCAGGGTGTCATCGCCATGCAGACCAGCCAGCGCAATGGCCCGCTGGTGGCTGCCATGCAGGTCTATGCCAGCGACGAGATGATGCTCATCACCGACCGCGGCACTCTGGTGCGCACCCGTGTCGACGAGGTGTCGATCTCCTCGCGTAACACCCAGGGGGTGATGCTGATCCGCCTGGGCGAGAGCGAAGCTCTGGTCAAGACGGTGCGCGTCGATGAACCCGAAGAGGCCCCGGCGGAAGAGGACGCGCCCGCGCTGGAGGGCGAGACGGCGGCGCAGGCCGACGGGCCGAGTAATGACACGGCCGCGTCGTCTCCGCACGCGGACAATGGTGACGAGCCCGACGCTCCCGATGATGAGTAACGAGGAAACATTGAGCCGATGACACGCCACTTCAATTTCTGTGCCGGTCCGGCCGCCATGCCGGCGCCGGTACTGGAACGCGCTCGGCAGGAAATGCTGGATTACCAGGGACGAGGCCTCTCGGTCATGGAGATGAGCCATCGCTCCAGTGACTACATGGCGATTGCCGAGCAGGCCGAGCACGACCTGCGCGACCTGTTGTCCATTCCCGACAATTATCGAGTGCTCTTCACCCAGGGCGGTGCAACCCAGCAGTTCGCCGCCTTGCCGTATAACCTGCTGGGGCAGGGCGGTACGGCCAACTTCGTGCACACCGGCATCTGGGGCAGCAAGGCCGTCAAGGAGGCACGTCACCTCTTCGGCGAGGCAGGCGTGGCGGCGTCCAGCGAGCCCAACGGCCATACAGCGGTGCCGCGCCCGGAAGAGATCCGCCTGTCGCCGGATGCGGCCTATCTGCATTACACCGCCAACGAGACCATCGGCGGGCTCGAATTCGATTATCTCCCGGGCAATGCCCGGGGTGGCATGGCGCGACCGGATGGTGTGGAAGTCCCGGTCGTCTGCGACATGTCATCGAGCATTCTGTCGGAGCCCCTGGATGTGTCCCGATTCGGCATTCTCTACGCCGGGGCCCAGAAGAATATCGGCCCGGCGGGGCTGGTGGTGGTCATCGTGCGTGACGACCTCCTGGAGCGTGCCCGGGCGGACATGCCGAGCCTGTTCAGCTATCGGGCGTTGGCCGAGGCCGCTTCCATGATCAACACGCCGGCGACCTACAGCTGGTATCTGGCCGGCCTGGTGTTCCAGTGGGTGCGCCAGGACGTGGGAGGTCTCGACGCCATGCAGGCCATCAATGCTCGCAAGGCGAGCAAGCTGTATGCCGCCATCGACGCCAGTGACTTCTATTCCAACCCGATTGCCGGGATCAATCGTTCACGCATGAATGTGCCTTTCGTGCTGGCCGATGCGCGTCTCGATGAGGATTTTCTGGTCGAGAGCGAACAGGCCGGGCTGTTGAATCTCAAGGGGCATCGCAGTGTCGGCGGCATGCGGGCGAGTCTTTACAACGCCGTGCCGGAAGCGGCCGTGGATGCGCTGGTCGATTTCATGGCCGATTTCGAGCGGCGTAATGGCTGAGCGGCTCGGCTACACCGGGAGCTGTAAGCCGAGATACGAGCTACGAGGTACGAGATACGAGCGACGCTGCCTTGGGGGTGCCCTTCGAATCTCGTGGCTCGATGCTCGCGGCTTGATAATTTGATAATCAGGGGAACCCCATGACTGATACGCCCCATCATCTCGACGAGCTGCGTCAGCGTATCGACCAGCTGGATACGGATATCATGCGTCTGATCAGCGAGCGTGCCGACTGTGCCCGCCAGGTCGCCGAGATCAAGACACAGGATGATCCCCAGGCGGTGTTCTATCGTCCCGAGCGTGAAGCCCAGGTGTTGCGCCGCATCATGGAGCTCAACGACGGGCCGCTGGACAGCGAGGAGATGGCCCGACTGTTCCGCGAGATCATGTCGGCCTGTCTGGCACTCGAGCAGCCCGTCAAGGTCGCCTACCTGGGGCCGGAAGGCACCTTCACACAGCAGGCGGCGCTCAAGCATTTCGGCGAGAGTGCGGTCAGCCTGCCGATGGCGGCCATCGATGAGGTCTTTCGCGAAGTGGAGGCCGGTGCCGTCAACTATGGGGTGGTGCCGGTGGAAAACTCCACCGAGGGCGTCATCAACCATACCCTGGATTCCTTCATGGATTCCGGCATGCGGATCTGTGGTGAAGTCGTGCTGCGCATTCACCATCATCTGCTGGTGTCCGACAACACCCGACGCGACAAGGTATCGCGGATCTATTCGCATCCGCAGTCGTTCGCTCAGTGTCGCAAGTGGCTGGACGCGCACTACCCTCACGCCGAGCGTGTGCCGGTCTCGTCGAATGCCGAGGCAGCCAGGCTGGTCAAGACCGAATGGCACAGTGCGGCCATTGCGGGTGACATGGCGGCCAAGCTCTACGGCCTGACGCCGGTCGCCGAGAAGATCGAGGACCGCCCGGACAACTCCACGCGCTTCCTGATCATCGGCAACCAGGACGTGCCGATGTCCGGCGACGACAAGACATCCATCGTGGTGGCCATGCGTAACCAGCCCGGGGCACTGCATGACCTGCTGGAGCCCTTCCATCGTCACCAGATCGACCTGACACGGCTCGAGACGCGGCCGTCGCGCACCGGGGTGTGGAACTATGTCTTCTTCATCGACTTCAAGGGTCACCACGCCGAGCCCCGTGTAGCGGCGGTACTCGAGGAAGTGCGCTTGCGTGCCGCCGAGGTCAAGGTGCTGGGGTCCTTCCCGGTGGGCGTGCTGTGACGATGTCGCAGGCCGTTCGAGAACCGCGCATTCTGATTGTCGGATTGGGATTGATCGGCAGCTCGCTGGCGGCCGGCCTGCGACGGGCAGGTGTGGCTGGCGAGATCCGGGCCTGTGACCCGCATCTCGACGAGCTGATGCGTGCCCGCGAGATGGGACTGATCGATGGTGGCGGTGCCTGCCTGGCGGAACAGCTCGACGGTGTCAGTCTGGTCGTGCTGGCGGTGCCGGTGCTGGCCATGCGTGAGGTGATGAATGAGCTGGCGACAGACCGGCATCGAGCGGCGCCCGACCTGGTCATCACCGATGTCGGGAGTACCAAGGCCACCATCCGCGAAGATGCCGTCGCGGCCTTCGGCAGCCTGCCGGCCAATCTGGTGCTCGGCCACCCCATTGCCGGTTCCGAAAAGAGCGGCCTGGATGCGGTCGATCCGGCCCTCTTCGAGGGCCACAAGGTGATTCTGACACCGGCCCCGTCGACCTGTACCGATGCCGTGGGACGAGTGCGCGCCCTGTGGGCGACGGTCGGCGCCGAGGTCCTCGAAATGGACGTGGATCGCCATGATGCGGTGCTGGCCCGCACCAGTCATCTGCCGCATCTGCTGGCCTTTTCGCTGGTGGACACCCTGGCGCGCCAGGATGAGCGGCTGGACATCTTTCGCTACGCGGCGGGCGGCTTTCGTGATTTCACGCGTATCGCCGGCAGTGACCCGGTCATGTGGCGGGACATATTTGCGGCCAATCAGTCGGCTGTGCTCGATGCCCTGGACGAGTTCGAGGCCGGCCTGGCCCGACTGCGCCACGCCGTCGAGGCCGGCGATGCCGATGCCATGCTGTCCACGCTCGATCGGGCCAGTCACGCTCGACGCTATTTCGACTCTTTACTGAATCAGCGCAGTTATCAGGCGGAGTATCAGATGCAGGAATCTACAAGCTTGTGCTACCGGGCAGGCCCCGGTGGCGCTGTACAGGGACGCATTCGCGTGCCCGGTGACAAGTCGGTATCGCACCGGTCCATTATGCTGGGCGCGCTGGCCGAGGGAGTGACCGAGGTCTCCGGTTTCCTCGAGGGGGAAGACAGCCTGGCTACCCTGCAGGCGTTTCGCGAAATGGGGGTCGCCATCGAGGGGCCGCATCAGGGGCGTGTGACCATCCATGGCGTGGGGCTGCATGGTCTGCAGGCGCCGGCGGGCCCGCTCTATGTCGGCAACGCCGGAACGGCGATGCGGCTTTTCGCCGGCCTTCTGGCGGGACAGGCATTCGATACCGAGCTGACCGGTGATACCTCTCTGACCCGGCGCCCCATGGGGCGGGTGGCGGACCCATTGCGCGAGATGGGCGCCGTCATCGATACCGCCGAAGGTGGCCGTCCGCCGTTGAAGATTCGTGGCGGTCAGGCGCTGAAGGGCATTGATTACGACATGCCAATGGCCAGTGCCCAGGTCAAGTCCTGCCTGCTGCTGGCCGGCCTCTACGCCGATGGCGAGACGCGGGTGCGCGAGCCGGCGCCGACCCGTGATCACACCGAGCGCATGCTGGGCGGCTTCGGCTACCGGGTGGAGCGTCAGGGCGACACCTGCTGGCTGCAGGGTGGTGGAGCGCTGCAGGCGGCGCCCATCGATGTGCCTGCGGATATTTCCTCGGCGGCCTTCTTCCTGGTGGCGGCCGCCATTACCCCGGGCGCCGATCTGGTGCTGGAACACGTCGGCGTCAATCCGACGCGGATCGGCGTGATCAATATCCTGCAACGGATGGGAGCCGATCTGCGTCTCGAGAATGAGCACGAGGTCGGGGGCGAGCCGGTGGCGGATCTGCACGTTCGTTATGCACCGCTGCACGGCATCGATATTCCCGCCGACCAGGTGCCGCTGGCCATCGATGAATTCCCGGCGCTGTTCGTCGCCGCGGCCAATGCCGAAGGCGTGACACGCCTGCGCGACGCCGGCGAGCTGCGCGTCAAGGAGTCCGATCGCCTGCAGGCCATGGCCGACGGCTTTGCCCGTCTGGGCGTCGAACATACGCTGTATGATGAGGGCATCGATATCATGGGTCGCAACACGGATGGTGCGAATTACCGTGGTGCCGACGTCGACAGCCTGGGCGACCACCGGATTGCCATGGCCTTTGCCGTGGCCGCCTTGCGTGCCGAGGGGGCCGTCAATGTCCGGGATTGCGCCAACGTGGCTACATCCTTCCCCGGCTTTATCGAGCTGGCCCGGCGGGTCGGCCTGACCATCGAGGAACAACAGGAGGGCGCATGAGCGACCGGGCGGCGGTAGTGACCATTGATGGCCCCGGAGGAGCGGGCAAGGGCACCATCAGTCGGCTGGTGGCCGAGCGGCTGGGCTGGCATCTGCTCGACAGCGGCGCCCTGTATCGGTTGACGGCACTGGCGGCGTTGCGTCACGGCGTGGCGTTGGACGATGCGGCCGGCCTGGCCCGGGTAGCGGTCGAGCTCGATGTTGTCTTCCTGGCCGAGGGCGGCGAGGGTCGCGTCCTGCTCGAGGGCCAGGATGTCGGCGGCGACATTCGCACCGAGCAGGTCGGTGATGCCGCGTCCCGGGTGGCCGCGCTCCCCGAAGTCCGCACGGCGCTTCTGCAGCGCCAACAGACGTTTCGTCAGCCTCCCGGGCTGGTCGCCGATGGACGGGACATGGGCACCGTGGTCTTTCAGGATGCGCCCCTGAAGATCTTTCTCACGGCTTCGGCCGAGGAGCGTGCCCAGCGACGTCATCGACAGTTGCGAGAGGCGGGGGTGGATGCTAATCTATCCAGTCTTCTAAAGGAGATTCAGGCACGCGATGCGCGAGATATGCAGCGCAGTGTGGCGCCCCTTGTGCCGGCCGATGATGCCGTTACTCTGGACACCACCCGCCTGACGATACCGGAAGTGGTGGAACGGCTGATGGCACTGCTGGCCCGCGAGGGCCTGACGTCGGATGCCTGAGCTCCCTTGCGGCGCCTTCGGCAAGATGTGATGACGTGGATGGGCATTGATTTCCGTGAGCCCGTCCAGGTCGAACCAGCGCCAACATCCCCGAAGGTAGTCTGAAATGGCCCGCACTCGCTGGTGGTGCGGAGGAAGCGACTCCGGTCGCATTCACGTTGATCACGTAGGAACATCATGAGCGAAAGCTTTGCTGAACTGTTTGAACAGTCTCTCCAGGACATCAACATGGAGCCGGGCGCCATCGTCCCGGCTGCTGTTGTCGACATCGAAGGTGACTGGGTCACCGTCAATGCCGGTCTGAAATCCGAAGGTCAGATCCCCGCGGCCCAGTTCCGCGACGAGAATGGCGAACTGACCATCGCCATTGGCGACGAGGTTCACGTCGCTCTGGAAGCCGTCGAGGACGGTTTCGGCGAGACCCGCCTGTCTCGCGAGAAAGCGAAACGCGCCGAGGCGTGGAAGGTTCTGGAAGCAGCCTTCGAAAAGGAAGAGATCGTCAAAGGCGTGATCAACGGCAAGGTCAAGGGCGGTTTCACCGTCGACGTGGATTCCATCCGCGCCTTCCTGCCGGGTTCCCTCGTCGATGTGCGCCCGGTGCGCGACACCACGCACCTCGAGCACAAGGAGCTGGACTTCAAGGTCATCAAGCTCGACCCGAAGCGCAACAACGTGGTGGTGTCTCGCCGTGCCGTGCTCGAAGCGGAAAACAGCGCCGAGCGTGAGGCCCTGCTGGCGACCCTGCAGGAAGGTCAGCAGATCATCGGTATCGTCAAGAACCTGACCGATTACGGTGCCTTCGTCGATCTGGGTGGCGTTGATGGCCTGTTGCACATCACCGACATGGCCTGGAAGCGCATCAAGCATCCGAGCGAGATCGTCTCCGTCGGCGACGAAGTCAATGTCAAGGTGCTGAAGTTCGATCGCGAGCGCAATCGTGTCTCCCTCGGCCTGAAGCAGCTGGGCGAGGATCCCTGGGTGCGTATCAAGGAGCGTTATCCGGAAGGCACCAAGGTGCATGCGACCGTCACCAATCTTACCGACTATGGCTGCTTTGCCGAGCTGGAAGAGGGTGTCGAAGGCCTGGTCCACGTTTCCGAAATGGACTGGACCAACAAGAACATCCATCCGTCCAAGGTTGTTCAGGTCGGCGACGATGTGGACGTCATGGTGCTGGATATCGACGAAGAGCGTCGTCGTATCTCCCTGGGTATCAAGCAGTGCACTGCGAATCCCTGGGAAACCTTCAACGCCCAGTACAACAAGGGCGACCGTGTTTCCGGTACCATCAAGTCGATCACCGACTTCGGTATCTTCATCGGTCTCGAAGGCGGCATCGATGGCCTGGTGCACCTGTCCGACATTTCCTGGACAGACACCGGCGAAGAAGCCGTGCGCAACTTCAAGAAAGGCGATGAAGCGGAAGCCGTCATCCTGTCCATTGATCCCGAGCGCGAGCGCATCTCGCTGGGCATCAAGCAGCTGGACACCGACCCGGTCGCCGAGTTCCTGGCCGTCAATGACAAGGGCTCCATCGTGTCCGGTCGCGTCGTCGAGGTTGACGCCAAGGAAGCTCACGTCGAGCTGGCGACGGATGTCATCGCGGTGCTCAAGGCCTCCGAGATCAGTGCCGATCGCGTCGAGGATGCACGCAACGTGCTCAATGAAGGCGACAGCGTGGAAGCGCGCATCGTCGGCGTCGACCGCAAGAATCGTCAGATCAACCTGTCCGTCAAGGCCAAGGATCAGGATGACACGCGTCGTAACATGAGCAAGCTGCGCGAGCAGGATGCCGAGAGCGGAGATGCTCCGACCACCATCGGTGACCTCATCAAGCAGCAGATGGGTCAGGACTGAACACCACGCTGATCGCGTTGTTCAGCCAAGAGCCTAAAACACCGCCCTTTCGGGGGCGGTGTTTTCTTTTGGGCGGCATTCCGATGATGTTTGACAATAGTCTCGATTTCCAAAACTTTTCGATATGTCTTTATGACGAAGAGTCAGGCGAGTTTTAATTAAGCTTCTGCTTATTTTTGTGTTATTTTGCTTCAGGTTATTAATTAACAGGCTGTCTTTAATACCTCGAATATGAAGTTGCTTTAAAGCCGGAGTTGCTTTGCGACTTGATATCGCGATAAAATCAACACGTCCCGTAGCATCCCATACCCATCTAGGATTCGTAACATGTCCTCACTGCTCAGCAATTACATGCAGAAAGAAGAGCAGCTCAAGCAGCTGCAAGCCGAACTCGACAAGCTCGAAAATGATGAGCGCCTCAAGGCGGAGCTGGAATTCAAGGACAAGCTTCAGTCCCTGATGGCCGAGTTCGGCAAGAGTGCAGCGGATGTCATCGAGCTGCTCGATCCCAAGTCCAGCAATGCCGGCAGCTCCGCCTCGAAAGGCGCCGCGGCAGGCAGCAATGGGCGCCGCAAGCGCAAGCTGAAGATCTACAAGAACCCCAACACCGGGGAAGTGGTCGAAACCCGCGGCGGCAACCAGAAAACACTCAAGGCCTGGAAGGATGAGTTCGGCGCCGAGACAGTCGAGTCCTGGCTGGTTCGCGTCGAAGAGTAAGGCTCAAGCCGCTCGTTCGGCCATAAAGCTCATGACTTGAGTACGGCAAGGCCCTGTCTTCATCGAGAGACAGGGTCATTGTTTGCCGGGGTGGTCCAGGCGTCGCGATGGTCGAGCTTCAGGCGCTTTCGCGAAGGGGTATGCGCAACTCTAGCCCCTGTGAGTGCGGTACCAGCTGGAGAGGGTCACCCTTGAGGACTTCCCCTTCGCCGGAAAAACTGCGGCAACTCATGAAACACATGGCGTCACCGAGCTGACGAACCGTCTCGAGATGCAGACGCGCAATGCGCTGCCTGGGCAAGGACATCAGGCGGAAGGCCGGTGGCAGGGCCAGGTCCATGGCGGCCGCGGATTCGGTCTGGATTCCCAGGTCGAGTCGGGCAGGCGAGGCAATGCGTTGATGGTCCTGCACAATGGCCAGTCGTGAGTGTTGTTCGAGCCCGCCGAGCTCCAGGGGGGCAATGGCGAGGTGCTGTTGCCAGTCGTTGGGTTCGTCCAGCGCCAGCGGGGTGTTGTAGAGTCGAGTCAAGAGCGCATAACTGGCAGGAACTTCGTCGGTCTGGTAAACGAAATGGCACTGGGCTTGTCGAAGTTGAAGTTGCAGGTCGATCTGCCGTTGCCGGCGATAGCGGCGCGGCGTGAGCCCGTGGTGTCGCTGAAAGGCGCGCGTGAAAGCGGAATGGTTACCGTAACTGCACTCTCTGGAAACGTCCCTGACGCTCATCGGGGTTTGCACGAGCAGACGCGCGGCCTTGGCCATGCGCAGTCGGTCGCGGTAGGCACCGGGCGAGATGCCGAACACATCGCGGAAACGACGCCGAATCTGGGAAGGCGAGTAACCGATGCGGTGTGCCAGCTCTTCGAGTCCGGCAGAACTGTTCAGGGTATCCTGCAACCATACTTCCGCCCGCATCATTTCGTGGCTGATCGTATCGGCCCGGGCTGTATGCCACCAGCCGCGAAATCGGTGAGCGGTCATGCCTGCATCATCCATAAGATTCGAGAAAGATCCTTGTAAATGCGTGCCATGATATAAAAACAGTACATTAGCACTTATTAATAATGGCCTTTTATGCCGGTAATTCGCGTGCAAGGCAAGGAGCCTGGCGAAATATGCGCGTTTGAGAGCATTATGTGCGAGTTTTCGGTTGCCGGGCCTTGCAGCTGACATGCTGTAGATTGCCAGAGAGCGTATACTGATCGTCGAGTCGCGACGCTCCTGTCCCAGACTGTTTTACTTCACTTCAAGGCTAGACCTGGAGCCAGTTATTAGCGAATGAAATACCAGAATTCACGAGAACCCCATGATGAACGCGACAAGTTGCGCAAGTTTCGTGAGCTTGACGATGCGTTCGCCGAAGCCCTGCGCAACCTCGATCAGCTCGAGAGTCCGGCCCGGTCTTCCGATCAGGCTGCGTCACAGTCTGCTAAACAGGTGGATGAGCAAGACCGCGAGGTGGCATTCAAACGACAACTGGAGAGCCTGATGCAGGAATACGCTTTGCCGGCCGACAGTGTCAGCGACCTCCTGGCCACCCTCAAATCGCTCGGCAGGATTGCTTGAGGTCCGCCCGATGCCCCGTGGTCGTCATCGAGTGTCGCAGTAGCGATACACTCTGATGCTGGGCAGCAAGGCGGTATCCTCCAGGCGCGCATCGCTGCGCCTGGCGCGGGTGCGTTGCACGGGGGGAGTAGCCGGTGGCTGATTGATGTCCGGCAGCTGACCGCTGGCACTGGGAATGAACAACGGCAAGGCGATATTCATGGCCTTGCGATCATGTCCATCCGCCAGGGGCTCCTTGAAGAACAGGTTGGCTCGCATCAGGGCCGCCTGTTGTTGCACCTGCGCCAGGGGCTCGCTGTCGGGTAGTCCGCCCAGTTTCTCGAGTTGCAGGCGAACATGCGGGGCCTCGGTATCGAGTTCCAGCAGCATGCGCTGTGCATCGTAGACACTGATCCGCTTGATCGAGCGGCCACTGCTGTACCAGGCCAGACGCACTCGTGTGACCTCGGCGTCGGCTGCGGGAATGGCACGCCAGCATTGCTTGAGGTGCAGGCGAGCCAGGCCGGCACCGCTCAGGTGTTCATGCAGGGCAGGCTGGCGGAAGGGTAGCACCGCCTTGATCTCGGGGATCAAGCCAGGTACCTCACGCCGTATTTCGGCTATCAGGTCGCCCAGATGGCGCTTGGCCACATTGACTTCCTGTAGCCGTGCCATGACGCCGTCACTGGCGGCGACGATGCCGACATAGCGTCGTGTGCTGCGGCCGTCCTGGCCATCTTCATACCAGTAGTCGAGCAGGGCTCGCTTCAGCCAGTCGGCGTCGGCGTGTGGCGTATCGAACGACCAGGCGGCGGCGCCGGATTGCTGCCATGCATCGACGAGGCAGTGGGTTCGTTCGACCAGTTGATCGAAGGCGGCCTCGAGTTCGGCGAGTAGCCGGTATTCCGGCGCTTGCATCATCCTGGTCACGACTCCGGTGCATCACGATCGGCGCGGGCCAGCATGGCGTCGATATCCGCTTCATCCATGGCGGGCTCGCCGGCGATGCGGTGGGACTCTTCTGCCCAGGCGCCGAGGTCCAGCAGTCGGCAGCGCTTGCTGCAGAAGGGGCGGTAGGGATTCGCCTCCGTCCAGGCGACCTTGTTGCGGCACTGTGGGCAGGCGACTTCCAGAGGTCGGTGGGTCGAGGTGTCGGACATGAGGGTCTCGTCGCGATGTCGGGTGAATGGTGGAATAGCGTGGTGCATCAGTCACGTCGGGGCAATCCCGGCATGTTCCGGTATGCCTGGTCGAGCCGCCGGACCTCGGCGTCCAGGTCGTCCGTGTTGCCATCATTGCGCAGGATATCATCGGCACGAGCGAGTCGTTCCTCGCGGGACATCTGGGCCGCCACAATGGCCCTTGCCTGTGCTTCGTCGACATCGTCGCGTCTGGCCGTGCGTTCGACCTGTACAGACTCCGGTACATCGATGACCAGGCAGCGATCGACCAGCGCATCCTGCCCGGACTCGAACAACAAGGGCGAGATCAGCAGGGCATAGGGCGCCTCCCGCTTGTCGAAGGCTTCCAGCCATTCGCTGAGTCTGGCCCGAATGCGTGGGTGCGTGATGGATTCCAGCCAGTGACGCTCGTCGGCATCGGCGAAGACGATTTCGCGCAAGGCACGACGGTCGAGACAGCCGTCCTCGAGGATCAGGCGTGGGCCATAGCGTTGACGGATTTCGGCCAGGGCCGGTTCCCCCGGGGCCATGATCTCCCTGGCCACATCGTCGGCGTCCACCCAGGGAATGCCGAGTCGCGAGAAGGCCTGGGCGACGGTCGACTTGCCCGAGGCGATGCCGCCGGTCACGCCGATGACAGGGGAACGGTGTGTCAGATCAGCCATTGGAGGTACCACGCCATCAAGGGGTCACCGGCCAGCAGCATCAACCAGCCAGCCATTGCCAGCCAGGGGCCGAAGGGAATGGCCTGGCCACGTTGTTGCGGATCCCGGGCCTGCACGACCAGCCCATAGAGGGTGCCACATACCGCCGCTACCAGCAGCAGAAGGGGAAGATACGACCAGCCCAGCCAGGCACCCAGGGCGGCCATCAGCTTGAAATCGCCATGGCCCATGCCGTGCTTGCCGGTAACCAGGCGGAAGATTCCGTGGAACGTCCAGAGTACCAGATAGCCGAGCATGGCGCCGAGCACGGCATCCGACAGGGCCCATGGTGCCAGCAGCCAGTGATGGAGGAGGCCGGCCCAGAGCAGCGGCAGGGTCAGGATATCCGGCAGCAACTGCAGCCGGATATCGATCACCGCCAGTGCCAGCAAGGTGAGGCAGGCTCCGAGCAGGAAGAGGGCTTCCCAGCTCACGCCATGCAGGATCAGAACGGCCAGGGTGAAGAGCCCGCCGGCGAGTTCCACCAGCGGATACTGGGGACTGATCCGTGCCTGACAGTCGGCGCAGCGGCCACGCAGCATCAGCCAGCCGATCAGCGGCAGCTTGTGCCGCCAGGCGATGGGCGACTCGCACTGTGGACACATCGACCCCGGATGCATGAGGTCGAAGCGTTGTGGTGACTCCGGCTCGAGAGACAGCGCCTCGCGCGCTTCACTGCGCCATTGGCGCATCAGCATCACGGGCAGACGCGTGATGACCACGTTGAGGAAGCTGCCGAGGCTCAAGCCCAGCAGCATGGCCACCAGCCAGAGCAGCCAGGGGGGCAGGGCAGTGTGCATCAAAAACTCCTTGCTTGGCATGCGCCGCATTGTACGGGGTCAGTCGCCTGCTGTCCGCCCGCCATGCCGATCTGAACGTCACGGGCTGTCACCGCGCAGTGGGATGGTCTAGAATCTGGCCTTTATTTCGTCAGGAAGCGACCATGACCCAGACACTTGGACCAGTGATGCTGGATCTGGAAGGCCCTCGGCTGCTCCAGGAAGAACGGGAGATGCTTGGTCATCCGGCGGTCGGCGGCGTCATCCTGTTCGGCCGCAATGTCGAGGACGCTCTCCAGGTGCGCGAGCTCTGTCGCTCGATTCGCCAGGTGCGCCCCGACCTCTTGCTGGCCATCGATCAGGAGGGCGGCCGCGTGCAGCGCCTGCGCCAGGGGGTAACCCGTCTTCCCTCGATGGCGCGCCTGGGACACGAGCATGCGGCGGCTCCCGAAGTCGCTCAGCGCCTGTGTCATGATACCGGCTGGCTGCTGGGCATGGAGATGGCGAGTTGCGGCCTGGACATCAGCTTTGCCCCCGTGCTCGATGTCGACAGCGGCCTTTCCTCGGTCATCGGTGATCGCAGCTTCAGTGGCGATCCCGCCGTGGTCAGCGCACTGGCCGGCGCCTTTGTCGCCGGCCTGCACGAGGCCGGGATGTCGGCGGTCGGCAAGCATTTTCCGGGGCATGGTGGCGTGGCCGCCGATTCTCATCTCGAATTGCCCGAGGATGCGCGCTCCCTGGAGCGCTTGAGAGCCCACGACCTGATTCCGTTTCGCGACCTGGCGGGGCGCCTGGATGGCATGATGCCGGCCCATGTCGTCTACCCCGATTTCGATCACCGCCCGGCTGGCTTCTCGCCGGCCTGGCTGGGAATGCTCCGCGAGTCGCTGGGTTTCAAGGGCACCATCTTCTCCGATGATCTGAGCATGGGCGGTGCCCGCTCCGCCGGTGAGCCCGCCGAGCGGGCGCGTCAGGCTCTCGATGCCGGCTGCGATACGCTGCTGGTGTGCAATGATCGCCAGGCCGCTCTCCAGGTCCTGGCGGCCTGCCAGGGGCAGACATCGCGGCGCACCGGCAAGCTGCGCTATGGTCGAGCCCGGCCGGATCTGGATGCCCTGGGCGCCTTGCCCCGCTGGCGACGTCTCCATGCGCGTCTCGAGGCCATGGCTGCCGACTGACGCTCCCTGTTACTGTTATTACGAGCTTTCGATGTCCAAACTCGATCCCGATACCCTCCCGTCCCTTTCCGATATGCAAGCTGTCATGGACAGTGCCGACTGCCTGATTTCGCAGTCGGAAGTCGAGCGTGCGCTGGACCGCATGGCCGATGCGCTGAACCGTGACCTGGGCGATCGGCTGCCGGTATTCTACTGCGTGATGAATGGCGGCCTGATCACCACCGGCCACCTGCTGACTCGCCTGGGCTTCCCACTGGAAGTCGACTACCTCCACGCCACGCGCTACCGAGGGGGAACCCGTGGTGGCGAGCTGTTCTGGCGGGTGTCACCGGAAGTGCCCATGGCGGGGCGCCATGTGGTCATCGTCGATGACATCCTCGATGAGGGCTCGACCCTGGCGGCGATCCTCGATTATTGCCGGCAAGCCGGAGCGGCGAGCATCTCCACGGCGGTGCTGGTCGACAAGCAGCATGATCGCAAGGCGGTCGAAGGACTCAAGGCCGACTATTGCGGCCTGGAAGTCGCCGATCGCTATGTGTTCGGCTTCGGCATGGACTATCAGGGATACTGGCGCAACGCCCCGGGCATCTTTGCGCCCAGTGACATGTAGGCGGTGACAGCGTCTAGGCTTTGTCTGAAAAGTCGACGAGTTAAGGATAGACAAGGCAAAAATCAGCGAAAAAGCGGAGTTTACGAGTTGTAAATGAGCATTTTGATCGGACTCGCGCGCGAGCTGATTTTTAACGCCGTATAGCCGAGCGCAGACAGTTTTCAGACAAAGTCTAGTGTCTGACCGGGCGCTTCTGCAGCTTGCGCTGCAGAGTGCGTCGATGCATGCCCAGCGCCCGCGCAGTGGCCGAGATATTGCCGTCGTGTTCCTGCAGTACCTTCTGTATATGCTCCCAGGTCAGCCGATTGATGGAGGGGGGCGTCTCGGCCACTTCGGCGGCCGGGTCGCCCTGCTCGCGGGATAGCGCGGCGAGTACCTCATCGGCATCGACCGGCTTGCACAGGTAATTGACCGCCCCCAGCTTGATGGCCTCGACGGCGGTGGCGATGCTCGAGTACCCGGTCAGCACGATGATGCGACATTCGGGGATCAGGGCCAGCATTTCCGGCAGCAGCTTGAGTCCCGACTCGTGTTCCAGCTTCAGATCGAGCGTCGCCTGCTCAGGCTGATATTGGCGCGCCAGGTTCATGGCCTCTTCGCCATCGTGAGCGACCAACACCTCGAAACCGCGTCGTGACATGGCGCGGTGCATGACCTGACAGAACATCTCGTCGTCATCGACGATGAGCAGACGTCGTGTGTTTGCCGTCTGTTGCATGGTGTCGTGATCCTCTTGCTTGGCTTGCCGGGTTGTTGCCGTCGGGGTTCGTCGGCGCCTAGACGCCTAGACAGTGGTATCACTGCGCGGCAGGCTGACTTCGGTCAGGGTTCCGCCTTCCGGGTGATTATACAGGCTCACGCCGCCGCCGAAGCGGTTGATCGTGGCGTGGGTCAGGAAGAGGCCGATGCCGAGCCCCTTGCTCTTGGTCGAAACGAAGGTCTCGCCCAGTTGATCGGCGATGGCGAGTTCCACACCGGGGCCATGGTCGCGGATATCGATGACCACGTCGTCCGGGTTCCAGTCCAGCTGGATGACGATATCATCGGGATTGGCATCGGCCGCATTGTTGAGCAGGTTGGTCAAGGCCTGCTCCAGGGTGGTGTCGACGGCGATACGTGGCTGGCCACGTCGTTCGGCGATGCTCAGTCGATAGGCCACATCGGGGCGCAGCACCAGCCAGCGTTGTATCACGCTCTCCAGCCACTCCCTGGCATCGCGTACCTCGGCCTCGGCCATGCGCCGCCGGTCGGCATTGTCGACCAGGTGACGCAGGCGCGACTTACAGGTATCCACCTGTTCACGCAGCAGCTCGATGTCGCGGTTCAATTGTGGGTCGTCGCCGGCATCCTCGCGCATCTCGCTCAACAGCACGGCCATGGTCGACAAGGGGGTCCCCAGTTCATGGGCGGTGCCGGCGGCCTGGGTGGCCACGGCCAGCACCTGTTCGTTGCGCAGCGCCGATTCCCGTGTGCGTGACAGGGACTGTTCCCGGTTGCGCAGGGCATGCGCCATCTTGTAGATGAAAAAGGTCACGAGGCCCGCCGACAAGGCGAAGTTGAGCCACATGCCGAGGGTGTGCAGGTTCAGTCCGGTTTCCGCATGCGGGATGCCCAGTTGTGGTACCGGGTGATAGAAGAACATCAGGAAGCTGTAGCCGGCCATGCCGGCCGATGCCACCGTCCAGGCATGGCGCCAGGGCAGGGTGGCGGCGGCGATGGTTACCGGAACCAGGTAGTAGCCGATGAAGGGGTTGGTGGAGCCGCCGATCAGATAGAACAGTAGCGTCAACCCGGCCATGTCGGCCAGCAGGTGGGTCAGGTACTCGCCGTGAGTGACCGTCCAGGGGCGCCCGAGGCGCCACCAGGTGGTGATGTTGATCAGGCTCATGCCGGTCATCACGGCAATCACGGCCGGAATGTCCAGGGCGAAGTCGAGCACTGCGATGCCGATGACGACGCCGATGAGAAACCCCGTCCAGGTAATGCCGCGCACGATGGTCAGGCGCACCAGGTTGCGGTTGGGGGTCGATAGCGGTAGTGGCAGTGGGGCTTGCATGTCGGCTCCGCGATCAGGTCAGGCCATGAGGGTAACCGCTCGACCGGCGAATCGGCATCTCAGCCGGCGCCCAATCGCCCCGGCATTCCTGACCACGTCAGGACTCCTGTGGCCGATTCTGCCAGGCCGTCCATGAGTAGAGTGCCAGGCCACACCAGATCAGCATGAATGTGGCCAGCTGCGCCGGTGTCAGCGGCTCGTTGAACACTACCAGGGCGATCAGGAATTGAATGCTCGGGTTCAGGTACATGAGAAAGCCCAGGGTGCCGAGTCGCAGACGACGTGCCGCGCCGGCAAAGGCCAGCAAGGGCAGGGCGGTGATCACGCCACTGGCGATCAGCAACAGGGTGCTGCGGTGGTCGGCGAGGAAGTGCGACATGCCGAGTTCGCTGAGCCATGCCAGCGCCAGGAGACCGAAGGGCATGAGCAGCAGTGTCTCGACCAGCAGGCCGGACAGGCCGTCCAGCGGCACCTGCTTGCGCAGCAGCCCATAGGTGCCGAAAGAGAAGGCCAGGGCCAGGCTGATCCAGGGCACCTCCCCGAGCATCATCAGCTGGATGGCGATGGCCACGCCGGCCAGCGCCACAGCGACGCCCTGGAGGGGCAGCATGCGTTCCCGCAGCACCAACATGCCCAGCAGGACGTTGATCAATGGCGTGAGGAAATAGCCCAGGCTGGCCTGCAGTACCTGGCGGGTTTCCACGGCATAGATGTACAGCCCCCAGTTGGCACCGATGAGAACCGCACAGGCCAGAACGCGCCCCAGACGCCGGGGGTGCCGCAGGGCGGCGCTGACCGGTGACCAGCGACGCATCAGTGTGACCAGGCCCATGAGAAAGACACATGACCACAGCACGCGATGGATGAGCACCTCATAGGCGGGGATGCCCTCGAAGAGGGCAAAAAACAGCGGGAAACAGCCCCACATCAGGTAGGCGGCGAGGCCGAAGCCGACCCCCTTGCTGGCATCGGGGGAAACGGAGTGAGTCCTTGGCATGGTAAGCTTCCTAAGAATGTCGGTTCCATCATAGTGCCACTGCCGGCATCATGCCATGGCTGCGCCCTTTGGGTGACTCAGTTAGGCTATGACCATACCCGAACCAATCAGGGAGCCTGGTATGAGTGAATTGCGAACGACCCTGGTGCAGTGCGACCTGCGCTGGGAGGATCCCGATGCCAACTGCCGGATGCTCGAACAAACCCTTGGGGATCTCGGTGGCGAGCAGACCGACCTGATCGTTCTGCCCGAAATGTTTGCCACCGGTTTCACCATGAACTCGCGCGAAATGGCCGAACCCATGGACCACAGCGCGACTGTCGCGTGGATGCGTGATCAGGCGCAGCAGCGCGGCTGCGTAGTGACCGGCAGTGTGGCGGTCAGTGCCGGGGACGCCTGCTTCAATCGCCTGATCTGGGCGCGCCCCGATGGCAGCCTGGTCCATTATGACAAGCGCCATCTGTTTCGCATGGCCGGCGAACACGAGCGTTATGCGATGGGGCCTGAACGTGTCGTGGTCGAGCTCAAGGGCTTCCGGATCCTGCTCAGTGTCTGCTATGACCTCAGGTTCCCGGTGTGGCTGCGTCAGCAACCGGCATCCGGCGAACACTTCGAGTATGATGCGCTGCTGTGCGTTGCCAACTGGCCGGCGCCGCGTCGTCACGCCTGGCGTATCCTGCTGCAGGCACGAGCGATCGAGAACCTGTGTCCGGTGATCGGCGTCAACCGGGTCGGCGAGGATGCCAAGGGCCTCGGCTACGCGGGTGATTCCATGCTGCTCGATGCCAAGGGCGAGGCCCTGGTGGACGAGCCCCGTGATGAGCCCTTCGTGCACACGGCCTGCCTGTCCCTGCAGGAACTACAGGCCTTTAGAGACAAGTTTCCATCCTGGATGGATGCCGACCATTTCACCCTGACCGACGGAGTCGGCAACGCATGCGATTAGACCGATTTCTGGCCGAGAGTACCGAGTTGACGCGTGGCCTGGCCAAGCGGGCGTTGTTGCGCGGCGAGGTAAACGTCAATGGCCAGCTGGAAAAGAAGGCCGCGCGCCATGTCCAGCCCAATGATGATGTCACCTGGCTGGGTGAAACGCTGGCGCTGATCGGCAATCGCTACATCATGCTGCACAAGCCGCAGGGCGTGGAGTGCACGTCGCGGCGGGAATTCTACCCGAGGGCGGTGGACCTGCTGGATGTCGCCAAGTCCGAGCGCTTGCAGCCGGTCGGCCGGCTGGATGTCGACACTACCGGGCTGTTGCTGATCAGCGATGATGGACAATGGTCACATCGTGTCACCTCGCCTCGGCACCAGTGTGCCAAGGTGTATGTAGCGACCCTGGCCCGGCCACTCGAGGGAACCACGGCGCAACGCGCTGTGCGGGCCTTTGCCGAGGGCATACGGCTGGAGGGCGAGACATCGGCGACCCGTCCTGCCGAGCTGGAGTGCCTGGATCCGTTTCGCGTCCGACTGACCATCCACGAAGGTCGCTATCATCAGGTGCGGCGCATGATCGCCGCCATCGGCAATCATGTAGAGGCACTGCACCGCCAGTCGGTGGGCGAGCTGACACTGGACGATGCGCTGGCACCCGGTGAATGGCGAGAGCTCGATGCCGGGGAAGTGGCGCTCTTCTAGGTGTAGACATGGGACCTTGCGCGCCCGGCCAGCTTGGCGCTGTAGAGGGCCTTGTCGGCGAGACCCAGTAGCGCTTGAGGATCATCGACATGCTGCGGGAAGGAAGCGATGCCGCATGAAACGGTGATGGGTCCCATGGTGGTTCCCTGATGGACGTGCAGGGTGTCGGACAGGATGTCGAGCAGCTCGTCGGTACGCTGCTGAACGCCGCCGGCCTCCGTGTGATACAGCAGGATGGCAAACTCCTCGCCGCCCAGTCGGCAGATGACATCGGCCTCGCGGAAGTGCTGCTTGAGCTGGCTGGCGATGTTGACCAGGACGTAGTCTCCCGCCTCGTGACCATACTGATCATTGATGCGCTTGAAGTGATCGATGTCGATCATGACCAGTGTCAGCGGGGACTGTTGGCGCATGGCCTGTGCCGACGCTTTCTCGAGTATGTCGGTAAAATAGCGACGGTTATAGAGGCCGGTCAGGGGGTCTGTGTAGGAATAGACCTCGAGCCTGCGAATCAATGTCTGCAGTTCCCCGGTGCGCTGCGCCACCTCTTGCTCCAGCCGCAGGTTCAGGGCCTTGAACTCCTGTTGAGTCCGCTTGTATTCGAACAGCGAGATCACCACGATCACGATGGAGAACACCAGGGCGCCGGCACTGACGGGCACGCGTCCCCAGGGAAGCAGACCATGGGCGACGGCCATGTCCGCTATCAGCAGCAGGCTGAAGACGCCATGCGTGGCCAGAATGGCTTTCTGCTCATCGTCGAGAGTCTTCAGTCGTGGCAGGATGATCGCTGCCATCAGCACCAGGCTCATCAGCAACAAGCCATCGAAAACCGGATAGGTGATGGCCAGGCTGATCCAGCCAAGCGAGGCTGCACCCAGGGCGATCACCCAATACGCCAGGTGCAACTGCCAGATACGGCGAATGAGTCGTAGGCGGGTATCCCGGTACCACTGCTCCACGAGCAATCCCAGGGCCACGGGCAGCAGGAAATAACCACCGGCGGCCAGATAATTCCACATCAAGGGGGCGTCGATCAGTAACTGACTGGCTTGCGTCTCGGCCAGGATCATGCTGCCCGAGGCCAGCGAAAACAGGGCGATGGGGGCCAGCTGGTGGCGTTTGCCGGGCTGGATGGTGGTAAATACGCCCGTCAGTAGAGCGAGGAGCAGGCAGATCATGCTGATGCCGAGGTCGATCGCCGAATGGCGCAACACATAGCCGAACAGCTCGGCGCGTTCCATGATCTTGATCTCGCCCCACAGGCCGATATCGGTATAGTCGGAATAGACGCGAAAATACATCGGCTGACCGGCAAAGTCGGGCGGCAGCTCGATCATGTGCCATGGCCAGCCGGCGAAATGGCCCTGGCCATCGGCGTCGAATTCACCGAACCGGTAGTGGCGTTGCCCCTCCAGGTAGGCCTCCAGCAGGAGGTCGACACTGTAGATATACAGCACAGGGTCGCGCCAGCTTCCCTCCGACGGCAATGTCGTCTTGAACCAGGCATGGCGATTGCCGTCGCGCCCGGGTGGGTTGGAGGGAAAGTTGATGGCCTGCCAGCCTCTCGGATCCTGACCTTGCGCCCAGGCCGGGCTGCCATCTGCCGAGACAGGGGAATCCCCCCAACGAAACTGCCAGCCTTCAGACAGCGTCACGTCAGACGCCTGTGTCGCCAGCGTGAATATGACAAGACCCCAGAACAGTATGCACTGCCCCAGCAACCCGGTTGAGCGGCTCATTATTTGGAATGTCCCTGCGTGACTCTGGAAGCCAGTATAGGCAGGACAGTCTTCGGAGCCGTTTGTGCCGTTTTAACGCTTTAGTGCTTTCTTTATGAGCTTGTTATGAATTTATACCGTTATCTTGTTATCGGGCCTCTACTATCTGCTACGTTGATTTCATCATGCGCCGGGGAAGGTGCTGGATGGCGCGCCGGTCCCTTCAGGAAGCAGGCCCGCTGTTTGGGGTCGCCATCACTCGGATGAGGCGGCGAGCCCGGCGGCTTTAACCAGAGCACGGGTGTAGTCGCGGGCCGGGCTCTCCAGTACATCGCGGCAGTTGCCGTGCTCGACCACGACCCCATCCTTGAGTACCAGCAGGCGATGTGCCATGGCACGTACGACCGCCAGGTCGTGACTGATGAACAGATAACTGATGCCGCGCTTGCGCTGCAGCTCACGCAACAGCGTGACCAACTGGGCTTGGACGCTACGGTCCAGAGCCGATGTCGGCTCGTCGAGAACGATCAGCTCGGGTTCCATAATGATGGCCCGGGCGACGGCGATTCGCTGGCGCTGGCCGCCGGAGAATTCATGTGGATAGCGCGCGGCACAGCCCTCGGGCAGGCCGACTTCCTGGAGGGTCGCGGCGACGCGCTGTGCCACCGTCGCCGGGCTCAGTTCGGGATGATGAAACCGCAAGCCTTCGCTGATGATGTCGGCGACCGGCATGCGGGGCGAGAGAGAGCCGAAGGGATCCTGGAAGACGACCTGGAAGCGCCGCCGCTGACGACGCATGTCGCGTTGGCCCAGTTGGTCGAGGCGGACGCCATCGAAGTCGATTTCCCCCTGCGAGGGAACCAGGCGCAACAAGGCCTGGGCGAGGGTACTCTTGCCTGACCCGGACTCGCCGACAATGCCCAGGGTTTCCCCGGGGGATACCTGTAGATCCAGCGGTTGGAGCGCTGCAAAAGGTGGAGGGCGCCGTTGAAACAGCTTCTTGGGTCGCTGGAAGTCGACGCTGAGCCCTGTGGCCTGCAGGAGCAACCGGGAGCTCGCTACCGGTGCCGGTCGGCCGCTTGGCTCGGCATCCAGCAGGGCTCGTGTATAGTCGCTCCGGGGTCTGGTGAAGACGTCACGGACCGCGCCGCTTTCCTGCATGCGGCCCTGATGCATGACGCAGACCCGGTCGGCATGGTGACGCACCAGGTTGAGGTCATGGGTGATGAACAGCATCCCCATGCCGTGCTCGTCGCGCAGTTCGGCGAGAAGCGACAGGATTTCCTGCTGTACCGTGACATCCAGTGCCGTCGTGGGTTCGTCGGCGATCAACAGGCGGGGATGGTTGGCGATGGCCATGGCGATCATCACCCGCTGGCGCTGCCCGCCCGATAGCTGATGCGGCCAGGTGTCGAGCAGTTCGGCCGCTCTGGGCAGCTGTACCCGTTCGAGCAGCTCCCGGGCGCGCTTGCGAGCCGATTGTCCGGTGAGTCCCTGGTGCAGCCGCAGCACTTCGCCGATCTGCTTGCCGATATTGTGCAGGGGGTTGAGCGAGGTCATCGGCTCCTGAAAGATGAACCCGACCCGTGAACCGCGAATGCCTTGCCAGTCGCGCTGTGTCAGGCCCTCCAGTTGCTGCCCGGCGAGTCGGCGGGAGCCGCGAATGGCGGCGTTGGCGGGCAGGAGCCCCATGGCCCCGAGGGCCGAGACGGACTTCCCGGAACCGGATTCGCCGACGAGTGCCAGCGTCTCGCCATGATGGACTTCCAGTGACAGGTCCTCGACGACGGCGGTGCCGTCGAAGGCGATATGCAACTGGTCGAGCTGGAAAAGCGGCTGATCAGTCATCGTCCGGGGTCCTCGTGCCGGCCTGGCCGCCGGCATGTTGAATGTGGCGCGGATCGAAGGCGTCACGTAGCCCCTCGCCGATGAAGACCAGCAGCGACAGCATGATCGACAGTGTCATGAAGGCGGCAATGCCCAGCCAGGGTGCCTGGAGGTTGTTCTTGCCCTGGGCCACGAGTTCACCCAGGGAGGGCGAGCCGGGCGGCAGGCCGAAGCCGAGAAAGTCCAGGGCGGTCAGCGTGGTGATACCGCCAGTGAACAGAAAGGGAATGAAGGTCAGGGTGGCGACCATGGCATTGGGCAGGACATGGCGCCACATGATCAGGTGCGATGGCAGGCCCATGGCGCGAGCGGCGCGCACGTACTCCAGGTTGCGGGCGCGCAGGAACTCGGCGCGCACCACATCGACCAGTCCCAGCCAGGAAAACAGCAACATGATACCCAGCAGCCACCAGAGGTTGGGTTCGACCATGCTGGCCAGGATGATCAGCAGGAAGAGCACGGGAAGTCCCGACCAGATCTCGGTGAGACGCTGGCCGATCAGGTCGACCTTGCCGCCGAAATAGCCCTGTATGCCGCCGATCAATACGCCCAGCACCAGCGAGCCGATGGTCAGGACCAGGGCAAAGACCACCGACAGGCGAAAACCATAGATGACGCGGGCCAGCACGTCGCGACCCTGATCATCCGTGCCCAGCCAGTGTTTGCCATCGGGCGGCGAGGGCGCGGGGTGGTCGAGCCCCATGTCGAGCGTATCGTAGGAGTAGGGTATCGGCGCCCACAGCATCCAGCCATCGGCCTCGATGGTGTCCCGTGTATGGGAATCGCGGTAATCCGCCGGTGTGGGCAGAAAGCCGCCGAACTCGCTGTCGGGATAATCGACCAGAAGCGGGACATACCAGTCGCCCTGGTACTGCATGAGCAAGGGCTTGTCGTTGGCGACCAGCTCGGCCCCCAGGCTGATCACGAACAGGGCCAGAAAGACCCAGAGCGATACCCGGGCCCGGCGATTGTGGCGAAACACCGCCAGTCGACGCCGGCTGATGGGAGACAGGCGTGAGCGCATGACATCCAGCATGATCAGGACTCCCGCGTCTCGAAGTCGATGCGTGGATCGACCCACACATAGGTCAGGTCGGAGACCAGCTTCAGCACCAGGCCGATCAGCGTATACAGATAAAGGGTGCCGAAGATCACGGGATAGTCGCGTTGCATGACGGCCTCGAAGCCGAGCAGGCCCAGGCCATTGAGCGAGAAGATGACCTCGATCAGTAGGGCGCCGGTAAAGAAGATGCCGATCAGGGCCGAGGGTAACCCGGCGATGATGATCAGCATGGCATTGCGGAACACATGACCGTACAGCACGCGGCGATCACTGGCGCCCTTGGCACGGGCCGTGAGTACGTATTGCTTGTGAATTTCGTCCAGGAAGCTGTTCTTGGTCAGCATCGTCAGCGTGGCGAAGCTGCCGATCGCCGAGGCCAGCACCGGCAGGCTGATATGCCAGAAATAGTCCTTGATCTTGCCCAGTGTGGAGAGTTCGTCGAAATCCGGTGATGTCAGGCCACGCAGCGGGAAGATATCCCAGTAGCTGCCGCCCGCGAAGAGCACGATCAACAGGATGGCAAACAGGAAGCCGGGGATGGCATAGCCGACGATGACGATGCCCGAGCTCCAGACATCGAACCGCGAACCATGGCCCAGTGCCTTGCGGATCCCCAGGGGAATCGAGATCAGGTAGACCAGCAGGGTGGTCCAGAGCCCCAGGGAGATCGACACCGGCAGGCGTTCGAGGATCAGGGCCGTGACGGGCTCGCCGCGGAAGAAGCTCTCGCCGAGGTCGAAAGTGGCGTAGTCAACCAGCATGCCGAAAAAGCGTTGCGGTGCCGGCTCGTCGAAGCCGAACTGCTGTTCCAGGCGCTGGACGAGCTGGTCCGGTACGCCGCGACTGGACCTCGATTCGTCGCCTTGCACGACCTCGCCACCACCACTTTCGAGGCGCGTGCTGGACTGTGACGACAGCCCCTCGAAGCGGGCCAGCATCTGATCGATGGGTCCGCCGGGAGCGGCCTGCACGATGATGAAATTGAGCAACAGGATTCCCAGCAGGGTGGGAATCATCAATAACAGGCGGCGCAGCGTATAGGCGGCCACGGCAACTCCTCCAGCAGGGGCGTATCAGCCGCCGCTCTGGCGGGCCTCGACCTCGCGTGCACGTTGCGGGTCGATCCACCAGGCGTCGAGGTCCAGGCTGTATTGCGGAAAGGGTTCCTGCCAGGCCAGCTTATCCCAGAAAGCCAGTCGAGTGGCGGGAAGATGCCATTGGGGTATTACATAGAAGCCCCAACGCAGTACGCGATCCAGGGCACGGGCGGCCGTATCCAGGTCGCTGCGCGTGTCGGCGGCAATCAGGCTGTCGACCAGCTCGTCGATGACCGGGCTTTGCAGGCCGATGAGATTGCGACTCTGCGGTGCATCGGCGTAGTCGCTGCCCCAGTACTCACGCTGCTCATTGCCGGGGCTGGCCGATTGGGGAAAGCTGCCTACCACGATATCGAAATCGAAGTTGCGCAAGCGGTTCAGGTACTGGTTGACGTCAACGACACGAATCTTGCCCTGGATGCCCAGACGTTCGAGATTCTGCAGCAAGGGTTGAACGACCCGTTCGAAGCGGCTGTCATGCAGCAGCACCTCGATGCGCAGGGGCTCGCCACCGGGCTTGAGCAGTTGTCCGTCCTGATAGCGGTAGCCCGCTGCCGAGAGTTTTTCATGGGCCAGCTTGAGGCGCTCGCGCGGATCCTGGGGCCGCTCCATGGGCAGGGGGGCGGCGAAGACCCGCTCGGGCAGGGCGTCGCGATGCGGCTCGAGCAATGCCAGCTCGCCGTCGCCGGGCAGCCCTTCGGCCGCCATCTGCGAATTGGCGAAATAGCTGTGGGTGCGCTCGTAGGCCCCGTAGAAGAGGTTCTTGTTGAGCCACTCGAAGTTGAAGGCCAGGTTCAACGCCTCGCGAAGCTGGATATCCTGGAACTTGTCCCGCCGCAGGTTCATCACATAGGCCTGCATGCCGGCGGGCTGGCCATCGGGGATCTCGAGGCGCTCGACGAAGCCCTGGTTGGCGGCGGGGAAGTCGTAGCCGGTCGCCCAGTTGCTCGCCGTGGCGCCGATGCGCAGGTCCAGATTGCCTGCCTTGAAGGCCTCCATGGCCACGGAAGCATCCCGATAATAGTCATAGATCAAGCGGCCGATGTTATGGCGTCCCCGATTGACCGGCAGATCCTTGCCCCAGTAATCCTCGACGCGTTCATAGACGATGCGACGACCGGGGTCGACCTTGGCGATCCGATACGGGCCCGAACCGAGCAGGGCGTCGCGGGTCGGGCTGGTGAAGTCACGATCTTCCCAATAGTGGGCTGGTAGTACCGGCATCTGGCCGAGAATCAAGGGCAGTTCACGGGATTCGCTGTCGGCGAGGTCAAAATGCACGGTATCGTCATCTACTGCGTGCACGTCCTCGACATCCGCATAGTAGGCGCCATAGAAGGGGCGACCGTGCTCGACCAGGGTATTGAAGCTGAAAAGGACATCTTCGGCTGTCACCGGTGTGCCATCATGGAAACGTGCCTCCGGATGAAGGTCGAACTCGACCCATTGGCGATCCGGATCAAGACGAATGCCCGAGGCCAGCAGGCCGTACATGGTAAAGGGCTCGTCGGGACCCTGGGTCAGCAGGGTGTCGTAGGTATGGCTGAGTCCGGCGGCCGGGGTTCCCTGGATGATATACGGATTGGTGGAATCGAAGCTGCTGCCGTTGGCGGCACGACTCAGGCTGCCACCGACGGGAGCATCGGGATTGGCGTGGGGAAAATGCTGGAACCCCTCGTCGAGGGCGGGGTCACCGTATAACGCCAGAGCGTGTCGTGTCGGGACATCGGCTGGTTCGGCCGCCATGGCGGCCCCGCTGGCCACGGCCACGAACATCGGCAGGAGCAGTCGACTCATGAGATGGTCCTTTCCGGGATCAAGCTGGCGCGAAGGCGATGCGCCATTGTCATCTATCGGAAAGTGTCAGTTGCTGCCCGGGTTGTAAAGTATCCGGGTGTTCGAGCCCGTTCCAGCGCGCCAGGTCATTCATCGCCACGGAATGCGCCGAGGCAATGGAAGACAATGTCTCGCCACGCTGCACTACATGAATGCTGTCCTGGCCGGACGAACTCGAGGAGGACGGCGTCCCTATGGCGGCAAGCAGGGGCTGGGCCTTGCCGGCAGGCACCAGCAGGTCATCGACCTGATGCGGGTGTGCGATACCGGTACGCAGGCCCGGGTTGAGCTGGCCGAGTCGCTGACGGGATACATCCGCCAGGCTGGCCGCTTCGTCCAGGCTGATGCGTCGCGTTACCGGGACTCGGGCAAAGGCTGGCCCCCCATGGATGTCGGGCAGCGTCACGCCATAGCGGTCGGGCTCGGCAATGATGGCGGCAATGGCCAGCAGCTTGGGCACGTAATCCATGGTTTCCGAGGGCAGGTCCAGATCCCAGTAATCCCCGGACTGACCGCGGGCACGGGCGACCCGGCGTGCCTGATTGACGGTGCCGGCACCGGCATTGTAGGCCGCCAGCGAGAGTTCGACATTGCCCGCGTACCATTGATCGGCCTGCATCTCGATGTAATCCAGGGCGGCTTGCGTGGAGCGCACCACATCAAGGCGGCCATCCCAGCTCCGGGTGCGGCTCAAGCCCAGGGCTTCACCGGTGCGCGGCATGATCTGCCACAGGCCAGAGGCGCCGCGATGGCTCCGTGCCTCGGGGTCGAAGGAACTCTCGACGAAGGGGACCAGGGCGATTTCGCCGGGCAGTCCGCGAGCCTCGACCTGCTGGATGATCCAGCTCAGCCAGGGGCGCGCGCGACGGGTGATTTCGGCGATGTTGCGCGGCCCCGAGCTGTATTCATCGATCCAGTGTTGCACGCGATCGTGCCCGGCATCGGCACGCCATTGATCCTGCCAGGCAAAATTGGCGCGCAGACGTTGCCAGGCATCACCGGGGTGGAGTTCCAGTTCGCCCCAGAACCCCGAGGCGGGGGTGTCGGCGGGCGGGCGTCCGCTGGAAGTGCTTTCAGTGGGAACGGACGAGGCCGCCAGCGGGCCCTGGCCGGCAGACAGGTTGGCCGCCTCGACCATCGGGGGCAACAAGGCGCCCATCAAGGCACAGGAACCGGCAAATCCATACAAACGCTGGCGCAGTGTATGATGGGTCATTCAGTGAACTCCTGGGCACCGTGGCCTGGTGGTGTGGCGGACAAGCCGTCGTCCAGTGGTCAATGAGTCAAGCTCGCGGAAGTTCATGGCGTTGCACGATTCGGCAGCCGCGAACTCAGAAGGCATCTTTCCAGGCACGCAGTGTCGTGAATGTCGCCAGGTCGCTATCGGTAGCCCCGTGTTCTGCCGCTGCCTTGCGTATGGCGGGGTCGCCGCAGCGCAGGAAGGGGTTGATGCGGCGTTCCCGGCCCATGGTGCTGGGCAGGGTGGGGCGTTCCAGTTCGCGGGCTCTCAGGCACTCCTGTTCGGCCTCCCGCACATCCCGGTTGTCGGGATCGGCCGCCTTGGCGAAGGCCAGGTTGGCCAGCGTGTATTCGTGGGCGGCGAAGACCAGGGCATCTTCCGGCAACGGGGCCAGGCGCGTCAGGGAGTGGTGCATCTGCTCCGCACTCCCCTCGAAGAGTCGGCCACAGCCGCCGCTGAAGAGCACATCGCCACAGAACAGCAGGGGTGGTATGCCGGCGGTGAAGAACGCGATATGGTCGAGTGTATGCCCCGGTACCTCGAGGACCTCGAACAGGCGCCCCATGACACGGACCTCGTCGCCGTCTCCGACACGCTCTTCGATGCCAGAGATCGCGGGGTTGTGCGGGCCGATCACACGGGGAGAGTAGCGCTTGATCAGCTCGGCGAGGCCTCCGGTATGATCGGGATGATGATGCGTGATCAGTATGGTGCTCAGCGTGAGCCCTTCGCGCTCGAGCCACTCGATGACGGTGGTTGCGTCGCCGGGGTCGACCACACAGACACTGTCGCTCGTATCCTGGCGAAGCAGCCAGATATAGTTGTCGCTCAAGGCTGGGATGGGGGTCACGCTCAACATGGATGCTGTTTCCTCGCGCCTCTGTGAGTCCGGACTGTCCCGGAGTATCTTGTCTCGAGGCAATTCGCAAAAAGTGTAAACTGTGGAGAGAAGAGCGAACCATGTCAAATTCGCGGGATGCGATAGCACTGGCCCGGCTGGCTCGAGAAGGACGCCGATACTGGGCAGGGCAGGCCGGTCAGGGTATCTGGGCTGCCGAGCGCGCCTGCATCGGCCCGTTGTGCGAACGCTGGTTCGGTCCCCATGCCCTCGAGCTCAGCCTGGCGCCTGTGCTGACGGATATGTGCCCGGTGCAGCATGCCTTGCGCTGGGCACCCACGCCGGAACTCGCCGAGTCGAGGTCGACCCTGGTATGCCCCCCCGACCAGCTGGCCTTGCCGGATGGCTGTCTGGATCTGGTGGTGGTACATCATCTCCTCGAGGTGTTGCCGAGTGCCCACCATGTGCTGCAGGAAGCGGCCAGGGTGACCGCGGATGATGGCCATCTCGTGCTGTTCGGCTGGAGCCCCTATGGCACGGCGGGCTGTTCGCGAGTGCGCCCCGAATGGCGTCGACACTTCCATGGCGGGGGGCGCTGGCGCAGCCCGGCGCAGTTGAGCGACTGGCTGGAGTTTGTCGACTTCGAAGCGCAGCGGGTAGACTATTGCGGCTTCCGCCTGCCGGGCGGTCCGGGACGCAACGCCATGCTCGAAACACTCGGGCGACGCTATAACCTGCCGCTGGGAGACGCCTACATGATTCATGCACGCCGTCGCTCCCAGTTGATCCAGCCACAGCGCGGCAGGCTGGCTTTCGAACGGCCAGTCGCCGGCCCGGCTCTGGGAGGCATCACGCGGCTTGGATCATCTTCGAGAAGGGCACCAGATTGAGTGACGTTACCATCTATACCGATGGCGCATGCCGAGGCAACCCCGGGCCGGGTGGCTGGGGCGCCTTGCTGGTCAGTGGCGAGCATGAAAAGGCCATCAAGGGCGCCGAGACCCGTACCACCAATAATCGCATGGAGTTGATGGCGGCCATCATGGCGCTGCGTACACTGAAGCGTCCGTGCCGGGTCGCCCTGTGGACCGACTCCGATTACCTGCGTCGCGGGATTACCGAATGGATTCATGGCTGGATCAAGCGCGACTGGAAGACGGCCTCGCGCAAGCCGGTCAAGAATGCCGAGTTGTGGCGTGACCTGCATGCAGAGTCCCAGCGCCACGACGTGGAGTGGCACTGGGTCAAGGGCCACAGTGGCCATCCGGGCAATGAACGTGCCGATTCGCTGGCCAACGAGGCCATCGATGAAATGAACGCCACCACCTGACAGCGTTCCAGCCTGGAGCGATCAGCGACGACGAGTTAGCTCATGCGACAGATTATCCTGGATACCGAGACGACCGGCATCGATCCTCGTGAGGGCCACCGCCTGATCGAGATCGGTGCCGTCGAGATGGTCAACCGACGCCTGACCGGCAACACCTATCATCAGTACATCAACCCCGAACGGGATATCGAGGCCGAGGCGGTCGATGTACACGGCATCACCAACGAGAAGGTCGCCGACGAGCCGGTCTTCGCCGAGGTGGCCGACGAGTTCTGGGCCTTCATCCAGGGCGCCGAACTGGTGATTCACAATGCGCCCTTCGATGTGGGCTTCATCGACCATGAGTTGAAGATGCTCAACCAGGCACGCGGCGAGCCTCGGCTCGGCCCGGTGGCGGAGCATTGCCGGATTCTCGATACCCTGCGCATGGCCCGTGACAAGCACCCCGGCCAGCGCAACAGCCTGGACGCTTTGTGCAAGCGTTACGATATCGACAACGGCCATCGGGTCCTCCACGGCGCCTTGCTCGATGCCGAGATCCTGGCTGATGTCTACCTGGGCATGACCGGCGGCCAGACCGCCCTGACACTGGATGCCCAGCAGGCGCAAAGCGAGCGCCAGGAGACCCATAGTGCCGAGGGGCCGGACCTGCGTCGGCTTTCCCTGTCACCCGGCCAGCTGCGGGTGCAACAACCCCAGTCAGCGGAGTGGCAGGCGCATCATGACAAGCTTGCCAGCATTCGCGATGCGGCCGGCCAGTGCCAGTGGGACAACCTCGAGGGCTGGCCGGGGGCCACGGTTGGAGAGGACTCCGCCTGATGCTCAAGCGGGAACTGCCGTACCGGGCCCAATCCGGTCGCCTGATTCGCCTGGCCCAGGGGCGCATCGCGCCCGGCCTGAATGATGGTCCCTTGCAGCCCGAGACGCCCTGGCACGCGGCGGTTCAGCCTCTCTGCTGGTGGCAGGGGGAGCCTGTCGGGCTCTCCCTGGAGGACACTCCCGGGGGGGACTGGCCGGATGGCCGGGATTGGCTGGTGCGCTTGCCGGATGAATGGTTTGCGCTGGTCTCGACGGCACTTCAGGTGGCTGCCTGGCTGCGCAACCATCGCTTCTGCGGGCGCTGTGGCGCTCCGTCCGGCAGACTGGATCATGAGTTTGCCATGCACTGCGAGCAGTGCGGTCAGCGCCATTACCCACGCATTTCGCCGTGTATCATCACCCTGGTGACGCATGGCGAGTCGCTGCTGCTGGCGCGAAGTCCGCGCTTCCCGGCGGGGCGCTATTCGACCCTGGCGGGCTTCATCGAGCCGGGCGAGTCCGCCGAAGAGGCGGTGCGGCGCGAGGTGGCGGAAGAGGTCGGGGTGGCACTGGGACGCCTGCGTTACTATCGCAGCCAGGCCTGGCCGTTCCCGCATTCGTTGATGCTGGGCTACTTTGCCGAGGCGGCGAGTCGGCGGATACGCATCGACGGTGTCGAGATCAGTGATGCGGCCTGGTTCTCGCCGACCCGACTGCCACACCTGCCGCCTGCGTATTCGATTTCGCGAGCCTTGATCGATGCCCACCTGGCCGAGGTCGGTGCCCGGCATTGATGACCGGACCCGCCGCGCTGTGCCACCGGATCAGCGAGAGGGGAACAGGCTGGTCAATCGGGTGGCCAGCATGACATTGCCACTGGCTTTCAGCCGGCCGCTCATGTAGGCCGTCATGCCGTTGATATCACCGGACATGATGCCTTTCAGGGTTTCCGTGCTGAGGTTCAGGCTGACGGACGGGTCATCATGTTCACCGGCGACGATGTCGAGCTCGCCGTCATGGATCCTGAGGTAATGGTCCTCGGCATCGGTGAAGTGAAACTGGAATATCTCGCGCATGCCTTCGGCTGCCTGAGGGTCGAAGCGGGCATGCAACTTGTCGAACGTGGACATCGTCTGGAAGCCTGTGAGTCAGGATGGATGGTGCATCGTCAGCCTATTTAAAACGATCGTTTTGATCAAGCCGGTCATGCAAAAGGAAGCCTCGCGTCACGCCACTGCTGGGTAGTGACAAGGTGCAACCTACCAATATACAGGAGTCAAACAGTGACGGAATGGCTAAGTGAACTCGGCATGTTTCTGGCTCAGTGTCTGATCGTGGCAGCGAGTTTCGCCGCGGTCCTGCTGGTGACCATCAAGGCGCGTTCCGGGAGCGGTGAAGACAAGGCGCAGATCAGGCTGGAGGAGCTGAATCGGCGTCGTCGGCGCCGTCAGCAACGTCTACGCCTGGCCGCCACCGATGCCGGGCAACGCAAGGCACTGGCCAAGCGTTTCCGGCGCGCGGCCAAGTCTCGGCGCAAGGAAAGCGACAAGGCGGGTGACAGTCGCAGCACGGTCTGGGTGCTGGATTTTCAGGGCGACCTGAAGGCCAGTGCCACGGGCAAGCTGTCGGATGAAATCTCGGCGGTACTGGATGCGGCCGGCGAGGATGATGAAGTGGTGGTTCGCCTGGAGTCAGCGGGCGGTCTGGTGCATGCCTATGGCCATGCCGCGGCGGAAATGGACCGCCTGCGCCAGGCCGGGCTGAAGACCACGGTCTGTGTCGACAAGGTAGCCGCCAGTGGAGGCTACATGATGGCCTGTTGTGCCGATCATCTGCGGGCTGCTCCCTTTGCGGTGCTGGGCTCGATCGGTGTGGTGGCGCAGCTGCCCAATGTGCATCGCTTGCTGAAACGACACGACATCGATGTCGATGTACTCACGGCAGGTCAATACAAGCGCACCTTGACGGTATTCGGCGAAAATACCGAAGAGGGCAGGGAAAAGTTCCTGGGCGAACTGGATACGGTTCACGATCTGTTCAAACAGTATGTCGCGGAGCGCCGTCCTCGGCTGGACATGCAGGAAGTGGCCACGGGGGAGACCTGGTATGGCACCCAGGCCATGGACAATGGCCTGATCGACGAACTCGGCACGAGCGCTGCCTATCTGGCCGATCGCATGCAGGAAGCGAGAGTGATCACGCTCAGCCTGCAACAGCCGCAGGGGGTCATGGAGCGTCTGGGACTCTCGGTGTCGCGAGGCATCGAACGCACCGCACAGCGTGGACTGGAAGCGCTCGATGCCTCACGCTGGCAGAAACGCTAGAGCGGGCGCCGGCTTTTTCCAGCAGGGGCGTCATCCGCTCATGCGGTCGAGTGTGGTGATGAGGGTCCTGGCTCGGTCACCTTCCAGCGAATAGTAGATCGTCTGGGAGGCGCGTCGGGTCGCCACGAGCTGAGCGCGACGCAGGATTGCAAGATGCTGCGAAAGTGCCGACTGACTGAGGACGAGCTGCTGATTCAGTTCCGTGACTGAGAGCTCTCCCTCTGCCAGCAAGCACAGGATGCGCAAACGGTTATCGTTGGCCATCGCCTTGAGAAGGGCGCTGGCCTCTCCGACTTCCTCATCGCCTTTATCGATCAATAGGCGCTTGGCCTGGCGCTGAGAGTTGGTCATGTCTTGCTCCCATACCTAGCGAGCCCAATGCCACGCCATCCCTCGCTGGTCACCGGGTCTATGTGTGATGACAGGCAGGCTCATCATGGCCGGCCAGATCACGGCGATCTTCATTAGGCTTTGGGTTATTGTAGCTCATTCTTTTAAGGACTAGCGAATCAACGCTTGTCTAATGTGATGATGAGCAAACTACTAGTCTCTACACGTACCAATCTGTCTCTGCGTCAGGGGCGGTGTGGCCTGGGCGGACGCCTGGCGCTCTGGCCTGACGCCGTCAGATGCGTATAATGCCTCCTTTGATTTTGCTCCTGCTTTCATTTGCCAGGAGGGTTCCCTCACCCCTCTTCCAAAAAGGACCGCATCCGACATGTTTGTACTGACTGCCGCCCAGAGGCGGCGCTGCCTGACGTTGCTGGTGAGCCTGCACATCCTGGTCATCGCGGCCAGCAACTATCTGGTGCAATTGCCCTTCAGCCTGTTCGGCTGGCACACGACCTGGGGCGCATTCAGCTTTCCGTTCATTTTCCTGGCCACGGACCTGACGGTACGCCTGTTCGGCAAGGAGCCGGCACGTGCCATCATCCTGCGTGTCATGTTGCCGGCACTCGTGGTGTCCTATGTCGTCTCGGTGCTCTTCCCCCAGGGAGGTTTCGCAGGCTTCGGCGCCCTGGGCCAATGGGATCTGTTCGTGGGGCGGATCGCCCTGGCCAGCTTCATGGCCTATGTGGTCGGACAACTGCTGGATATCATGGTATTCGACCGGCTCCGGCGTAAGCAGGCCTGGTGGGTGGCGCCGGCCTTGTCTACCCTGCTGGGCAACCTGGCGGACACCTTCGCGTTTTTCTCCATCGCGTTTCACCACAGCCCGGATCCTTTCATGGCTGCCAACTGGCCGGAGATCGCCTGGGTCGACTATGTCATCAAGCTCGGAGTCAGTCTGGCGCTCTTCCTGCCGCTGTATGGCGTACTGCTGGGTGGCTTGTCGCGCTGGCTGGCGGGGGTGACCGGGGATGACGACATGGCACCGCATCAGGCCCGTGCCCGTACCTGAAAGGGCTTTTCGACAACCAAGGAGGTAGCCAATGCCCGTGACACTTCACCATACCGATACCGGTGGCGAAGGGATGCCCTTGGTCATCGTGCATGGCCTGCTGGGCAGTGCCGACAACTGGCGCTCACACATCAAGCAGTGGCGGGAGTCCTGGCGGGTGATTGCCGTGGATCTGCGCAATCATGGTCGTTCGCCGCACACCGATGGTATGGCGTATCAGGCCATGGCCGAGGATGTCATGCAGCTGCTGCAGCAGCTCGAGATTGACCGGGCACATCTGCTGGGGCATTCCATGGGCGGCAAGGTCGTCATGAGCATGGCACGTCTGGCCCCGGAGAAGGTGGCCTCACTGATGGTGGCGGATATCGCGCCGCGAGCCTATGGACACGACCATGAGCCCATATTTGCCGGGCTTCGGCGGCTGGAGGATGGGTGCCCCGCGAACCGCAGTGAAGCCGATGCCATGCTGGCTGAATACGTGGCAGAGAGTGCTACACGGATGTTTCTGGCGACCAATCTGGTGCGCGGTGAGCAGGGCGGCTTGCGACTGCGGATCGGGCTCGACGAGATCGAGGCGGGGTACGCCGACATCATGGCCGAGCCGGCCGGCGAGGGCGCCTTTCGCGGGCCGACCCTGGTGTTGCGTGGTGCCAGGTCGCATTATGTCAGCGATGAGGTCCTGCCGGCGCTGCATGAAGTCTTGCCCGATGCCCGGGTCGTCACCCTGGATGCGGGCCATTGGCTGCATGCTGAATGCCCCGAGGCCTTTCAGAGCGCGGTCAAGGAATTTCTGGCACCGCTCTGAGCCCGCCCGCTTCAAGGGGCTGGCGTGCTGATATCCACGGCAAGGCGTGACACTTCGTGCTGGCCCTCGGCCAGACCTTGGTCTTCCAGGAAGCGCTCGAACGCATGATAGCGTCCCTGACTCAAGGCACCAGGGCTCTGGGTAAGGCGTGCCCGGATCTCGGGCCAGGCGTCTCGATTGACGGGTGTATCGAGTGTCGGCTCGGTGGCGACGAGCAGCGGCCAGCTGTCCCGAGGGTGTTCGAGTATCCAGGCCGTCGCTTCCTCCAGCGCCGCGATGAAACGCTGAATGGCATCCCGGCGTTGCCTCAGCTCCTCACGGTTGGCCACCAGTATCAGGCCATCGTGCAGCGGAACCCCGTGATCCTCGATCGGAAAGCTCCGTGTCGCCGTGCCGTCATTGGCCAGCGAGCGGGGCAGCAGGTGACGGTTGCCGCCGATGACACCGTCGACCCGGCCCTCCCTGACGGCCTCCTCGAGCCGATAGTGGACATTGGGGGTGTCCAGGTCGTCCAGGGTCAGCTTGCTGCCGGCGAGCATGGCCGGCAGCAGTAACTGTTCGCCATCCCGGTCGGCGTGGCCGATACGCTTGCCCTCCAGCTGGGGTAATGACTCGATGCCACTCTCGCGACTGACGATCAGGGCGTCCAGTGGAACACTGACCAGACTGGCAACCCGGATCAAGGGCAGTCCGTCGTCCACCAGCAGGTGCAGCAGTGGCTGACGCGTCAGGGCCAGGTCGACCCGGGAGTCGGCCAGCAGCTTGGCGGGGACTTCCGGGTCGGCTGGAGTGGCAATCTCGACCCTGAGACCGCGATGGCGAAACATGTCCCTGGCCTGGGCCACATAAAGCGCCGCGTGGCGTGGGCTGGGGTACCAGTCCAGGGAGACCCGCAGGTGATCGACCGGTGGCGGGGCGATGGGCTCGGGCGGCCCCTGCACGATGGCGGGTGCAATGGGGCGCGATGGCGTATCGACGGCGGGTCCACTGGGCAGGGTGGCATAGCCGGCCGGCGCCGTCTCGGTGACGTTCAGGTCCGGCACCATGACATCCGTTTGCAGGGGCGGAAATCCATGCTCTTCGCTGGCGCTCGACTGGCCGCTGGCCAGCGTGGCGATCAGCAGGCTGCCCCCCAGCAAGAGGTAGCCTGACACCAGTAGCGACCGGCGAAGTGACAACATGGCAATGGCTCCAGCGATGACGTCCAGCTCGGCTGGGTCGCGTTGAGTGAGAGGCCCTCGAGCCGACGCTCGGGTAGCGGCATACGCTCCGGGGCCCGATCCGCATTCAGGACTGGCTAGTCTATCGGCGCTTGCCCTTGGCTGACCAGCCCTGGCTGGCGCAGGACGCATCGCGACACGCCAGCGGTCATGAGAGAATAGTGGTTCAACCGTCAGGCTTCATTACATGGACTCGATCAATACGCTCTTTCTGCTCAGTGGGTTCCTCATCGCTCTGAGCATCCTCGCCAGCCGGCTTTCCACCCTGGCCGGCGTGCCGCTGCTGCTCATCTTTCTCGGGCTCGGCATGCTGGCCGGCGAAGAAGGCGTGCTGGGAATCGAATTCGATGATTATGCGCTGGCCTTCCTGATCGGGCATCTCGCCCTGGCGATGATTCTTCTGGATGGTGGACTGCGCACACGGCTCAAGACTTTTCGTGTCGGCTTCAGGCCGGCACTGAGCCTGGCAACCCTGGGGGTCTTCCTGACCAGTGCCCTGGTGGGCGGTATTGCCATGCTGGTCTTTGATCTGACGCTCGTCCAGGGACTGCTGGTCGGAGCCATCGTCGGCTCGACGGATGCCGCCGCCGTCTTCTCCATGCTCGGTGGGCGTGGCATCAATCTCAACGAGCGGGTGGGCGCCACCCTGGAAATCGAATCGGGCACCAACGATCCGATGGCGATTTTCCTGACCCTGATGCTGGTCGAGATTCTGGTCGGTGATATCGGGGGCGTCGGCGAGACGGCGCTGTTCTTCGTCCAACAGTTCGGCCTGGGCATTCTGCTGGGTGTGGGTATTGGCTGGCTGAGCGGCCGTTTGTTGAGCTGGCTGGATCTGGCGCCGGGCTTGTACTCGTTGCTGGCGCTGGCGCTGGGGTTCTGTGTCTTTGGCCTAACCAGCGCCCTGGGGGGAAGCGGTTTTCTGGCGATCTATCTGACCGGCCTGATGATCGGCAATCGGCCCGGCCGCCATCTCAATTTCATTCTGCCGGTACATGATGGTCTGGCCTGGCTGAGTCAGATCGGGCTCTTCCTGGTGCTGGGCCTGCTCGTGACGCCCAGCGAGATGCTCGATGTGGCCTTGCCGGCGACCATCGTCGCGCTGGCGCTGATTTTCGTGGCGCGCCCTCTGGCGGTACTGGTCGCCATCAAGCCGTTCTTTCGCTTTCGCTGGCGTGAAGTGATCTTCATTGCCTGGGTCGGGTTGCGCGGCGCCGTGCCGATCGTTCTGGCCATCTTCCCGGTCATCGGCGGCGTCGAGAATGCTTCTCTGTATTTCAATGTCGCCTTTGCCGTGGTGCTGTTGTCCTTGTTGATCCAGGGCGGGAGCCTGCCCTGGGTGGCGCGACGCACCAAGGTGCTGCTGCCGCCCATGGTCACGCCGAATCGCCGGGGACCGCTGGGTATTCAGACGACCAATGATTTCGAGATGTTCGTCTATGTGGTCGAGAACAGCGATCTGGAGGATGTGCCCATTCGGTTGCTGCGCTTTCCATCCGGCGCTCTGATCGCCTCCCTGTTCCGGGATGGCGTCATGCTGCACCCCAAGGGCTCGACCCGTTTGTGCCGCAAGGATGTGTTGTGCGTCATAGGGCGTACCGATGACCTTCCGGCGTTGAACAAGCTGTTCAATGGGGATGCCACGCTCAAGCGGGAAAAGGCCTTCTTCGGTGCCTTCACCTTTGCCGGGAACGTCAGGATGGGGGATCTGGCCGACGCCTATGGACTGACCCTGAGCCCGGGCGAGCATGAAATGACACTGGCCGAATTCATATCGTTACGGGTCGGCGGGCATCCGGTCGTCGGCGATGATGTCGACTGGCACGGTATTCACTGGGTTGTCAGCGAGATGAAGGGCAATCAGGTCACCCAGGTGGGCTTGCGGCTGTATTGAAGGCCGGCCGAAGCCGGCCGGGTCGGTTACTTGGCCACCTTGTTGTAGATGAAGAGCACGACAAGGGCGCCGACGATGGCAATCGCGAAGCTTCCCAGGTTGAAACCATCCACGGCGCCAAAGCCGAGCAGGGTGCTGATCCAGCCGCCGACGACCGCGCCGACGATACCCAGCAGGCAGGTGATGATGATCCCACCACCATCCTTGCCGGGCATGATGAACTTGGCGGCGATACCGGCAATCAGTCCGAAGATGATCCATGCAATAATGCCCATACGGTCCTCCTGATCCGTTGATGTCAGCCTGCCCCGAGTGGAAGGGGCAGGTGGCGGGAGTCTGAGCGAGTCTCGCCCGGCTGTCCATGCCGGTTTAGACAAATTTCATTAACCACATGCGGGGGCAACGAAGCCCTTTTTGTCGACGTGTCCGGCGGACTCAACGCGGCCCTGCAAGTCAGGGTCGCGGTTCAGCCAGCTAGCGTCTGGCGATGATCCAGATAGCATGCACGATGCCCGGGATATAGCCGAGAATCGTCAGCAGGATGTTGACCCAGAAATGCAGGCCGAGGCCTACCTGCAGGAAGACGCCGACGGGTGGCAGCAGGATGGCGAAGATGATGCGGATAATATCCATGGGGTTCTCTTTTCGTCGCTGTGAGTCATGAGTGAGTGTACAGGAATATCTGGGGGTGGTTGGCCGGCTTATCAATGACGCTTCAGATTCGTTGACCCAAGGGGACGCGAGATAGCCGCTGGGCCTTTCTGGCTAGCCGCAAGCGGGGTGGCCCTGGTGAGCAGTGAGTGAAATCCTGGATTCGCCGGCGAAGGTCCCGGGGAAGAAGCGAGCGGTGCAGCGCCTGTGACATCAAAGCTCGAGCCGTTGCCTAGTCGGGCTGCGGTGTCTCATGGCGCAACCGGATGGTGGCCCTGGAGGCCGCACGGATGGCCGCTTCCGCGGCAACCGGTGGGCTGATGTAGTAGCCCTGGATCTTTTCCACTCCGAGCCCGGTGAGTGCCTGCAGCTGTCGAGTATTCTCCACACCTTCTGCCAGCACCGTCGAGCCGATCGCATTGGCAAAGGTCACCAGAGCACTGGCAAGGGCATAGCGTCGCTGGTCGAGATGGATGTCCTGGATGAGCGAGATATCCAGTTTTATCTTGTCGGCATCGATCTCCAGGATATGTTTCAAGGACGCGTAGCCGGCGCCGGCGTCATCGATGGCCACCCTCAACCCTTGGTGCTTCAGGGGGGCGAGGATGGCTTTCAGTGTTGCATAATCCTCGACCTTTTCATGCTCGGTGATTTCCAGCATAACCCTTTCGAGGTCATGCCTTGCAAGCAGTTCGGTGATCCGTGGATCGAAGATCGCCTCGGGGGAAACATTGACTGACAGGTATTGATCAGCAGGGAAACGTTGCAGGTAGGCCAGCGCCTGTTTCAGGCAGGCGAGTTCCAGCTCGACCCCCAGTCCACATTCGGCTGCGGTTTCGAACCAGTCACTGGTCGGGATGGTATCGATATGCGCAAAGCCGGTGAGGGCTTCAAAGCCGATTACACGGTTTTCGGGAACCAGAAGTATCGGCTGGAAGAGAATCTCGACATTGTTATTGATAATGGTCGTTTTAATTTTCTCGAAGACATCCTTATGGATATTGTCGTGCATGCCGCCAGAATCCAGTATAGCGCCGGCCGCATCTGCCAGGGCTTGAAGAACTTCGGCATTCACACTGTTTTTGCCACCACTCAAGGGCGAGTTGTTATAGCAACAGATAGTGCCATGATGGTGGCCGGATGCACTGGTGATGGTGGCACCGACATAAGAGCGGATATCCAGCTTGCGTGTGATGGCCAGGGCATTGGTCACCTTGTTTTTGTGGGTATCGACAATAATGCCCGGGATCTGGTTGTTGGAAATGTGAGCACAGTAGGTGGCATCCAGATCGTGGGTGTCACCTTCGCAAATGGGAGAAGTACTGGTGTGGTGAGTCGATAACGACAGGATCTTGCGACTATGACCCTCGAAGAGGCCGACAAAACCGACTTCCATCTGTTATTGCTTTCTTGCCACAGTGGCAAATATTCGCATGATTTGCGTCGTGGTCATGTCAGTCGTCTTCATCTTGACGTCCTGTCGAGCGATGAATCAATGTTAATCGGTTGCGCTAATTACTTGTGTGCGGGGTGATGTTTATCATCGCCGTATAGGCGTGGCAAGTTGCAAAATCTGAAACATGCTGAAAGACGAGTTTGACATTACCTGGCCCGGCCAGAGTGAATCATTCAAGTTGCCGGCATACGCCTTGAGTGACTGGACGAGGCTTCATCATGGCGTTTCGCGCTGGATGACCGTTGAGCAGCGGGGCTTCCCGGCTTGATGTGGTTCAGGTGTACCCGCAGTGCGCCATTCCTGTGGCTGGTGCGGCAAGGTGGTCGCGGGCGGGACGTGATGCCTGGTTAGCGTTGGCTGGTTGGTGGGGAGCGACGCCCGCTCAACGTTCGCATGCCATTATGGACCCGTCATGATAAGTGGAATTTTGAGCTATCCCACCACTGATCACACCACAAAAATATGGTTCATCGCAGATCAGCGTGAAACAGGCAGTGCTTGAGGCGCGGGCAGGATAGAGAAACGGCGGTAAATCCGAGTAAGCTGATATTCGCCAAAACGTCAGCCTACAAACACCGCCGTTGCCATGGACATGAATTCAGCCATCGATCTCGAGGTGAAGGCGCAGTGCCCAACGCCGCGGTGGTCTACGACCGCTTCCACGTGGTGGCCAAGTATGGGCGCGAGGTGATGGGTCGGGTGCGCGTCGATCAGGCTAACCAGCTGCGCGACGACAAGGCCGCTCGCAAGGTAATCATAGGGCAGCCGTTGGCTGCTGCTGCGCAACGCCGACACCCTCAAGCCCGAGCAGGCGGTGAAGCTGGAGGAGCTACTGGCGGCCAATGCGTGACTGACAACGGCGTACCTGCTAAGACCCTATGGTTTGCCGACGGCGAGGCCACCGCCCGAAGCGCCTGGCAGGATCGGTACGACATGGCCATGGGTAGTGGCATTGAGGCCTTGGGACGCTTCGCCAAGAGGCTAGCACCTTACCCGGAGGGGATCCTATCCAGTGCCCGGCACAGGCTGAACACCAGCGTTCTGGAGGGCATGAACAATCGGATCAAGGTCATCAAACGGATGGCCTATGGATACCGCGACACGGAGTACTTTTTCCTGAAGATCCGTGCCGCATTGCCGGCAAAGTGCGATGAACCAATCTTTTCGGGTGATGCTTCACGAGACATTTTAGAGAAGGCGCATAGAGTGAGGGCGATGCTGATCGTTGGCTGTCTGCCACACGGCAAAGCCCCGGCGGATGCCAGGGTTTGGAGTGCGGTGCGGGACTATTTGCCGTTCAGCTCCTTGTTGGTGTGGTGTATCGCCCACCAGGTGATGGCGGTAACAGGGACGACCAGAGCTGCCACGATTATCAAGCTATTCATCGTCTTGCTCCTCCTTTGCCGCAAGCTGAGCTCTCTTGTGTACCAGTATAACAAGGTTTATCGCATTATAGGCGATGACGGCGAAACCCGCTGGCGTGCTCAGCTTCCCGCCGACCAGCATACCGATGGCTGCGCCGGTGATCATGGCCATGGATAGCGTGGATGCGCACTCCAGTGCGATCTTGTTTCGGTGGTGCTTGAATCCCAGCATCTCGATGCTCCCTCAGAAGCGACCATATTGCGTGTTAGGCTGTCTGCCGGCAAGCGAGGGAACAACCAACGCAAGGTTGCGTCATCCGCCAAGGGAGTCAGTCGGATTCCTGTGCTTGTGGCTGGAGGCGGCTGCAGAGTACGGTGAGTCCAGCAGACTACCGAGATGGGCGAAGGGTATCTTGTGACTGGTGTACCTGCGAGAGCCGAGCTTTGGGCTCTGGCATGCGCCTTAGGCTTCGGTCGAATTTCAGTCGTTTAAGCACCGGGCCAGCCGATTCTCTATAACGGGTGCTGTTATAGACGTTATAGAAACGGGCCTTTTTGCGAGGCCCAAACGAAAAGGGAACCAGCTAAGTGGCTGATTCCCTTGAAGAAGGTGGCGGAGGGCAGGGTCGCGCTCACTCACCTGATGACCCATTTAAAATCAGTGTCTTGGCTGCATTGATCTGTCCCCCATGTAGCGCCTTCCTGTAACAGAATCAAGCCATATCCCGAACTGGCGGGCCATCATCGCACGGTACTAGCCCTTGATGATACTCTTGTTGGGACTGGCAGTGTGAAGACGACTGAGGTTATTTATGTATATTGATGTCGCAGTCAATACTGATGATGAGCGAATTGTAGAGCTGGCGCGTAGGTATTGGGAGCTCACAGATGAGGGTAAGTTCATGTACTCAGTGGCCGAGTTGGCTAGTGATTTCGGCATTAAGTCACATCAAGTCACCAAGGTCGTCAAAGAAAATTCTTCCGCTTTTCGTACAGATATTACCTGTAGTGGTTGCGGTGAGTGTTATCTTCTGACTAAGCGGACAGATGCTAACCAGCCCTTTTACCGGTTGGTACCTAGGCATGAAGATTGGACTTGTCAAGATTGTTTAGAGGAAGAGGCTCAAGTGCAGCGTGATTTTGAGCGAAATAATGCTGAGAAGTCGAAGTCTAACTCTCTGGCACAGAAAGTAATATGCTGGGAAGCTGATGTTCAACATCAGGTTTTTTTTCTTGCTTTCCTCAAGTACTCTGGTGATGAGAGCTTGTCTCGTATTCTTCCGCTAGGTAATAACAGGGTGGACCTGTTAGCCCCTACAACTGAAATGACCTTTGAAGTCGTTAGGCAGTTATTGCATAACGATATTATCTCAGTCGACCCCAACTCGCCGGAGGGGGCGTACTTTTTTAACGATGATGGTGAGTTCCGCCTATACTTAGACAGGTGCGCGTGGAAAATCACTACATTTATCAACCAAGATAATGCAGAGCTGGGCGAGCAAGGCATAGACGGTCCCGCGTTATACACTGTCTTGGACAAACACCTCAGTAGTGATCAGTTCCTGAAAGAAAATATTGATGACATTCAAGAAGTTGCTTGGGAGGTTGTGCAGAAAGAAGCTATTGCATTTCTTGAGCATGTGCTAACTGAGCGGGGCCTTCCTCAACGGTTCGGCGAAATGACACACCATGTGTTGCGTAAGGCGCTTGAAAAATATTCGCTTGCACAAGTCTATCGAATGATATGGCAAGCAGCCCGGAACGCCAGTGACTACTTGGTAAGAAACAATGTGCCCAAACAGCAAGCTGCCAATACTATTCCCCGAAGTATTGACGGCTATATGGAGCGTGCGAAAGCGAATGGGTGGGAGGTCTCGCCATTCCGAAGGAATTTCAATCTTCCTCAATCTACCTTGGCACGAGTAGTTTTCAATCAAATATTAGGTACTGATGATGGTGGTTTTCATACTCCGATTTATCGTCTCTTTGATAAGGAAGAGCTGGAGGTTTTCTCTCAGGACGATCGGGTTTAGGAGCAAGGTGTTTATCATTTAGTTATGCAAAACAGGCCGAAGCACGCGGACGAGCAAATAATCTGCAAGCCACATGCCTCGGCCTGATGGACTGCCACTTTCGATGCCGCTATCACGCTGTGCTGCTGGCGCTTTTGTTCCAATGACGCTTGATGGTGGCAATGCCTAGACCAGCTTGAGCGGCTGTCTGTGACTGGCTCAGCCCTTGTTCTTTGAGCCGCTGCACCTTCTCAGTGGTACTGGTAGCAACTGGTCGCCCGTGAACCGTTCCGGCTTTCTCGGAGACCCGTTGGTTTGAGTCAGGCCGCCTTCTTGGCCTGACCCTGTTGCTCATAATACAGCGCTTCTCGCTCGGCCGGTGGCATGTTGCCGATCGGCTCCAAGAGCCGCCGATGATTGAGCCAGTCGACCCACTCCAGGGTAGCGAACTCAACGGCTTCCAGGTGCCGCCATGGCCCACTTCGGCGGATCACCTCCGTCTTGAACAACCCGATCACCGTCTCGGCCAGCGCGTTGTCATATGAGTCGCCGACACTCCCGACAGACGGGGCGATGCCGGCTTCCTCCAAGCGCTCTGTATAGCGGATCGACACGTACTGCACACCTCTATCGCTGTGATGGACTAGCTCGCCGCCAGAGCGCTGTGGGCGTTCATGAAGTGCCTGTTCCAGCGCATCCAGCACCATATCGGTGCGGGGCGTGCGGGAGACTCGCCAGCCGATGATCCGGCGGGCAAAGGCGTCGATGACAAAGGCGACATAGACAAACCCCTGCCAGGTCGCGACATACGTGAAATCCGACACCCACAATGCATTCGGCTGAGCCGGTTGAAACTGCCGACGCACCAGGTCCGCCGGAGAGGCCTTGTTGGGATCCGGTACGGTCGTACGGACCGGCTTGCCTCTCACCACGCCACGCAGCCTCAGCCGGCGCATCAGGCGCTCGACGGCGCAGCGAGCAGCGGGGATCGCTTCGCGATGCAATTGGCGCCAGACCTTGCGGATGCCGTAAACGCCGAAGTTCCCGTCCCAGACGCGCTGGATTTCAGCACTCAGCCAGCGATCACGCTGCTCTCGGGGCGGTGCGCGGTCAGGCTGGATTTCTCGGGCCCTGTGCTCGTAGTACGTCGACGGGGCGATCGGCAGGACACGGCAGATCGGCTCGACCCCGTACAACTCCCGGTGATCATCGATGAACTCGATCATCACTTGCCGCGGCGGTCGTGCTCCGCCTGGGCAAAATAGGCAGACGCCTTGCGCAGAATCTCGTTGGCCTGCTTTAACTCCCGGTTCTCGCGCTCCAGTGCCTTGATCCGCTCACGCTCGGAGGTGGTGGTGCCTTCACGCCGACCCGCATCACGCTCGGCCTGCCGGACCCAACTGCGCAACGTCTCCGGAGTGCAGCCGATCTTAGGGGCAATGGCGCCGATGGCCGCCCATTGGGAGGGGTAGTCGGCCTCGTGGTCGAAGACCATGCGGACGGCCCGTTGACGGACCTCAGGGGCATATCGTTTGGAAGTGTTCATGGCTCCATCCTCTCAAGGTTTGGAGCCTCCGGGAATCCCGGGACGGTTCAGTTCAGTCCTCCGATGCGATCGAGGTCACCAGTGTGAAGTACCGGACTTAGCTCAAGAAGATGGGGTTTATGGACCGGTTACGGGCCTCCTGTTTCATTCAGACCAAGGCTGCCAGTACACCAGCCTGGCATTCCGACAGATGCTCTGGCGCTACCAGATGGTGCAGAGTCTCAGTCGCCGTGGTAATTGCTGGGATAACGCCCCGACAGGACGCTTCTTCAGGAGCTTGAAGTCGGAATGGATGCCAGTGATTGGCTATCCCGGTGTTGCTGCGGCGAAGCAGTCTGTCACTGATTACATGATCGGTTACTACAGCAGTCTTAGACCGCATAAGCATAACGATGGGCTACCGCCGAATGTAGCAGAAAAGAACTACTGGAATGCTCAAAACTCAATGGCCAAAAACGCTTGACCACTACAACCTGGACGCTCGAGGATGGGTACGTCGCTGCCCCATCGATGACCAAAAGAGAGTGGCGAGAGGCCCATTCAGATGGAGGGGGGGGGGCAAACATAAGTAAACTTTGTATAAGTGTGGTGCGCGAGAGGCGCCGTCGGGCATGCCAGACGGCGCCTTACATTGGAAGGGCAGGACGATTTGAAGAGCTCACGTTGCCCTTAGAACAGCAGTTCGCAAGGAGATAAACTGCATGCAGAAACGGTTCAAGCTTGGTGCGGTCGTCGTACTACTCGGGGCTGGCCTCTTTTCAAGCATCACATACGCCACCTCACCTCAGGTCGCGGCGCAGGCAGTAGTAGCAAAGTCCTCAATGGATGGGAAGTGCCAGGCGTTTTTTGATTATTACATGGAGTATGCAGTAGTAGAGGACTATAGCGGCATGGATGACCTCATTGCGGCTATAGATAGGCAAGATACTTCCCTCGTAGATTATTGCGATAGTAGGAGAGATAGATACTTAAGTAAGTATCGTTGAAGGGGACGAACATCTTTAATGGCGCTTTGCATTGAAGCCTGACTGAAAACTGCCCGGCACGTATTAAACAAAGAGTAGTGAAAGGATTTTATTATGCAGGGAAAAATGACTTTAGGTATTGGCACCCTCATGCTGACAGTGGCTTCACATGCGATTGCATGGGATGTGGGCTGTAAGTACGGCTCATTTGATCAAGACACTCGGTACTGCGAGGTTACTCAGCGTGAAGCATCTGATAATTCTGGCTTTGGGATAGGTTACCGCTCCGGAGAGGACGAATACGATTTTTTCTATAAGACCACCTCTAACAGTATTGAGTTTTCGGAGGGGGCTCCAGTCAGGTTCAGGTTAGACGACAGGGAGGTCCAAGAGCTGGGATCGACAGACAATGTATACAATTATGATGGAGGTGCTAGTTACTCCCCGCTTCATACCTTCGAAGTGTCGTTACCAGTTTCAGAAGCGGAGAGAATTCTGAGCGAGCTGAGAAATAGTGATGTTCTACGGCTAAAAGTGGAGCAAGGCTCCGAGTTTTATGCTGAGATACCGCTGACTGGCTTTGAGGATGCCGTGCGAAGCTTGCAGGAAAACACTGAATAGGCTGCTGGCCACTTTGACCACTCCGCCGCCCTGCCAATCTGTCTGGAGGGCGGTTATTTTTGTTTATTCACTTGCGAGCATTTTGCGAGAGGGGCGGCATATGCAGTTTGTACGGTATATGCGGTTGAGTGGGCGCCACTGGCGCGCAGTGAGACATACTAGAAGGGACCACTAAAACTTTCCGACGGCGGGTAAAGCGCACAAACCGCCCAAATTGCGCACACCCACGTTCCTCATACAGAGAAATCGGAAATTTTGCGCGTCATCCCTAGACATGAAATACATGCATAAAGCGTTAAAAAAAGGGGGTGGGGGTCGCCGCTTGGGCGTCTTCACGTACCTGCGCCCCATCATCCTCGCGCTTCTACGTTCAGTCGCTCTTTCATCTTGGCGCCTGGAAACCGTGGTGGTAGAAGAAGTAGCAAGAAAGGGGGCCTTGCACAGCCCGGCACCTGATCAATCTGTAACCACTCAGGGTTTGGTGGGCTGGATGGTGGACCAAGTAAAAAACCAGCCGTAAGTGGCTGGTTTCTAAGAAGAAGGTGGCGGAGGGACAGGGATTCGAACCCTGGGAAGGCTCGCACCTTCGCCGGTTTTCAAGACCGGTGCATTCAACCACTCTGCCATCCCTCCGGCTCACGGCGATGTATCTTATCAATTTTTGACGCGACGTCAAGAGCCTCGGCCGATCAAGATGTTATCCGCAGCACCCGGGGAATGGCATATACTGTGTGGGAGGATCCGGCACGACGGTGGCTGGTCGAAAGGGCGAATGCTTGCGTCGAGAACCTTGAAGGGGCATTCTGTGGGAATTGCCTGGATCATCTTATACAGGAGCGCTAGATCAATGGCTTATCAAGATACTCATGTGACACAGCAGTCGTCACAAGGCGTCAGTGCCAACAAGACGCTGCGTAACACCTATGGGCTGCTGTCGCTTACATTGCTGTTCTCGGCCGTGACAGCGGGTGCCGCCATGGCAATGGGCGTTCAGCAATTGAACATCTTCGTGTTCTTCATCGGAGCCTATGGCTTGATGTTCCTGGTGCACAAGACAGCCAATTCGGCCTGGGGGCTGTTGTCCACCTTCGCTTTCACCGGCTTCATGGGCTTCACCCTGGGGCCGTTGCTCAGCGCCTATCTGACGCTGCCCAACGGGGCGCAGCTGATCATGACGGCGCTGGGCATGACAGGGCTGACATTCCTCGGGCTTTCGGCCGTGGCGCTGATTACCCGCAAGGACTTCAGCTTCCTCGGCAACTTTCTGCTGGCAGGTGCCATCGTGCTGGTCCTGGCCATGGTGGCGAGCATCTTCCTGCAGATCCCCGGCCTCTCGCTGATGGTGTCTGCCGGCTTCGTGCTGTTCTCTTCCGCTGCCATCCTCTACCAGACCAGTGAGATCATCCACCGTGCCGGCGAGACCAACTACATTCTCGCCACCATTACCCTCTATGTATCGATCTACAATCTCTTCGTCAGCCTGCTCTCCATTCTGGGGATCATGAGCCAGGACTGATCCGGGCGGCGAACTATCGAGGTCCAGCTGGCCCCGCTTCGGCGGGGCCAGTTTGTTGGGAGAGTGGTTTCATGCGTTATGCGATCCTGTTGATGGGGGCTCCCTACAGCACTCAGGCGAGCCACTCGGCGCTCAGGTTTGCAAGGGCCGTGGTAGCCAGAGGACATCGTCTCGAGTGTGTCTTTTTCTACCACGATGGGGTGCACAACGCCGCCCGACTGGCCGCGCCTCCCCAGGATGAGCCCCATCTCGTCGACGGCTGGATAGCCCTGCACACGGAACATGGCGTCAGCCTGCAGGTCTGTATAGCAGCAGCCCTGCGTCGAGGTTTGATGGACCAGCGTGAAGCCAGCCGGCATGGCAAAGCGGGCTATAGTGTGGAAGCACCCTTTGAACTTGTCGGTCTCGGTCAGCTTGTCGACCTGGGGCTCGATTGTGATCGGCTGGTGACCTTCGGTCCCTGAAGGAAGGTGGGTGATGGAAAGCACAGAGGCAATCGAGGCCAACCAACGAGAGGGCGACATTCTGCTGGTGTTGCGTCATGCCCCGCATGGCAGCAGCTGGCTTCGTGAGGGTCTGGATATCGCCCTGGTAGGGGCGGCCTTCGATCGCAAGGTGTCGCTGCTGTTCATGGGGGAAGGGGTGCTGGCGCTGCTGAGTGGCCAGACCAGCGGGGCACTGGGGCAGAAGGGGACTCACCCGACGCTGCAGATGCTGGAGATGTATGATGTCGATGCTCTCTATGCCGAGTCTGCTGCCATGTCCCGTTTCGCTGTGGCAGAGGCCGATCTTCTGCTGACGCCCGAGCGGGTGGGTGAAACAGCGATCGCCGACTTATTGAAACATCATGACCTGGTGCTGACGTTCTAGTCGCGCTGGTCGACACTGAGGGTGTCGCGATGATTCCGTGGCCAGCGGATCATGATGGAGCGCGACAGATGGCGCGGAAGAGGAACTGGTGGTGAAACAATCGTGATACTGCATGTTGTCAATAAAGCCCCGGACACCGGCAAGACGCTGGAGCAGGTGCTGACCGCCATGTCGGGCGATGACAGTCTGCTGTTGATAGAGGATGGCGTCCTGGGGTCCTTGCCGGCCCTGGCGGACCGCTGTGCGGGGCTGCCGGGACGCTGTTACGTGCTCCGCGAGGATCTGGAGTCGCGCGGCCTGCTGGCCCGGCAGGATGAACGTTTTGCTGTGGTGGATATCGAGGGCTTCGTCAGCCTCACCGAGCAGGCGGATAAAACCGTGAGTTGGTACTGATGGCAACCGCTGAAATATACCGTTATCTATGTGTGGCACAAGATCATCGAGTAGCGCTGGATCCAGAAGGGTACCTTGTCGACATGGGGCAGTGGTCGCCGGAGGTGGCGCGCAGCCTGGCCGCAGAAGAGTCCATCAGTCTCGAAAACGACCATTGGGCGGTCATCGAGGTGTTGCGGGATTTTTATCGCCAATACGAAATGGCGCCGGCCATGCGTCCCCTGGTCAAGGCGGTCGGCAAGGCGCTGGGGCCTGAAAAGGGCCGCTCCATCTACCTGATGCGGCTTTTCCCGGGCAGTCCCGCCAAGGTGGCCGCACGGCTGGCGGGGTTGCCCAAGCCGGCGAACTGCCTGTGATCGCCTGCCTGTCGACACCGGCCCCAGGCAACCTCCCGAGACCCAATCGCGTGCAGTTGACCATCCCGGCAGGGTCCATAGGACGAGCGCGATGAATTTTCTTGCGCATGGATGGCTGGCCAGAGCCGGTTCGAATGATTTCCTGTACGGCAATCTGATTGCGGACGGCGTCAAGGGCGCCGACCTGGCATCCTGGCCGGACAGGGTCGCCCAAGGGATTCGTCACCATCGGCGTGTGGATGCCTTCGTCGACGGACATCCCGCGGTAAGCGGGGCCAGGGCGCGGGCGCCATCTCCGCAACGCCGTTATGCCGGTATTGCGCTGGACCTGGTCTGGGATCACTTTCTGGCCAACGAACTGGACCTGGCGGCGCGGGATGAGCTGATCGAGCGTTGTTATCGCCTGCTCGACGCGCGTGAGGCGCCGGACAGGCTGGAGCCCATGATGCCCGTGATGATCCGGCAGGACTGGTTACGCGGCTATGCCGATTTCGACTTTACCTGCCGGGCGGTGTCCGGGATCGGCAGGCGTCTGACAGGGCCCAATCAACTGGCTCGGCTGATTCCGTGGATGCAGGCCGATTACGCCCGACTGGCGGCGGATTTCCGGGTCCTCTGGGGAGATCTCGAGGCGGCGCTCGGCTGAGCCCGCCTCGCGTTTCAATTGGCGCTGAGCCAGAGGCAGTCGATGACGTCGCCGTTCTCGATACTGGCATCCGGCGGGATCACCGCCAGGGCGTCGGCTCCCACGCAGGACGAGAGTACGCCGGAATTTTGATCCGGGTAGGCCTGCGCCCGGATGCCACCGGCCTCGAAGGTCAGCGAGACTCGCATGTAGTGGCGCCTGGGGCCGGTGCTTGTGGTGAAATCGGCCGTGGCCCTTATGCGGGGCAGCTCGCGCAGATGCGGGCAGTCGAGCATGGCGCCCATCAGGGGGCGCAGGAACAGCCAGGCGCCGACGAAACTGGAGACCGGATTGCCCGGCAGGCCGACAAAGACGGCCGTGCCGCCGCGACTGTCGGGCAGTCGGCCGAGTGCCAGCGGCTTGCCCGGCTTGAGGGCCAGTCGCCAGACATCCAGTTGGCCGAGGGATTCGACGGCGGCCTTGACGTGGTCTTCCTCGCCGACGCTGACGCCCCCGGTGGTGATGACGACATCGGCATGCTCGGCGGCCTCGCGCAGATGGCGTCGAGTGCCTTCGGCATCATCGGGTACGGATGTCAGTTGCGTGACGTCGGCGCCGAAGCTCTCGAGCAGTTCCCTGAGCATGGGGCGGTTGCTGTTGTAGATCTGCCCTGCGCGCAACGGCTGACCCGGTGCGACGATTTCATTACCGGTGGAGAGCAGGGCGATGCGGGGGCGCTGACGCACCGCGACTCGGGTGATGCCCTGGCCGGCGAGGTGCCCGAGGGCGGCGGCATCCAGCCGCATGCCTGCCTTGAGCAGCCGGCTGCCGGCCTCGACATCGCTGCCGCGTGGACGCACATTGTTGTGGAGGTCGATGCGATCGGGGAAGTGTATGCCCGCCGCGGTCGATTCCACCTTTTCCTGCATTACCACCGCGTCGGCGCCCTCGGGCAGTTGTCCGCCGGTGAAAATCCGGGCGCAGCTGTCCGCTGCCAGCTCCTCGGGGGAGACACCGGCGGTGATGCGCTGGGATACCGGCAGTATGCGGCCTGCATCGGCGCGCCGCAGGGCGTAACCGTCCATGGCACTGTTGGCGAAGGGGGGGACGTCCAGGACTGCTGGCACATCATCGGCCAGGACGCGGTTCATGGCGGCGTCGCAGGCGAGCGTTTCGGCGGGGACCGGGTCCACATGCTCGAGCAGGGCGGCCAGTCCCGCTTCCACGGATTGCAGTGTGCTTGCATCAGCCATGTTGGCCTCGTTGTGGTATGACCAGGTTGGCGAAGTTGCACGGACGGTGCCGGCTGTCCAGCTGTTCGGCCAGAATGCCGTGCCAGGCGGTACGACAGGCCCCTGTGGAGCCCGGCAGACAGAAGATCACGGTATGGTTGGCCAGCCCCCCCAGGCAACGGCTCTGAACGGTCGAGCTGCCGATTTCCTGCCAGGAAAGGTGCCGGAAAAGCTCGCCGAAGCCTTCGATCTGCTTGTCGAGGAGCACCGCGACGGCCTCCGGCGTCGAATCACGGCCGGTGAAGCCGGTGCCGCCGGTGGTCAGTACCACCTGAACCCGTGGATCGGCGATCCAGGTGGCCACCCGGGCGCGGATCGAATAGACATCATCGCGGACGATGGCCTTTTCGTACAGCCGATGACCCGCGGTTTCCAGGGACTGCACCAGCCATTCACCGCTCTTGTCGGTGGTGTCGGTGCGTGTGTCGGAAATGGTCAACACGGCCACCTGGAGCGGTATCAGCGGTTCGCTCATTCGCCCTCTCCGCGCTGCTTCCCGGCCTGACGGGCTTCCAGTGCGGCCAGCTGCTCCGGCGTGGCCTCGGGCTGGTAGAGCGCCTTCCACTCCGCGTAGGGCATGCCATAGACATACTCGCGTGCCGCTTCGTAATCCAGGGACTCACCACGTGCCTCGGCCTCGGCAACCAGCCATTTGGAAAGACAGTTGCGGCAGAAGTCGGCGAGGATCATCAGGTCGATGTTCTGCACGTCCTTGTTGTCGTCGAGGTGGCGCAGGAGACGGCGAAAGGCCGCCGCTTCCAGTTCGGTGCGGGTCGTGTCGTCTAGATCCTGCATGATATGGCTCCGTATTGGTCTTCAGAACCCCGAACGGTGGGACCGGTTCAGGCACCATCGCGGGGTGTGCATACCGACAGCACCACGGCATCTTCATCGCTGACCGAGACCAGCGCATGGCCCATATCGCTGTCGAAGTAGATACTGTCGCCAGCGGTCAGCTGGAGGGGCTCGTAGAATTCGGAATACAGCTGGATCTCGCCTTCGAGAATCATCAGGAACTCTTCCCCGTCGTGGCGTACCCATTCGCTGAACTCCTCGAAACGGCGAGCGCGAACGATCGTCTTGAAGGGGATCATGCGCTTTTGCGCCAACTCGCAGCTGAGCAGCTCATGCTCATAGGTGGGTGTCGGGTGCAGTTGCCCCGAACCACGGCGCGTCAGGTCACGACGGCCCATGGTGCGGGTCCGGGTCTGAGGCTGGCTGAGCAGCTGCGGCAGATCGATGTCCAGCCCGCCGATGAGTTTCTGGACCGCAGTGAACGTGGGCGATGTCTGCCCATTCTCGATCTTCGACAGGGTCGAGCGCGCCAGGCCGGTCCGCTGGCTGACATCGCTCAGGGTCCACTCGTTGGCCAGGCGAATCTCCTTGAGTCGCTCGCCCAGGCGCAGGGGTTCGACAAAGGGCTTGCGCCCCGAGGCAATGCGCAGGGCAGCGTCCTGATCATGGCTGGCGGTCATGTGAGTTCACTATAGGAAACGAATAAGCGCCAGACTAGCATATCGTCCCGAGGCATCGGCTAGTCCCGACGACGCGCGGTTGCGGCCCGACGACATGACGCCATCCGCGACCAGGGTTGCCGGGGTTTCATGCTGCTTCGGGCAGTCCCAGCAGGGCCTTGAGATGGGCGGCGGCGCAGCGTCCCAGGGCAGCACCGGCATAGCCGCCCTCGAGCACTGACACGAGGCGACGTTCGGCGTAGCGCTCGGCCACCTCCATGGCCAGGCGGGTGACCCAGTAGAAGTCCTCGTCTTCCAGGCAGAGCTCGCCCAACGGGTCCTCACGATGGGCATCGAAACCGGCGGAGAGCAGCACCAGGTCCGGCTGAAAATCATGCAGGGCGGGCAGCCAGTCGCGCTCGATGGCGCGCCGGAATGCCGGCCCGGCGGTGCCGGCCGGCAAGGGGGTATTGACGATGTTGGGGGCACTGCTTTCGAGGTAGCGCCACGGGTAGAAGGGGGACTGGTAGCTGCTGCAGACCAGCACATCCGGATCATTCTGGAAGATATCGATGGTGCCGTTGCCCTGATGAACATCGAAATCCAGGATCGCCACGCGTTGCGCACCATGTTCCCACCGTGCATGAGCGGCGGCGACGGCCACGTTGTTGAAGAAGCAGAAGCCCATGGCGTCACTGGCCTCGGCATGGTGACCGGGCGGACGCATGGCACAGAAGACGTTGTCGGCCTGCTGGCGGTAGACGCGATCGACGCCCTTGATGGCCGCACCAGCGGCCAGTCGGGCGATACGCAGGCTATCCGGGGTCATCAGGGTGTCGCCATCCAGTGACCGGATTCCCTCGACGGGGGCACAGCCTTCCAGGTGGTGAAGATGGGCGGCGGGGTGAACACGACACAGCTGGGCTTGCGTGGCCTCGACGGCTTCGCACTGCATGGTCTGTTGCAGCAGGCCCGTGAGCTGCAGGCGTGCCCGGATGGCATCCAGGCGCTCGGGCGACTCGGGATGCCCGGGGCCCATGAAGTGCCTGGGGTGGTCCGGGTGCGTGATATAGGCGGTGATCATGTCGGCCCTCCGCTGGCGAACCACTACCCTAGAGGCCTTCGCCCCTTGCATGAAAGTGGCCATAAGTCGTAAACAAGCAGGGTATGCTGTCGCCATCGCAAGTGGCGCCAGGCATTGCCATGTTTGTCCCCTTAGGGAAACGCTGAATAAATCGCCGAACATAGTAAAGCGCGAGGCGCACGGAGCAAAGAAAATGAGACATAACAATTGGTTAGGCGAGTTTTCGAGCACCGCGCAACGAAGCGATTTGCATGTGCAGGCATTTAAGCAGTGTTTCCTTAGCCGTTGGAGTCGCCGATGAGCACCCGCTTTCTGGATTATTTCTTCGAGCCCCACAGCATCGTCGTGGTCGGGGCATCCGAACAGCCGGATTCCATGGGTGGAATGGTCATCGGTAACCTGCGCGATGGCGGCTTCAGCGGGCCGATCTGGGCCATGCATGACCAGGAAGGAGACACGGCAACGAATCACGGCAGGGTGTATGGCGAGCCTTGCCTCGATGATGTCAGCGACCTATCCGCGATTCCCGACCTGGCGGTGATCTGCTCGCCGGTCGAGGCCGTGGCGGGCTGGATCGAGGCATTGGGCCAGCATGGCGTGCGCGCCGCGCTGGTGCTGTCCGGTGGGGCCCAGCTGGATGCTGCGCCCGAGGGCCAGGCCTCGATTCGCCAGCGCATCCTCGGCGCGGCCCGCGCATCGGGCCTGCGTGTCCTGGGGCCGGAATGCATGGGGCTGATCGTGCCGGGCCGGCGGCTCAATGCCTCCTATTCCAGCCAGCCGGTCAAGCGCGGCCGAGTGGCCTATCTCGGCCAGTCGGGCATGCTCGGCAATGCCATGATCGACTGGGCGGCGGGCCGCGGGATCGGCTTTTCGCATCTGCTGACACTGGGCGACAGCGTGGATGTGCTGCTGCCGGACCTGATCGACTACATCAACCAGTATGCGCCGACCAAGGCCATCCTGTTGCACCTGGAGCGCATTCTCGACGCCCAGCATTTCATGACGGCCCTGCGTGATGCCTCGCGTCATCGCTTGGTGCTGGCCATCAAGAGCGGGCGCACGGCCGAGTCGGATATGTCCGGGTTGCCGCCGACGCCGGGCATCGCCAACCGTGACCAGATCTTCGATGCCGCCTTTGCCCGGGCAGGCGTGGTCAGGGTCGATGATTCCGATGAACTCTTCGATGCCCTGGAAACCCTGTCACGCATGAAGCCCCTGCGCGGCGATCGCCTGGCGGTGGTATCCAACGGGCTGGGACCGGCGATGCTGGCCATCGACAAGCTCATCAGTGCCGGGGGGCGCCTGGCGGCCTTCGAGCCGAGCACCCAGGCGCGCTTGCAGCAGGAACATCAGGATCGCACCAAGCCCGGCGAAAACCCGGTGGACCTGGGAGGTCTGGCGACGCCACGGCATTTCGTCGAAGCCATCGAGCTGGTAGCCGCCGATCCCGGTGTCGATGCCGTGCTGGTGGTGCATGCGCCGACGCGGCTGGCGCCATCGCTGGAGACGGCCAGGGCGGTCATCGACGCCCGCAAGCGCTTCCGGCGCAATCTGCTGACCAGCTGGATGGGGCTCGGCGAGGCGCTGTCGGCGCGCCACGAGTGCAACCAGGCCGGCATTCCCACCTATATCTCGCCCGAAAAGGCCGTCAAGGCATTCATGCACATGGTCGACTATCAACGTGTGCAGTCCCTGCTTCAGGAAACGCCGCCCAGCCTGCCATTCGCCACGACCCCGGCCATCCGCCGCGAATGCCGGGAGCTCATCGACCGAGCGCAGGCAGAGGGGCGCGAGACACTGAACCATTCGTCAGTGGCTCAGGTACTCGAGGCCTATGGCATTGCATCGGCCCACAGTCGCTATCTGGCGAGTCCGGAGGAGGCCTGCGAGGCCGCCAGTGACTTCCAGGGGCCCATGGCACTGAAGATCGTGCATGAAGCCAACTGTCGCCCCTTTCGCTATCGACGCCATCCGCACAAGCTGTCGGCCGGCCTGCTGCAGGACCTGATGACGGCAGAGCAGGTCGCCGAGGGCATCGATCGGCTGGGCGACAAGGTCAGGGAGAAGTTTCCCGGGCTCGAGGTGCGTGAGTACTGCCTTCAGGCGATGCAGCGTGGCAAGCACTCCATGCAGCTGTGTGCCGGGGTAACGCGTGATCCGGTGTTCGGCCCCTTGATCGTCTTCGGCATCGGGGGCTACAAGGTCAATGTCCTGGCCGACCGCCAGGTAGCCCTGCCACCTCTCAACATGTCGCTGGCCGCCGATGTGGTGGGACGGACGCATGCGGCACGGCTGATCCGGGAACACTCGAGTGACCCGCAGCGGGACATCACGCGCATCTGCGAGCTGCTCGTCAAGCTGTCCCAGATGGCCAGTGACCTGCCCGAGCTGCAGGGGGTCGAGCTCAACCCGGTGTTGCTCAATCGTGACGGCGTCCTGGCCGTGGACTACGCGATGGATCTCGGCAAGCCGGCTCGTTTTGCCATCATGCCGTATCCGGAGGAACTGCGTGAGTGGGTGACACTGCGCAATGGCTGGGACGTGGAGGTGCGCCCGGTACGCGCCGAGGATGCGCCCCTCATCGAGCGTTTCCACGGGCGCCTGTCCGAGCAGAGCATCCGTTTCCGGTATTTCCACCACAAGGCCGATCTCTCCCAGCGTGACCTGTCGATGCTGACCCACATCAATTATGACCGCCAGATGGCCTTCATCGCCGAGCATCCCCGGGCGGATGGCAGCAAGGAAATGCTGGGCGTGGTGCGCGTGTGGAACGACCCGGACAATATCCGCACCGAATTCTCGATCATCATTCGTGATGATCTGCAGGGGCTGGGAATCGGCAAATTGCTGATGGAGCGCATGATTCGCTACAGCAAGAGCGTCGGCACCCTGGAGATGGTGGGCCAGATCATGGCCGATAATCGCCCCATGCGCGCGCTGATGAAATACCTCGGTTTTCGCCAGCGCTACAACATGGAAGAGCAGGTGGTGGATGCGGTGCTGAGGCTCAATGAGCCGCAAAACGAGTGGCAGCGCCACCGCCTGGAGGCGATGGCGGCGCAGTGAGCGTCGGGCGTCAGGGAGCCAGACGGAAGCATTGCCACCCGGTGCCACGCCGCTCGAAGCGCAGGCGATCATGCAGCCGGCTGGGCTGACCCTGCCAGAACTCGATCATCTGCGGCTTGACCCGATAACCGCCCCAGTGGCCGGGGCGCTGGATATCCTGGCCCTGATAGGCGTGCTGGAAGCGTTGCTCGCGTTCCTCGAGCCAGCTGCGGCCGGGAATCACCACGCTCTGGGTCGCCACCCAGGCGCCCAGTTGGCTGGCACGCGGGCGGCCGGCAAAGTAGGTGTCGGACTCCTCCGCACTGACCTTCTCGACCGGCCCCTCGACACGCACCTGGCGGCCCAGGGATGGCCACCAGAACACCAGGGCGGCATGCGGCGAGTTGGCCAGCTCGCTACCCTTGTGGCTCTGGTAGTTGGTGTAAAACACCAGACCGGCCTCGCTGACCTGCTTCAACAGCACGATGCGGGCATGCGGCATGCCCTGGCTGTCGACCGTGGCCAGGGTCATGACATTGCCATCATCGCCTTCGCTATCCAGTGCCAGGGTCAGCCACTCGTCGAACAACGGCATGGGCTCGTTGGGCACCTGATCTTCTTCAAGCCGACCACCTTCGTAGTCGCGCCTAATGTCGGCAATATCTCGTGTCATGGTGTTCTCCTGACAGCTGTAAACGAATGGGCTAAGAGGGTATTGATAAACGACTGTGCTTGCCCAGGCGGTGTTGAATCAGCCGCGAGTCCGATCAAGATCCGCATGGACTCGGATGTATAGTGTCTTGGCCGTGTTCGGGCATCTTCCCCGCTGTGGTCCGGATGCCGGCGCCGGCCAGCCGCGCCTTGTTCACGACCATGCAGCAGCGCTACGCTAAGAGGCGCCCGTCCCGGCATGCTTGACCTGACGACTGCGGAAGCGAGCATAGCCTGTGCAACCGGCAAACAGCGCCAGGGCCACCAGGGCTTCCGCGACACCGCGTGTGACCTGGCCCGGCAGGGTGGCGACCATGATACCCTGGGCGAAGTAGAGCAGACTGACGAAGGCCAGCCAGGCATGCCCACGGGCGCGCTGTGCCAGAATCGAGGGCAGGAACAGCGCCAGGGGCAGCACGAACGCGATCAATGGGCCGACGCGGCTGGTTTCGCTGTCGACCAGCATGCCTCGATAGGCCATCAAGAGTATCAGTATCGCATAACTGCCGATGACCAGCTTGCGGCATCGGGCCACCAGTCGGTCCAGTCCCTCGCGGGCCTCGAGATCGTTCAGCCAGCGCTTCATGCGTTCTCCCCGGCTCGTTGAAGGGCCAGCGCCAGACGGGCGAGGCGCTGACCCTGAGCGAACGCCAGTTGGCGTTCATGATCGTCCAGTGGGCGGTCGCTGCGTGTCCCGGCGACATGGCTGGCGCCGTAGGGCGTTCCCCCGGACTGGGTCCGTGTCAGCTCGACCTCGCTGTAGGGCAGTCCCGCGTAGACCATGCCATGGTGCAGCAGGGGCAGCAGCATCGAGATCAGGGTGGTTTCCTGTCCGCCGTGAAGGCTGGAGGTGGAGGTGAACGCCGTGGCGGGACGGTCGACCAGCGCGCCACCCAGCCATAATTCACTGGTGGTGTCGATGAAGTATTTCAAGGGAGCGGCCATGTTGCCGAAACGTGTCGGGCTGCCGAGGGCCAGGCCGGCGCAGTTGCGCAGGTCATCGAGGTCGGCATGGATGGCCCCTTCGGCGGGGATCTCCGGGTCCACGGCCTCGCAGGTGGGCGAGACGGGAGGCACGGTGCGCAAGCGTGCCTCGATGCCACGCAATGACTCGACGCCGGCGGCAATGCGCTCCGCCATGGCGCGCGTGGCGCCTTGACGCGAGTAGTAGAGAATCAGGACGTAGGGCTGGGCAGACATGCAGGTTCCTGGAGTCGAGAAACAAATCGGGGCGGTGAGGATCAGTCGAGCAGGCTCAGCACATCTTCCGGAGGCCGGCCGATGATGGCGCGCTGTCCGTCATCCGCGATCGGACGCTGCATGATCCGCGGGTGCGCAACGATGGCCTGAATGACCTGCTCGGGATCGTCGCGGTCAGCACCCAGCGTCTTCCACTCGGACTCGTTGGTGCGCACCAGGGCGGCCGAGCCCGCCTCGAGACGGGACAGCAGGGCTCTCAATTCGGCTTCATCGAGCGGTTCCTCGAGATAGCGGCGTACCCTGATGTCGAGGCCGCGCTCCTCGAGCAAGGCCAGCGTCTCGCGGGATTTCGAACAGCGTGGATTATGCAGCAGGGTCAGCATCGAAGGGCCTCATGGGTGATGACGAACAGCATGCGGACATTGTAGGCCGGGGGCACAGAGGCCCACAACAGCCTGTCGGGAGGCTCATTCATCGCGCTTGTGCCAGGGCAGGGCGCGTTCGATGGCACCCAGTACGGTCATGATGATCAAGGCCAGCAGCGTGACCATGGCGGCCAGCGCCAGATCGCCCACGCCGGCGGCGATACCGATGGCACCGGCCAGCCATATCGAGGCGCCGGTGGTGATGCCCTGCACATTGGTGCCACTGCGAATGATGCTGCCGGCCCCGAGGAAGCCGATGCCACCGATGACACCCTCGACGATACGCGTCGGATCGATGCGTGCCGAGGGGTCGCCTTCGCCGGTCGCATACAGGATTTCCAGCCCGACCAGCAGGAAAGCCGCGGCCCCCAGGGCCACCAGCATATGGGAGCGCAGGCCGGCGGGCTTGCGGCGGAACTCCCGCTCGCAACCCAGCACCAGAGCCAGTCCGGCGGCGGCGCAAAGACGGGTGAACATCTCGAGCAATGTCAGTTCGTTAGCCATGGGCATCAGCCTACAGGGATGACGCCTTGACGTCATGCCGCTAACAGGAGTTTATACCGTTATCTATCTTACAAAAACCATCTTGGACGGTGCCGATATCCTGGTCGTTAATCATCCAGACGTTCGTAGACCCAGGCCTGCTGCCCATCGGCAAGCTCCAGCCGTTCACGCGAATAGCGGATGCCCAGGCGTTCGTAGCGGTCCAGCCGCTGAAGTTCCCGGCGATCGACCGTCAGCAGCAGACCGTCGACGCTGGCGCCCTCGGCGCGGGTCAGGTCCAGATCGTTGCGCGCATACCCCTTCAGCTCGGCGGGTGTCGGAGACCCGGCGCGACCATAGACGATCCAGCGCACGCTGGCGTAGCGCAGGGTGCCATAGACGAAGACCTGGTGCGGGCCCTCGGACACCTCGGGCAATGAGGACGGGCGGTCATAGGTCCAGGGGCTCAGCCACACCAGCCAGAATCCGGCAGCCATGACCAGCGGTACGACGAGTCCGGCGATGACACCATAGCGGAGCGCTTTACGCATCTAGACGTCCCTGTAACGTGAAGCCGGGGAGCAGAGGTTCATGCGTGGCATATTTCCCTCATCGGGCGGCTTTGATCCATCGGAGGCTGACGCTAACATGATGCGATCGACCTTTCAGTTCCGTGCCCGTCGGAGGTGTCCCATGACCGAGTCACAGCATGAAGACCTGGATTTTCGGGCATTGATGGATGACGTTCAGCCATTGCGCAGCGGCACGGATCGCGCCGATCCCGGCCGGCCGCGAACCGATCCCAGTGAGGCCCAACTGGCGCGACGCCAGAGTGCCGAGGCGGAGGATGAGACGCACTGGGGGCTGTCCGATGATTTCGTCGATCTGGTGCCGCCCTTCGATCCCCTGGAGTGGCGGCGCGACGGCATTCAGCGAGGTGTCGTCGAGCGCCTTCGCCATGGCGGCTATCCGGCTCAGGCCAGCTTGCATCTACTGCGCCGGCCACTGGAAGAGTGTCGCCGTGCCTTGCCGGTCTTTGTGCGCGAAGCGCGCGAGAGTGATCTGCGTTCGGTGCTGATCGTGCATGGTCGTGGCAGGGAGATCGACAGTGCAGCCAATGTGCTGCGTTCGTATCTGGCCAAGTGGCTGGCGGCCCTCGAGGAGGTGCAGGCTTATACGTCGGCCGGCCAGGGCGATGGGGGCATCGGCGCGACCTGGGTGATGCTGCGCAAGAGCGAGCGGGCCAGAGCGGCCAATCGGGAGCGCCAACAAAAGCGGCGGGGTTAGGCAGTGGCTGGTGACGTGCAGCCGTGAAAAGCCGGAAGCCGATCCTCGTGGACCGGCTTCCGGGCCTGCAACCTGCGGTTACTGGCTCGCGTTCAGGCCACGTCGCGTTGCCTGGCGGCTTCGCGCATGCGCCGGCGGAACAAGGGCTCGCCGGTGTCGGTACCCGGCTGATAGCTGCGGCTGAAGGTGTCCAGGGCGTTCAAGGCGTCCTCGACGATCTGGTCCTCGCGCAGGGAGAAGGCGTTGAAGCCGCAACGCGACATGTAGAACAGCTGGTCGATCAGGACGTCACCTACCGCGCGGATCTGCCCCGCATAGCCATGTCGCTCGCGCAGCAGACGGGCGATGCTGTAGCCGCGGCCATCGGTGAATTTCGGAAAGTCGATGGCGATCAAGGGGGCCTCGAGCAACTCGGCGGCGAGTTCGCGTGTCAGCTCCGTGTCGCTGGCCAGCAGGGGCGCGACGGCCGGTCCCCGCGCCGCCTGCCAATCGGCCAGCGGCACGATCACGGCGGCGTCGGCCGGACGTTCGGCGTCTGCATCGAGTCGTGTCCACTCATCCGGCACGACCGAGCCATCCACGATCAGGCTGCGTTGCTGTTCAGGCATACACATGCTCCTTGAAGGGTTTCATTCCGATGCGTCGATAGGTGTCGAGGAAGGTCTCGTCCGGGGTACGCTCGCCAACATAGACCTTCAGCAGCTTGTCGATGACATTGGTCACATCTTCACGATAGAAGGAGGGACCGAGGATCTTGCCCAGGGACGACTCATTGCCCTGACTGCCGCCCAGCGAGATCTGATAGTACTCCTCGCCTTTCTTGTCGACCCCGAGGATGCCGATGTGGCCCACATGGTGGTGGCCACAGGCATTCATGCAGCCCGAGATATTGAGTTCCAGCGGGCCCAGGTCGTAGAGGAAGTCCAGGTCCTCGAAGCGTTGCTGGATTTCCTGCGCCACCGGGATCGACTTGGCATTGGCCAGCGAGCAGTAGTCCCCGCCGGGGCAGCAGATCAGGTCGGCGAGCGTGCCCACGGTCGGGTTGGCCATGTCGAGCTCTTCCAGGCGTTGCCAGAGTGCCTCCATCTGGTCGACGGGCACGTCGGTGAGCACCAGGTTCTGCTCGTGGGTGACGCGCAGCTCGCCATAGCCGAACTCATCCGCCAGGTCGGCGACGGCACTCATGTCGTCCGAGGTGACGTCACCCGGCGAGTGATCATGGCGCTTGAGCGACAGGGTCACGGCCTTGTAGCCGGGCACCTTGTGATCCGTCACGTTGTTGGTGACGAAGCGGGCAAAGGCACGGTTGTCCGCGCGCATCTGTTCATAGTGCTGGATGGCCGTTTCGGCAACCGCGCGACGCGGCGGCTCGACGAAGTGGTCGGCCACGGCAGTGATGGCCTCGTCGGTCAGGGTCTGAGGGCCGTCCTTGAGGTGGGCCCATTCTTCCTCGACCCGGCGGCGAAACTCATCGGCGCCCAGCGCCTTGACCAGAATCTTGATGCGCGCCTTGAACTTGTTGTCGCGGCGTCCGAACTGGTTGTAGACCCGGACCAGGGCCTCCAGATAGGTCAGCAGATGCTGCCAAGGCAGATCCTCGTGGATCACGCTGCCGATCATCGGCGTGCGACCGAGACCGCCGCCGGCCAGTACCTTGACCCGCACGTCGCCGTCCTCGTTGCGCCAGAAACGCAGGCCGACATCGTGTACCTGGATGGCCGCGCGGTCCTCCTCGGCGCCGGTGACGGCAATCTTGAACTTGCGCGGCAGGTAGGCAAACTCCGGATGGAAGGTCGACCACTGACGGATCAGCTCGCACCAGGGGCGCGGATCGACGTCCTCGTCGGCGGCAATGCCGGAGAACTGGTCGGTGGTGGTGTTACGGATATCATTGCCGCTGGTCTGGATGGCGTGCATTTGCACGCTCGCCAGGTCGGCGAGGATGTCGGGAACATCCTCCATCTTCGGCCAGTTCAGCTGCAGGTTGGTGCGCGTGGTGAAGTGCCCGTAGCCACGGTCATAGCGTGCGGCGATCTCGCCCAGCTTGCGCAGCTGGTAGGACGCCAGCATGCCGTAAGGGATGGCGATACGCAGCATGGGCGCATAGCGTTGCACATAGAGGCCGTTCTGCACGCGCAGCGGCAGAAACTCCTCGTCGCTGATCTTGCCTTCCAGGTAGCGGCGCATCTGATCGCGGAACTGCGCGACGCGTTCATCTACCAGGGTCTGATCATGGTTGTCATAGCGATACATTCGACGCCTTCCTTCGATAGGGAAGTGGCACGGTTGCGACTAGTCTACCGGCCGAGCTTTATACGATAAAAGAATAAATGTGCATATTTCATATTCGAAATGGAATGAGAGTGTCTGCCCGGTCATGGCCGGGTGGCGCCGTCATCGGCGTGCGGCGGCCGACGCTGTCCCTCATACCACCACCGTCGTCCAGCGCTGGCGTTGCCAGATGATGGCAAACCACAGGGAGTGGAGGCCACGATAGGCCAATTGTAGCCACCAGATGCCGATGAGGCCGAATTCCTGCTGGACCCCGACCCACCATGCCAGCGGCAGGAAGAGAAGCCACTGCAGCCCCAGGGTGGTCAGCATGACGGTGCGATTGGCACCGGCGCCCAGCAGGGCCTGGGCCAGCACCAGGGCCGCGGCATCCATGACGATCATCAGGGCCGTCAACTGCAGCGGCAGATGCCCCATGGCGATCAGGGCGGGGTCATGCAGGAACCAGCCCAGTACGCGCTCGGGAAACACCACCAGCGGCCCCCCGAGGACGAGCAGACAGACAATGGCCACGCGCACCACGTCCCAGCCCCAGCGCGTGGCGTCCCGATGATCCTGGCGACCGAGTGACTGGCCGACCAGGCTCATGGCGGCCATGCCGAGCCCGACGCCGGGCAGTATCAGCATCAAGGACAGATTGACCAGCACATGGCCGACCGCCACGCTGGCGGTATCGATCTGTCCGAGAATCCAGAACAGCGCCGCATAGCCTGCCGCGAACCAGATCTGCTGGAAGGAGTGCGGCACGGCAAGCCTCAGCGTGGTCGTCAGGGTGCCGAGCGGGGGCCAGCCGCCCAGGAAACCGCTCGCGGTAGCATGGCGCAGGCTGTAGGCGGCCCAGAGGGCCAGTCCCGCGAACAGCGACAGCGTGGTACCGGCACCGGCACCGGACGCCCCCATGGCGGGCAGTCCGAACAGGCCGAAGATCAAGCCGGCACTGGTCACGATATTGATCACATGCATTACCAGCATGATGCGCAGATACAGGCCGGTGCGCTGAATGCCGTTCCAGAAGCCGCGAAAGCAGAAGATCAAGGCCACGGGCGCCAGCGATAGCACTCGCCAGCGGAAGTAGGCCACGGCATCGGCCTGCACCGCCGGATCCTGGTTGATCATCGCCAGCAGGCGGGGCGCCTGCCACAGACACAGCAGGGTCAAGGGTAGGGTGATCGCCAGGGCTATCAGCAGCCCGGCATTCAGGGCCTGCCCGCGATCGCGCCAGGCCTGTTCGCCATGCCGCCGAGCCGTCTGAGCCTGCACACCGGATGACAGGCCGAAGACCACGGCCGTGACCAGAAAGATGGCGTAGCCGCCGATGCCCACGCCGGCCAGCGGGACCTCACCGAGCATGCCGACCATGGCGGCATCGATCAGATTCAGCAGGCTCTGGCTGAGCATGCCGCCAATGATCGGCAGGGCGATGCGCAGGATGGTACGCCGCCGCTTGCCTTCGGGGAGCAGGCGGGTCGTATCACGCCTGGTGGCACTCCCGGCCATCAACTGGGGTCGTAGGAGAGCACCGGCATCAGCCAGCGTTCCAGTTCGCCCAGCGTCATGCCCTTGCGCTCGGCCAGGGACTCGACCTGGTCGCGCGTGATGCGGCCGGTGGAGAAGTACTTCGACTGCGGATGCGCGAAATACCACCCGGAGACGGCCGCCGCGGGCCACATGGCGAAGCTCTCGGTCAAGGAGAGCCCGGTGTGCTGCTCGGCCTCGAGCAGACGGAAGAGGGTGGCCTTTTCGGTATGATCCGGGCAGGCCGGGTAGCCGGGCGCCGGGCGGATGCCGCGATACTGCTCGGCGATCAGGGCCTCGTTGTCCAGTGCCTCCTCGGGCGCATAGCCCCAGTACTCGGTGCGTACGCGCTCGTGCATGTACTCGGCGAAGGCTTCGGCCAGGCGGTCGGCCAGGGCCTGGACCATGATGGCGTTATAGTCGTCGCCGGCGGCCTTGTAACGCTCGGCCAGCGCTTCCACCCCGTGGCCGGCGGTCACCGCAAAGCCGCCGATCCAGTCGGGCTGTCCCGTGCTCCGGGGCGCAACGAAATCGGCCAGACTGTAGCAGACGCCTTCGCGATTCTTGGTGGTCTGCTGACGAATATGCTGCAGCCGCTCGACCACCCGGGTCCGTGACTCGTCGGCGTAGACCTCGATGGTATCGTCATCCACGCTGTTGGCCGGCCACATGCCGATCACCCCGCGAGCCTGGATCAGTCGCTCGTCGACCAGGTACCGCAGCATGGCCTGGGCATCATCGAAGAGGTTGCGGGCCGCTTCGCCGACCTTGGCATCCTCGAGTATCTGGGGATACTTGCCGGCCAGCTGCCAGCTCATGAAGAAGGGCGTCCAGTCGATGCGCTCGATCAGTGGCGCCAGGGGCTGGTCGGCAAAGGTCTGCAGGCCGGAGAGGGCCGGGCGCGGCGGCGTATACGCCTGCCAGTCGAAGTCCGGCTTGTGCTGGCGGGCCTGAGCGTAGCTGATTTCGGCGGCCTTGGGCCGGCGCTTGGCGTTGCGCTCTCGCACCTTTTCGTACTCGTCGCGGATGTCATTGATGTAATCCGCCTTGAGCCCCGGAGTCAGCAGCTTGCCGGCGACCCCCACGGCGCGTGAGGCATCGGTGACATAGATCACCGGGTGCTCGTAACCCGGCTCGATCTTGACCGCGGTATGCGCCTTGGACGTGGTGGCGCCACCGATCAGCAGGGGGATGTCGAAGTTCTGGCGCTGCATTTCCTTGGCGACATGCACCATCTCGTCCAGGGAGGGCGTGATCAGGCCGGACAGCCCGATGATGTCGGCATTCTCCTCGCGCGCGGTCTGCAGGATCTTCTCGGCCGGCACCATCACGCCGAGGTCGATGACCTCGTAGTTGTTGCATTGCAGGACCACACCGACGATGTTCTTGCCGATATCGTGGACATCGCCCTTGACGGTGGCCATGACGATCTTGCCCTTGGCCTGGGTGTCCTCGCTCTTCTCGGCCTCGATATAGGGAATCAGGTAGGCCACGGCCTGCTTCATGACGCGGGCCGACTTGACCACCTGGGGCAGGAACATCTTGCCGTCGCCGAACAGGTCGCCGACCACGTTCATGCCATCCATCAGCGGGCCTTCGATGACCTCGATCGGGCGCTGCGCCCGCTGACGAGCGAGTTCGGTGTCATCCTCGATGTAGGCGGTGATGCCCTTGACCAGGGCATGCTCGATGCGCTTCTCGACTTCCCAGCTGCGCCATTCCGCGTCTTCCTTCTGGGTGGCGCCGCTGCCGTCATCCTTGTATCGGTCGGCCAGTTCCAGCAGCCGTTCGGTGGCATCGCGGCGACGATTGAGCACGACATCCTCGACGCCTTCGCGAAGCTCATCGGGCAGGTCATCGTAGACGGCCAGCTGGCCGGCATTGACGATGCCCATGCTCAGGCCGGCACGGATGGCATGATAGAGAAACACCGAGTGGATCGCCTCGCGCACGGCGTTGTTGCCGCGGAACGAAAAGGACACGTTGGACACGCCGCCGGAGACCATGGCATGCGGCAGGTGCTCGCGGATCCAGCGCGTGGCCTCGATGAAGTCGACGGCGTAATTGTCGTGTTCCTCGATGCCGGTGGCGATGGCGAAGATGTTGGGGTCGAAGATGATGTCTTCGGCCGGATAACCGATTTCGTCGACCAGCAGGCGATAGGCGCGCTGAGAAATTTCGGTCTTGCGCGCGAAGGTATCGGCCTGGCCCTGTTCGTCGAAGGCCATGATGACCAGGGCGGCGCCATAGCGACGGCACCTGGTGGCCTGCTCGCGGAAAGCGTCCTCGCCTTCCTTCAGGGAAATGGAGTTGACCACGGCCTTGCCCTGGATGCACTTGAGGCCCGCTTCGATGATCTCCCACTTGGAGGAGTCGACCATGATGGGCACCCGGGCGATGTCGGGTTCGCCGGCAATCAGGTTGAGAAAGCGCACCATGGCTTCCTCGGACTCCAGCATGCCTTCGTCCATGTTGATGTCGATGACCTGAGCGCCGTTTTCGACCTGCTCTAGGGCGACTTCCAGGGCGGTGGTGAAGTCTTCTTCCTTGATCAGGCGCTTGAAGCGCGCCGAACCGGTGACATTGGTGCGTTCGCCGACATTGACGAACAGCGAGTCGTGCTGGATGTTGAAGGGCTCCAGGCCCGACAGGCGACACGCCCGGTCGCGCTGGGGAACCCGGCGCGGCTCGACGCCCTGGATGGCGCGGTGAATGGCGGCGATGTGCTCCGGAGTGGAGCCACAGCAGCCGCCGATGATGTTGACCAGCCCGCTGGTGGCGAACTCGGCGACGATCGCCGCCATCTCGTCCGGGGTCTGATCGTATTCCCCGAACTCGTTGGGCAGCCCGGCATTGGGGTGAGCGGTCACGAAGGTATCGGCCTTGTGCGCCAGCTCCTCGACATAGGGACGCAGCTCGGCGGCACCCAGCGCGCAGTTGAGGCCGATCGACAGGGGCCGGGCATGGCGCACCGAATTCCAGAAGGCCTCGGTGGTCTGGCCGGACAGGGTGCGGCCGGAGGCATCGGTGATGGTGCCGGAAATCATCACCGGTACGCGCTCGCCGCGCGCCTCGAAGAGTTCCTCCAGGGCGAAGATGGCGGCCTTGGCGTTCAAGGTGTCGAAGATGGTCTCGATCAGGATCAGGTCGCTGCCACCTTCGACCAGCGCTTCGGCGGCCTCGCGGTAGTTGTCGCGCAGCTCATCGAAGGTGACGTTGCGCATGGCCGGGTCGTTGACATCCGGCGACAGTGAGGCGGTGCGCGATGTCGGCCCCAGCACGCCGGCCACATAGCGTGGCACGCCGGTTTCCCGCGCCACGCTGTCGCAGACCTGGCGGGCGAGGCGGGCGGATTCCCGGTTGAGCTCGACCACCAGTTCCTGCATCCCGTAGTCGGCCTGGGACAGGCGCGTGCTGTTGAAGGTGTTGGTCTCGACAATGTCGGCGCCGGCTTCCAGGTATTCCCGATGGATGCGCGTGACCAGGTCCGGGCAGGTCAGGCCGAGCAGGTCGTTGTTGCCCTTGAGGTCGGTCGGCCAGTCGCTGAAGCGCTCGCCGCGGAATTCCGCTTCGCTGAGGTCGGCATTCTGCAGCATGGTGCCCATGCCGCCATCCAGCATCAGGATGCGGCTGGAGAGGCTATCGGTAAGCGTCGCAAGCGAGGATACGGAAACGTCGGCCATGAGTCGGGAAGATCTCCGGGAAGTCGTGAATCGAGCGTTGTTATGGGCTGTGTCATGCGGCATCCGCCCTGTGCGGGGAGCCGGATGGGGCTACATGGTAGCAAATGCCGGCCGTCAGCGGCAGGGTGGGAAAGACCCACCAAAACACTCGGGATTGTCTTGGCGGCGAGGCTCGCTTACCATGAGGGAAAACACCGATATCCTGACTCGCATCCGTCCACTTCGTCCCGGGTCGGGGCCAGACCAGTGAGAGCATCATGAGTGACAGCATCCAGATCACCGACAGTGCCCAAGATTACCTTGCCGAGCTGCTGGCCAAGCAGAACGTCGAAGGTATCGCTGTGCGTATTTTCATCACCCAACCGGGTACGCCCTACGCCGAGACCTGCCTGGCCTATTGCCGGCCCGGCGAGGAAGAGCCCAGCGATGAGCGGCTCGAACTCGAGAAGATTGCCGTCTATCTCGACAGCAACAGCGTGCCCTTCCTCGAAGAGGCCGTGGTCGACTTCAACGCCGACCGCATGGGCGGCCAGCTGACGATCAAGGCGCCCAATGCCAAGATGCCGAAGGTCAATGCCGACAGCCCGCTCGAGGATCAGGTCAATTACGTCCTGCACAGCGAAATCAATCCCGGTCTGGCGGCGCATGGCGGTGAGGTCCGCCTGGTGCAGCTGACCGAGGAGCAGGTCGCCGTGCTGTCCTTCGGCGGCGGGTGCCAGGGCTGTGCCGCCGTGGACATCACGCTCAAGGATGGCGTCGAGAAGACCCTGAAGGAACGTATTCCGGAGCTCAGTGGCATCCGGGACATCACCGACCACTCGGACACCACCAACGCCTACTACTGAGACCCGGTGACTGCCGTGGCCAGTTGGCCGCGGCAGTCATCCATCCGCTCGCGCGAGCCGGTCCCGTTCAGGCGGGGTTCTCGCGGTCCGGAGCAGGCGAGTCCGTTGTATCCTCGGCTCGCTCCCGCGCATCCCGCCACTCGCTGCGCAAGGCTTCCAGCGAAGTCCATAGCCGCTCTTCCATCTGCTGCTCGCGTTGTTGCCAGTGTTCGGCCTGCTCGGCCAGTTGGCGATCGCGTTCGGTAATACGCGCGGCCAGTTCTTCATTCTGCCGCTGCAGCTCGGTTTCTCTTTCCTGTGTCGTGGCTCGGGCCCGTTCGGCCTCGTGTCGCGCCTGCTGGGCCTCGGACAGCTCCTGTTCGCGGGCCTTGTGCTGTGCCCGGGCATCTTCCAGCTGACGCTCGAGCCGCTGTTCGCGCCCGGCATGGGCCTTCTCGGCCGCTTGGCGCTCCTGTCGGGCCTCATCCAGCAGGCCCATGAGGCGCGCCTCGGCGCTTTCATTGCGCTCCTCTTCCTGCCGCAGGCGTTGCTCGAGGTTCGTTTGCTGCGCTTCCAGGGCCTGCTGGTGGGCCTGTTCCTGCTCACGGGCTTCCTGTCTGGCGGCTTCCAGTCGCGACTGGAGGGTCTCGACCTCTTGTTGCGCGCGGGCCAGCCGCTCCTGCAGGGCATCGTGTTCGGCCTGTAGCTGCGCCTGTTCACGGGTCCGCTCATCGAGACGCTGATCGAGCTCCGTCAGGCGCGAGGACAGGGCGGCTTCCCGCTGTTCGGCGTCCTCGGCACGGCGCTCGGCCCCTTCGACCTGCTGATGGGCCTCTGCCACGCGGGTATCGGCTTCCTGTCGATAATGGACCAGGGCGTCATTGGCGGCTTCCTGGGCCTGGCTCCACAGCGCTTCGGCCAGTGCCTGGAGCTCGGTGGGCATGCCCTGAGGAGGCGGAACATCGCGGTTTTCCTCGCGCAGCCGGCGCCATTCGCGCAAGTGTTCGCTGATGGTCGTGAAGCTGCCCGTGCCCAGGGCTTCACGAATCTTGTGCACGCTAGGGGCTTCCCCGCGTGCCATCAGGGCGTCGATGGCGCGTTGTACATCCTCGTATCGCACACCGCTGCGTGCCATGTGATCTCCTCGTGAAGGCCCGTTGTTGCTTTCCACGGTTGCCGAAGCCGGCCATGGCTGGCATGTGCAGGCCTCTTCGGCGTGTGTCCGTTGCCTGCCTGGCAGGCGCAGGATAGCGCGTTCCGGTGCTGAAATAAAGTGATTTACATAAAACTGTATTACGTAATTATATTTACACTATTGTCGATAAATTCAAGATTACGCGCCTTATCTTGAATTTCTGCACGCGTAGCGCCACACTGAGCGAGCCGATGCGCCGACCAGTCCGAGGCACGGCCGCCACCCAGGATCGCGACCCACAGGAATGGCCCATGGAAGACGACTCGTTGCCTGCCGATTCAGCGCCCGATGCGGCGGCCAGTAGGCCGGCCGCCGAGGAGATCGGTAGTCTGCTGTATGCGTCTGCGGACAGCGCGGCGCTGCCTGTGTCGTCATCCGGACGCATCCAGGCCTCCAGCGATGCCGAAGCGGTGGCCTGCTGGCTGGCCGAGTACCGCGCCAGCCCCAATACCCGGCGTGCCTATCGACGCGAAGCCGAGCGGCTGTTGCTGTGGCTGCGCGAAGCAGGGCGGTCACTGCAGGGCCTGCAACGTCGCGACCTGGATGACTTCGAGGCCTTTCTGGCGGACCCGCGACCCCGCGAGCGCTGGGTCGGGCCGACCAGGCCGCGCCACGACCCCGCTTGGCGTCCCTTTCGTGGCCCCTTGTCGCCCTCCAGCCGTCGCCAGAGCCTGGTGATCCTCCAGGGGCTGTTTGCCTGGCTGGTCGAGGCGGGCTGGCTGGAGCACAACCCCTTTCGGCTGATGCGCGACAAGCGCCGCCGTCTGGATAATCGACAATCCACCGTGGAGCGCTATCTGGAGCGGCCCCTGTGGCAGTGGCTATGGCAGTGGCTGAATCAGGCGCCGGAGGATGATGCCTCCCGACGCCGGCAGTTCGAGTGGTGTCGTCAGCGTTTGCTGTTCGGCTTTGCCTATCTGCTTGCGCCGCGTATCGGCGAGATGGCAGCGGCGCGCATGAATGATTTCAAGCGCCGCGAGGGGCGCTGGTGGTGGCAGGTGACGGGGAAGGGCGGCAAGCTGGCGAGCATACCCGTGCCGCCGGACATGCTGCAGCTGCTGGCCGACTGGCGACAGGGGCTGGGCCTGCCGCCACGACCGGCGGCGGACGAGGAGACACCGGTGCTGCGTGGTCTGGATGGTCGGCGTGGCCTGGGGGAGAACCAGGTCTATCGACTGATGCGCGCCACCTTCGCCCGGGCGGCCGATGCCCGCGAACTGTCGACGGGTGGCGAGGCCCTGCATGAGGCGCACCAGCTGCGTCGTGCCACACCGCACTGGCTGCGCCATACGGCGCTGACACACCAGGCGCAAGCGGGCATCGAGCTGCGCTATCTGGCAGAGACGGCCCGCCATTCACGACTCGACACCACGGCCCGCTACCTGCATGCCGAGGCCGAGGAGTGGCATCGTCAGCAGTCCGGCCATGGTCTGCCCGGCCCTGAGGGCACATCGGGGGCGGACGACGGCGGGGCGCAACCGTTATAATGGGCGTCAACCGAATCGAGGAGACTTGCATGACGACCATGACCGCCGAGCAGGCTCAACAGGAACTCGTCGAGGAATTCGACATGTTCGATAACTGGATGGATCGCTACCAGTACATTATCGACCTGGGCAAGCAGTTGCCGACCTTTCCCGACGAGTGGAAGACCGAAGAGCGAAAGATCCAGGGCTGTCAGTCGAATGTCTGGATGCACCATCAGCGCGATGGCGACAGCCTGCATTTCCAGGCCATTTCCGATGCGGCCATCGTCTCCGGCCTGATTGCGGTGCTGATGCGCATCTACAATGATCGGCGCCCGCAGGACATTCGTGACACCAGTCCGCATTTCCTGACGGACCTGGGCCTGGACAAGCACCTGTCACCGACCCGCAGCAATGGCCTGCATTCCATGCTCGAACGCATCTATCGGGTGGCCGAACAGGAAGCCGCCTGAGTCGGCTAGCCGCCAGCCCGGCATCCTGCCATAATCATTTTTGATTCAACGCTCGAAGATATAATCATTTTATCGGTGAGATAATCATTTTGACGGCTCAAGAGCAGGATGTAATCGGCTATGGCTGGCTTGCCCGATACTTCAACATACGAGTGGTTCAGCCATTTCATGTGGTGAGCTGTATCGGGCGCACGCGGCATACCCACGAGCATGAGAGTGGACGCCAGGAAACGTATCTGGAGGCCATGCGTCCTGCCGATACGCCGACAGCCCATCTCGCCTTTGCCATGAAACATGAAGGGCTGCACCTGGAGTTCCTGGCCCGTCTGTTTGGCGTCATGTCCGAACAGGAGTTGACGGCGTGGGTGCACCGCGAACCGACCGGGCAATATGCCCGTCGAGCGGGGTTCTTCTATGAGTGGTTGACTCGTCGTGAGCTGGATATCGCTGAAGTCGGCGGCAATTACCGTGATGCCCTTGATGCTCGCTACTATGTGACAAGGAGCCACCCGGTTCGAAACAGGCGATGGCGCATCAATGACAATTTACCGGGAACACCGGAGTATTGCCCGTTGGTGCGCAAAACCGAAATTGTCGAGGCATTCCGGCATTTTGATATCAGCGCCGAACTCGACACCATGGAAGGCGAATTCGGTGCTGATATTTTGCTCAGGAGTGCGGTCTGGCTGACTATCGAGGAAAGTCGGGCAAGCTTCGTGATCGAACATGAAGGGCAGCGCCGGGACCGGATTCAGCGTTTTGCGCAAGCCATGGAGCACTATTGCGGCAATCTGGATGACTCTCTGGATTCACATGCGCTTTCCGAACTCCAGCGTGCCATCCTCGGGCTTTCCACGATACAACCAGGCTTGCGGCAATCGCCGGTTTTCGTTGGGAGCAATTCGCTTCAGCACGGCTCGGTGGTTCACTATGTCTGCCCGCACTGGCAATGGCTCGCCGGGATGCTCGATGGACTACGCCATTTCCTCGCAGCTACCGAGAAGGAATCCTCGCTGATTCGGGCAGCTGTCGCCAGCTTTGGCTTTGTCTTTCTACATCCTCTCGCCGATGGCAATGGACGAGTATCGCGCTTTCTGGTCAATGACGTGCTGCGTAGGGACGGCCAGATCCCCGAGCCATTTATCCTCCCCGTATCGGCGACCATCACGTCGACAGCGATTCGGCGAGCCGAGTATGACCGTATTCTTGAATGCTACTCAAAACCCCTGATGCAAGTTTTCACTGAAGCGGTGAGCTTCTCGGAAAAGCGTCACCGCTACGCTGATGGCATTGCGTCCGATTTCCAATTTTCTGCGTATGATCAAGCAGCTCCAACATGGAGGTATCCTGACCTGACCCGCCAAGTCGAGTATCTTCAGGAAGTGGTCCAGCATACGCTGGAGCATGAGATGCATGAACAGGCGGCTTTCCAGCGTGCCTGGTATCGGACCCGGCTGGCCATCAAGGATTGGTTGGAAGGTCCCGATGAGCATATCGACCGAATCATTCGCTCGGTACGACAGAGCGGTGGCATCAGTGGCAAGCTGATCAAGGAGTTTCCCGTGATTCAGGACGAGGAACTAGCGGAACGCTTGGTGCAGGAAGTCGAAAACGGGTTTCATGACCTGAAGGGCAATATTTAGTTAACCCTGATGTCCAGACATCAGGGTGCGGAGCGCAGAAAGCGAGACATGACAATTAGTTAGGCGAGCTTTCGACCGAGCTGGCGCACCAGCACCGCGCACAAATTCGCCAGGAGCGAATTTGAACCGTGTTTAGACGGGCCCGCAGGGTAGCCGCCAAGAATGGCGGCCATAGCGCATCGATTTGCATGCGTAGGGATTTAAGCAGTGTTTCCTTAATGGCGACACCGGAAGTCGTCATCCAGCTCAGGGTCTTCCCTGCACAGCCGCTCGCTGGGGCCGCCGGGCACCGGGTCGATGCCGCCGGACGCGCCGGGATGGCAGCGCAGGATGCGTTTGATGGCCAGCCAGCCGCCCTTGAACGGCCCCTGTACTCGCAGGGCCTCCAGTGTATATTGCGAGCAGCTCGGCCAGTAACGACATCTCGGCCCCAGGAGGGGGCTCAGGCAGCACTGATAGAGCCTGACCAGGCCGACGAGCGTCAGAGTCAGCAGATATCGGCACAGGCGGCTGATGCCGGAGAGCAGGGCGGTCATAAGGCAGCCAGCAGGCTCATCGCGAGTAGAGGCTATCCGGGTCGAGCAGTGGCGCCGAGGCGATCCTGGCCTGCTCGCCTTCCAGCACGACGTAGAAGCAGCTGCGCCGCCCGGTATGGCAGGCGGGCCCGGTCTGGTCGACCTGCAGCAGCAGGGTGTCGCCATCGCAATCGAACGCCGCGCTGACCAGATGCTGTTGCTGGCCGGAGGATTCCCCCTTGCGCCACAGGCGGTCCCGGGAACGCGACCAGTAGCAGACACGCCCGGTACTCAGGGTCTCCTCGAGTGCCAGGCGATTCATCCAGGCCATCATCAGGACCTCGCCGCTGTCGTGCTGCTGGGCAATGGCGGGCATCAGGCCGGCGTCGTTGAAACGCGCGGCAGCGAGGATATCGGTCAGCGGCCGAGTACTGTCGGCAGTGGCGCCTTCCAGCGCCTTGAACACGTCTGACATGAGGGCTCCGTGACGGTCAGGAGGTCTGGGCCTGCTGGTGACAGCTATCGCAGCGGCCCAGCAGCTCGATGGTCTGGCGCTGGACCGTGAATCCCAGCTCATGGGCCCGGCGGCCGAGCTGCTCATTGATGGTGTCGAGGTGGAGTTCCTCGACACGGCCGCAGTCGCGGCAGATCAATAACTGAAAGCCATGGGCATGTTCCGGGCAGGGGCAGGCGACATAGGCATTCAGCGATTCGATGCGATGTACCAGCCCCTGGTCGATCAAAAATTCCAGGGCGCGATAGACGGTCGGCGGGCGGGCCGCAGCGTGTTCGGTGGTCAGGCGGTCGAGCAGGTCATAAGCCTTCAGGCCCCCCCGGGTGTCGGCGATCATCTGCAGCACGCGTTGTCGGATCGGCGTGAAGCGTACGCCGCGCTGGCGACACTGGCGCTCGGCCTGATCCATCAGAGCTCGGGAATCGGTCATGCTAGCCATGCGCTCTCTGGAGTAAAGGGCTCATTCTACGCGTCGCATGCCTGCACTGCCAGGCGCGGCCTCAAGCCGAGGCCTCCCGGGTGCTCTCCAGTTCGCTGCGGCGGGCGAAGTGATGCTGGGCGAAATCGACACGTTGCGCCGGGGGAACGCCGTCGGCCTGTTGCTCGATGAGGTCGAGGCGATTGCGCAGCCCCTCGCCATTGGCCATCTGGATGGCCAGGCCGGGGCGAGCATTGAGCTCCAGCAGCATGGGGCCATGCTGGCGGTCGAGCACCATGTCGGTTCCCAGATAGCCCAGCGAGGTCATTTCATGGCAACTGGCGGCCAGTTCCAGCAGGGTCCGCCAGTTGTCGATATGCAGACTGGCGAGTTCATGGCCGGTATCCGGATGATCGTGGCGCGAGCGATCGAACTGGACGCCGCGAATGGCCTGTCCCGAGGCAATGTCGATGCCCACGCCGACGGCGCCCTGATGCAGGTTGGCCTTGCCGTCCGAGGCCGCCGTGGAGAGCCGCATCATGGCCATCACGGGGTAGCCCTTGAAGACGATGACACGAATGTCGGGTACGCCCTCATAGGTGTAGGCACTGAAGGATTCGTCGAAATCGATCAAGCCCTCGACCAGTGCCACATCCGGAGAGCCGCCGAGGGAATACAGCCCCGACAGGATGTTGGAGACATGGCGCTCCACGTCACGCAGCGTCAAGTGCGTGCCACTGGGCTTGACGTAGTGCTCGCCCTCGAGGCGTTCGATCACCAGGATGCCCTTGCCGCCACTGCCCTTGGCCGGTTTGATGACGAAGCCGCTGTGGCCGTCGAGGATGCGACGCATGTGCTTGATGCCGAACTGGGTCGAGACCGTGCCGATCAAGGCCGGGGTAGTGATGTTGTAACGCTGGGCCAACAGCTTGGTCTGCAGCTTGTCGTCGACCAGAGGATAAAGCCGCCGATCGTTGTAGCGGCCGATATAGTGGATATTGCGCCGATTCATGCCGATGATGCCCTTGGTGCGCAGCTTGCCGGGGGTCGTCCAGTTCATCGCGTCAATCCTCCGTGACCGGCTTGAAGCGACGCAATTCGAGCAGACGATAGCCCGTGTAATTGCCGAGCATGAGGATCAGGGCCATCAGGATCAGCTGTACCCCCAGGAAGTTGAAGGTGATATGGCGAATCCACGGATTGTTCATCGCCAGATAGGCGAGCACGGCGGTCACCAGGCTGCCGCCACCCTGGATCAGGACTTCCTTGGGGCCTTCTTCCTCCCACAGGATCGACATGCGCTCGATGGTCCAGGACAGGATGATCATCGGGAAGAAGGTGATGGTCAGGCCGGCATTGAGGCCCATCCGGTAGGAAAGCACCGAGAACAGCGAGATGATCGCGATCACCGTTATGATCACCGCCGTGACCCGGGCCACCAGCAGCAGGTTGAGGTACGACAGATAGTTGCGGATCACCAGTCCGACGGCAACGACCAGCAAAAAGCCGATCAGGCCGGTCGCCAGGGTGGTCTGGATGAAGGCCAGGGCAATCAGCACCGGCATGAAGGTGCCGGAGGTCTTGATGCCGACCAGGACGCGCAGCAAGACCACCACCAGGGCGCCAATGGGAATCAGCAGAATGGTCTGGAAGAGCGCCTGTTCTTCCAGCGGCAGGCTGTGAATGGAGAAGTTGAGCAGGGTGTCCGAGGTTTCGGTGATCCGCTCACGCACCAGGGCTTCGGCAGGCTGGGTGCGCGACAGCATCGAGAAGGTGACGCCGGAGTTGGTGCCGCCCTGAACCTCGAGCACCGATTGTCCGGCACTTTCCCAGAGCAACAGATTGTCCGGTCGGCCCTGTTGACCGCTGTGGGGATTGAAGATGGCCTGCTCGTCGCCGTCGTATACCTGAATCCACGACGTCAGGGTCTGCCGACGGCGCCCGTGATCGAGCTCCAGGCCGCTGACGGCGCGTGCCGCGACACCGGCCTGGTTAAGCAGGCGAACCATCAGGGGCACGCGGTCGAACTGGGTCAACAACAGGCGCGCGTTTTCTCCCTGACGCTCATCGCTGAAGTCACGTATCAGTTCCCGGGCGAAAGTGAAGGCGTCGGCACTGCGTGACCAAGCGCGTTCTATGACCTGACTGGCCGCGGTGTCATAGGGGCGTTCCCAGACGGTGTCGTCGGCCGGCGAGGGCGGTGGCACCCGGGAAGCCTGGGCCCGAGGCGTGACCTGCATGCGGGCGCTGTAGTACAGCTGCTGGCTGCCCGTGGCCTCGCGTGTCGACCACAGTGCTCGTCGAGTGCCGTTTTCCTCGATGAAGGAAAGACCATAGCCCGGCGAGGCGGTGTGCTCATCCTGCAGGCGAAAACCCTGTTGAGTGGAAGGCAGGGCCATTTCCACCTTGGCCGGACCGCCGTCGGCAACGAAATTGACCTGTGCCTCGATTTCCCAGACCTGCCGCTGTTCGCCGGGTGTCCAGGGAACCTCGAACTGGACATGACGGTGCAGGCTCATGCCGATGCCGGTTACCAGCAACAGCACGACGATCAAGTAGAAGGGCAGTCGGGACATGTCAACTTCCTGGGAGAATCATGGAGAGGCGAGCCTTGTGGGATCAGGACGACTCGTCGCTGGTCGCGTCTTCTTCGCCGTCCGCGGAGTCAGCTTCGGTGCCGGGCATCTCGGGCTGGTCATGCACGAATTCCCTGGCGACATCGATGATGGCGATGTCCATCAGGAAGCGTCGTCCCAGCAGCACCGGATGTGCCAGATCGCGGCGATCGGTCAGGGTGAACTGCACGGGCTCGCGGATGGGCCCGAGCGTCATCAGCAGCTCGATGACCGGTCGCGACTCTTCGCCGGCCGCCTGGATGACGCGCACGCGTCGTTCGATGGGTGCCTCCTGCCAGCTGTCGCGCGCGACCTCGGCGACCGCATCGTCCTTCGTGACTCCCAGCTTGAAGCGTACCCAGTCTTCGCCATCGCGTTCGAAAGGCGTGATGTCGCGGGCGCTCAGCGAGGACGTATCGGCCCCCGAATCGACCCGTGCTTTCAGGGAGGTGCCGATATCGGGCAAGCCGACCCATTCGGTGCGGCCCAGCAGTTCCTTGTTGGCCAGGCGGTCATCCGTCGCGCGGCACTCGGTGACGACGCGTGTGGTGTTCTGCTGGCGGCTGTCACGCTCGAGCTGCTCGATGTCGGTGCTCAAGTCGCGCACCAGCCGGCCGACCTCACGCACATCCGCCGTCAGCGTGCGTTGCCCCTGGCGCTGCTGGGCGAGGCGCTCGGAGTGATCGTCGCACTGCGCCATGACCCGTCTTTCGAGTTGCTGCAGGCCGACCTGGAATTCGGCCGAGGTGACGGGCGGTGGCGCAGGCTCCTGCTGGGATGGCAGCCAGGCGCAGCCACCAAGCAATGCCGCAGCGCCGAGTAGCGTTAACATCAGGGACGGGCGTTTCGGCATGGTGAGGGTGTCCTTAGCACTGAGGGAGTACAAAATGCTCAAGCTGCATGGATGATAAGGAGGCGATCAAGTGGTGTCCACGCCGGAGTGTCCAGCATGTGCCGTGAAGCTGACGTCGATACTACAGTATCGCTCATGACGTGCGATGGCGGAGACACTGAATCGACGGGACAGCCGCGCTGAGTAGAATTTCGTAGAATGTATATTATGTTAAATAAAGGAATGCAAAGAAATGCAAATGTCGAACCCGCCAGGCTGATTGGCCGTGCATGAAGTCAGGAGCTGCTGGCTATACTCTGCTCGTTTCTCGTTGTGCGTAGCCTGTCCATGGACTTATCAGAGCGTCGATTAATATCGCGCGGCCCGCTGCCAGGCGCGTCTGGCAGCCTGCCCGAGGCCTCGCGGCAGGATCACGCGCTGCGCCCCGAGATACGCCAGGAAGTGTCGTGCCGTCGCTTCCAGGGCTTCGGCCAGGCCGTACGGCAAACTCGCTGGTCGAATGTCCGGCTCCCAGTGCCAGGCGTGAAGCTGGAACACGCCGCCCCGGCAGTCGGCATCGAAGCGAGCCACGAAGCGCTCGCCCCACAGCACCGGCAGCACGTAATAGCCCCAGCGGCGTTGTGCTGCCGGCTTGTAGACCTCCCAGACATAATCGAAACCGAACAACCGGGACACTGCCTTGCGGTCCCACATCAAGGGATCGAGCGGCGCGACAAAGCGCAGCGGCGGATCCGGCGCCGTGCCGGCGTCATCGAGCTCCGCGATCAGCCCCGGGCTGGCCCAGAAGGCTTCCCCCTCGATATCGACCTCGATCAGCCGGCCCTTGTCGATGGCCCGGCGGGCGATTCGGTCGCGTTCGCTGCGCGCGCATGGCAGCAACCATACGGCTGCATCGGCGGCCGGCCGCAGCAGTCCGACTGCCTGAACGCGGCGGGTAATCAGGCGTTCCAGGGCGTCATCGGTATCGCCGGGCTGATGGCTGGATGGCTGCGGCAGGACGCGTTGTGGCAGGTCGTGGGCATGGCGCCCCTTGACCCGATGATGGGTCATGAGGCGGCCGGTGTCCCACAGTGCCTTGAGCAGGTGTCGCGAGCGCCTGGGCCCGTACCAGTGGCCACGCAATGCCGGGTCCGAACGCTGATCCCCCAGCTCGAGACTGGTGGATGGCCCCTGGCGTACTACCTGTTCGACCAGTTCGCCGGCCTCGCGCGACTCGACATCGATGCCGCGCCGCCGCCAGCGCGCGGCGAACCATTCATGAAATGGCGCCTGGGCCCACCAGTCCTGTGCACCGATCAGGCTGGCCTGCTTGTCCCAGCCATCCACCAGCAGACGACGCTCATAGGCTGCCGACTGCCAGTCGCCCTGCCGATATCCGGGCACTCTTGACTGCAATACCAGGTCCGGATTGGTGCCCACGGGTGCCAGGGGGTCGAACTGAATGGTACCCAGGCGCTCGATCACTCGATCGAGACATTGCTGTTGACCATGCAGGTGACTCAAGACACGCCGGGCATCCGCCCGGGTCAAGCCCAGGCGCTTGCTGTGGGCCATGAGGATCCTCCGAAGCAACGGAGCCCCGGGCCTTATGGCCAGGGGCTCGGATAGCGCAACACGGTGGCGTCGGCGGGATCGGCTTCCCCACTGGCGGATTATTCCGCAGGTGCGTAGGAACCGTCCTCGCGATGCATCTCATTGCCGGTCAGGCCCGGCGTAAAGACACAGGCCAGGTGCATGGTCCTGGTGGCTCGCAGCAGGTGCTCGTCGTGCTGATCGAGGATGTAGATGTCACCCGGCTTGATGGGCCAGATCTTGCCATCGGCCAGGGTTTCCACTTCGCCCTCGCCTTCGATGCAGTAGACGGCTTCGAAGTGATGCTTGTAGTGGATATGGGTCTCGGTACCCTCGAAAATACGGGTGATGTGGAAGGAACAGTTGCCGCCGTCTTCTGCCAGCGATAAACGGGTACTGTCCCAGTTGCCGTTTTCGGCGGTGACGAGGCGCTCGGTCTGGCGGGCCTGCTCTAGGTTACGAACGATCATGTCGGCTCTCCGGTGATTCGTGGACGAGCCGGCCGCAAGCTACGGCCGGCTTCGGGTAGCATGCCATCAAGGCAGCTTCATGGCGATCAACTGAACGCCTGATGGGTGCTGGACTCGAGAATATCCAGCCCCTCGATCAGGTCTTCATCCGGGATCGTCAGCGGACACAGGCACTTGACGACTTCCCCGTCCTGGCCACTGGTTTCGATGATCAGACCATTCTCGAAGGCCTGATGGGTGATCCTGTCGGCAATATCACCGGCCCCGACATCGATGCCGCGCATCAGGCCGCGGCCACGCTCGGAGGCCTCGATGCCATTGTCGGCCAGCCAGCCGGCGATCCTGGCAAAGCGTTCCTCGACGATACGACCCTTGCGCTGCACGTCAAGCTCGAAGCTGTCATCGCTCCAGTACTGGCGCATGGCCGCCGTGGCGGTCACGAATGCGAGGTTGAAGCCGCGGAAGGTGCCGTTGTACTGACCGGGCTTCCACTTGTCGAGTTCCGGCCGCATGAGAACATGGGCGAATGGCAGGCCATAGCCGGACAGAGACTTGGAATTGGTCACGATGTCCGGGGTGACACCGGCATGCTCGAAACTGAAGAACTTGCCGGTACGCCCGCAACCCGCCTGGATGTCATCGACGATCAACAGGATATCGTGGGCGTGACAGATGCTCTCGAGGCGCTTGAGCCATTCGAGCCCCGACACATTGATGCCGCCCTCGCCCTGCACCGTCTCGACGATGACCGCGGCGGGCACGTCCAGGCCGCCGGACTGGTCGCCCAGCAGCTTCTCGAAGTAATCCAGGGTGTCGATGCTGTTGCCCATGTAGCCGTCGAACGGCATGAAGGCAGCGCCCTGGGTCGGAATGCCCCCCGTGGCCTCGCGAAACTTGCGATTGCCGGTGGTGGCCAGTGCTCCCATGGTCACGCCGTGGAAGCCATTGGTGAAGGTCACGATGTTGTGACGGCCCTTGGCCACTCGGGCCAGACGAATGGCGGCTTCCACGGCGTTGGTGCCGGTCGGCCCCGGCAGGTGAACCTTGTACTCCAGGCCGCGCGGCTTGAGGATCACTTCCTCGAGCGTTTCCAGGTAATCCCGCTTGGCGGCGGTCCAGAAATCCAAGCCATGCACGATGCCGTCGCTATCCAGGTAGTCCAGCAGCGCCTGCTTGAGATGCGGGTTGTTGTGGCCATAGTTGAGGGTGCCGGCACCGGCCAGAAAATCGATGTATTCGCGCCCCTCTTCATCGGTCAGGCGAGCATTCCGGGCCTGGGTGAAGACGACCGGAAAAGAGCGGGAATAAGTGCGTACCTCGGACTCCATGCGCTCGAGGGTCTGGGTCTGCATGGGAAACTCCTCTGCAATGAATTGAATGAATCGGGAAGCGGGGTTGCCGGCCGGCAGCGGGCCGGCAAGGCGGCGTTGCGGATCAGATCCGATCGGTCTGGAACGGGCCGATGCGAACGAGGTTTTCCGGGTCATGCTCACCGCCGAGTTGATCGGTAGAGAAGTATTCGCGACTGTTCAAGGGCGCCTGCCAGCGTTCGGCCAGTCGACGGAACAGCGCCCAGGAGGCCTGGTTGTCGGGCGTGATGGTGGTCTCGAGATGGTGGACGTCGCGCATCTCCGGGCGTGTCAGGATGGCTTCGGCCAGGCGGCGGGCCATGCCGGTGCCCCGCGCCTTCTCGCCGACGGCAACCTGCCAGAGAAAATAGGTATCCGGCGCATTGCTTTTCACATAGCCGGAGACGAAACCGACGATGGTGCCCTCTTCATTCATGGCCACGGCGCAGCTGTCACGGAACTGTGTGGCCAGCAGCAGATAGGCATAGGCGGAATTGACGTCCAGTGGCGGGCAGGACTTGACCAGCTCGTAGATGCCCCAGCCATCATCCGGGTTGGGTTTGCGGATGAAGAGTGACGAGGCTTCATGGCCGACCACGGCATCCGAGACGCTGGGCCTTGCCAGGTCGGATGAGGGGGTAAACGGCTCTGTAGGTGCGTTCATGTTCAGGGTTCGCTGTAGCGAATTCGTTAGCCATCATAACAACCGCTTCATCTTATTTCAAAAGCTGGTTTATCCAGCTTCCAAATATCCATAATGCAGAATTATGACCTGCATGCAGCCCTTTCCCGGATCGGCCTCGGGACCTGGGCAGCGACTCGAGCGCCCGCGTTCGTCAGGGGGCTTGAATGCCTGGCCGTAAACGTGAAAAGCCACCCCTGAGGGTGGCTTGCCGAGATGACGTGAAGGTGACGTCGGGGCTGCCGATCTTCAGTGGCGGCTGGGAGTGCGCATGGTGACGAATTCCTCGGCCCCGGTGGGATGGATGCCCACTGTCTGGTCGAACTGTGCCTTGGTCAGCCCGGCACGCACGGCGATGGCAATGCCCTGGATGACCTCCCCGGCCTCCTCGCCGACCATGTGCGCACCGACCACGACATCGGTGGCGTCATCGACGATTAGTTTCATCAGGCAGCGCTCGCTGCTGCCCGAGAGCGTATGCTTCATGGGACGGAAATCGGCGCTGTAGACCCGGATCGCTGCATACGTCTCGCGGGCCGCTTCCTCGGACAGGCCGACGGTGCCGATATTGGGATGACAGAATACCGCCGTGGCGATGCGCGCATAGTCCAGCGGCTCGGGAGTGGCTTCACCGAAGTGGTGCTCGACGAGCTTCATGGCCTCTTCCAGCGCCACCGGGGTCAGCTCGGGGCCGCCGGTGACATCGCCCAGTGCCAGGATCGAAGGCACGGAGGTCTCGAAGCGCTCGTTGACCTTGAGTGTGCCATCGTCGTGGGTGGCCACGTCGAGCCGGTCGAGACCCAGCCCGGCCAGATGCGGCCGCCGGCCGGTCGCGGCCAGCACGGCGTCGACCTCCAGCACGCGGCCGTCGGTCAGCGTGACCCTGAGGCCGCTCGCTACTTTCTCGATGGCTTCGATATTGGTGTCGAAGTGCAGGTTGACGCCCTTCTTGGCCATTTCGTTGCGCGTGTATTCGCGCACCTCGTTGTCGAAACCGCGCAGGAAGAGATCGCCGCGGTAGACCAGGTGGGACTCGCTGCCCAGGCCATTGAAGATGCTGGCGAACTCGACGGCAATATAGCCGCCGCCGAGGACCAGGAAGCGTCGCGGGAATTCGTCCAGATCGAAGACCTGGTTGGAGTTGACGGTCAACTCCTTGCCCGGAAAGTCGGGCACCCAGGGCCAGCCACCGACCGCCACCAGGATCTTGTCGGCACTGATGGTGTCGCCGCCGACCTCGACATGATGAGCGTCGACGACGCTGGCGCGGCCATTGATCAGGCGAACGTCGGCATTGTCGAGCAGTCGGCCATAGATGCCGTTCAGGCGCTTGATCTCGCCGATCTTATTGTCGCGCAGGGTGGCCCAGTCAAAGCGTGGCGCTTCGCCGAGCTGCCAGCCGAAGCCGCCGGCATCCTCGAAGGCCTCGTGGAAATGCGCGGCATGCGAATACAGCTTCTTGGGCACGCAACCGACATTGACACAGGTGCCGCCCAGATAGCGGTCCTCGGCCACGGCCACGCGGGCGCCCTGGGCAGCGGCCGTGCGGGCGGCGCGCACGCCACCGGATCCCGCCCCGATGACGAAGAGATCATAATCGAACTCGGACACAGGTTTCTCCTGAAGGATGCGAGAGTGAAGATGCCACGATGATACCAGCGCCCGACAGGCCCCGGGAGGGGCTCGGCCATTGACCGGCACTATGCCGGTAATAAAAAATATTCCGCGTCAGTCAGCCTGATCACAAGAGACTCTCCCCACATGAAAAATGAAATGAAGCAGCTCCTCGAGCGCAATCGCCAATGGGCGGAAAGCGTGAACCGCGAGGATCCCGACTTCTTCGCGCGCCTTTCCGAGCAGCAGAATCCGGATTATCTGTGGATCGGCTGCTCCGACTCGCGAGTCCCGGCCAACCAGATCATCGACCTGCCGCCAGGCGAGGTCTTCGTTCACCGCAACGTTGCTAACCTGCTTCATCACAATGACATGAACGCGCTTTCGGTGGTGCAGTTCGCCGTCGACGTGCTCAAGGTCAAGCACATCATGGTCGTCGGTCATTACGGCTGTGGCGGGGTCAAGGCGGCCGTCACCGGCGGCGAGTGCGGCATCGTCGATTACTGGCTGCACTCGGTGCGTGAACTCTACAGCCTGAATCGTCCCGACCTAGAGCATCTGCCGCTGGACCAGCAGGTAGATCGCATGTGCGAGTTGAACGTTCAGGCCCAGGTCAACAACCTGTGTCGCACCAAGATCCTGCAACGCGCCTGGCAGCGGGGCCAGCCGTTGGCCGTGCACGGCTGGGTCTACGGTCTAAGTGATGGCCTCGCCACCGACCTGGAGTGCAGCGTGACGGGACTCGACCAGGTTTCCACCCTGTATCGCATCGACCGCGCCACGCCGGCCAGTGAGGATTGAATCCCTGCCCCACTGCCCCTGCGTCCGGCACGGCTATTCGTCGGACGCATGGCGGCGTCTCATAATTTCGATTGTCCTTTTCCCGCCGACCTCTCTATGTTGATGACTGGACCATAATGGTCGAAATGCTCGAGGTTCACCGGACCCGAGCCGCGAGACCGATAACAATCCATCCGGCATGGAACGAGACATGACAATCAAGAAGACTCTGCTGGCTAGCGTCATCGGCACCGCCATGACCTCCGCTGCTATTGCCCCGGCCGCTCTGGCGGAAAATACCCTGCGCATGGCCTACGATGCCGATCCGGTGTCACTGGATATCCACGAACAGTTGTCGGGAGGCATCCTGCAACTGTCACACATGACCTTCGACCCGCTGGTGCGCTGGACCAAGGACCTGGATATCGAGCCACGCCTGGCATCGTCCTGGGAACAGGTGAATGACACCACCCTGCGCATGCAGCTGCGTGAAGGCGTGGAATTCCACAGCGGCAACACCTTCACCGCCGAGGATGTCGTCTGGACCATCGAGCGCCTCAAGCGCAGCCCGGACTTCAAGGCCATCTTCGAGCCCATCGAGACTGCCACGGCCATCGATGAACACACGCTCGAGATCAAGACCAAGAAGCCCTATCCGCTGCTGCTCAACCTGGCGACCTACATCTTCCCCATGGACAGCGAGTTCTACTCCGGGGAAGACAGCGACGGCGATGCCAAGGACCAGATCGTCAAGAACGGCAACTCCTTTGCCTCGCGCAACATGTCCGGCACCGGACCCTTCGAGGTCACCGAACGCCAGCAAGGCGTGCGCGTGGTCTTCGAGCGCCATGATGACTACTGGGACGAGGAATCACCGGGCAACGTCGACAAGATCGTGTTGAAGCCGATCGGCGAGAATGCCACCCGTGTCGCCGCCCTGCTTTCCGGCGATGTCGACTTCATCGCGCCGGTGCCGCCCAACGATCTGGAGCGTGTCCGCCAGGACGACAACGCCAAGCTGGTCACCATGTCCGGCACGCGCATCATCCTGTTCCACATGAACCAGGAACGCGTCGAGGCCTTCCAGGATCCCCGGGTTCGCAAGGCATTTGCCTATGCCATCAATCAAGAAGGCATCGCCGATCGTCTGATGAAGGGCTTCGCCACCCCGGCGGCGCAGATGTCGCCCGAGGGCTATGCCGGCTACAACAGCGATCTCGAACCGCGCTACGACGTGGAAAAGGCCAAGCAGCTGATGGCCGAAGCCGGTTACGAGGACGGCTTCTCGATTTCCATGATGGCGCCCAACAATCGTTACGTGAACGATGCCAAGATCGCCCAGGCGGTGGCGGCCATGCTGGCGCGCATCAATGTCGAGGTGGACCTCAAGACGCTGCCCAAGGCCCAGTACTGGGGCGAGTACGATGACCGCGTCTCCGACATGATGATGATCGGCTGGCATGCGGATACCGAGGACTCGGCCAACTTCCACGAGTACCTCACGGCCTGCCCGGATGCCGAGAGCGGTGCCGGTCAGTACAACGCCGGCATCTACTGCAACCCCGAGGTCGACGAGCTGGTGGCCGAGGCCAATCTCGAGCTCGACCAGGCCAAGCGCGCGGAAATGCTGCAGCAGATGGAGAAGACGCTCTACGACGAAGCGGCCTTCATTCCCCTGCACTGGCAGGACCTGGCCTGGGCAGGCGACAAGAGCCTCGACATCGAGCCGGTGGTCAACGTCATGAACTTCCCCTATCTCGGGGACCTCGTCGTCGACACAGACGAGTAACACCACTCAGCCGGTCCGCGCAGGCCTGCCGGGCCGGCCATTCGAACCCCACTGCGTGACACTCCCTTCGCTCGAGGGGCGTGTCCCCGCGTGCCAGGGATCCTGACCCCCGGGCCTCTTGCCGAGGCTCGGCAGCAGGCCCGGAAACTATGGAACGCCACACATGATCGCTTTTCTGATCAAGCGCCTCTTTCATGCGCTGCTGGTGATGTTCGTCATCAGCGTGATCGCCTTCGCCATCCAGGACAATCTGGGCGACCCCATTCAGCAGATGGTCGGCCAATCGGTACCGGAAAGCGAACGCGAGGCCCTGCGGGAAGAACTGGGGCTCAATGATCCCTTCGTTGTGCAATACCTGCGCTTCGCCGCCAATGCCGCCCAGTTCGACTTCGGTTACTCGTATATCTTCAACGAGCCGACCACCCAGGTCATCATGCGACACCTGCCGGCGACGCTGGAGCTGGTGGCCGCCACGACCTTCCTGATCATTGCGCTGTCGGTGCCCATCGGGGTCTACAGTGCCATCAAGCCACGGGCCTGGTTGTCACGCTTCTTCATGGGTGTGTCGATCATCGGCATCTCGATTCCCGTCTTTCTCACCGCCATCGTGCTGATTCAGATCTTCGCCATCGGCGTCAGCTGGACGCCCTTCCCCGTCGATACCGGCTGGGGCAGCTGGCTGAACGACCTGGTCACTACCGAGGGTGGCATGCCGGCCTATGGCCGAGGCGATCCGGTGCCAGTCTTCGGCACCTGGGAGACCAACTTCGCCACCCTGGAAGGCCTGACCTATATCCTGTTGCCGGCCATTTCGCTGGCCTCGATCATGCTGCCGCTGTTCATCCGCCTGATTCGTGCCGAGATGCTCGAGGTGCTGCAGTCGGATTACATCAAGTTCGCCCGCGCCAAGGGCATCTCGCCGCGGCGCATCTACTTCCTGCATGCGCTCAAGAACACCATGCTGCCGGTGATCACCGTGGGCGGTGTGCAGATCGGCACCCTGGTGGCCTACACCATCCTGACCGAGACGGTCTTCCAGTGGCCCGGCATGGGGCTGATGTTCCTGGATGCCATCGAGCGCTCCGACATACCACTGATCGTGACCTATCTGATGATCGTCGGGCTGATCTTCGTGATCACCAACACCCTGGTCGATCTGATCTATGGCCTGATCAATCCCACCGTCAAGCTGACAGGGAAACCCGCATGACCTCGCTGACGACCCGACCCACGAGCCGTTGGGAACGCTTCCGCGACTCCTATCTGCTCTACAGTTTCAAGCGCGACCTGATTGCCCAGGTCAGCCTGCTGGTGTTCATCGTTCTGGTCGCCGCCGCCGTGCTGGCGCCCTGGCTGGCGCCGATGAATCCCTACGATCTGGCCCAGATCGATATCCTGGCCTCAGAGCTGCCGCCCTTCTGGGTGGATGGCAGCGACCCCATGTATCTCATGGGCACCGACGCCCAGGGCCGTGACCTGCTGTCGACCATCCTTTATGGCCTGAGGGTTTCGCTGATCATCGGCTTCGGCGCCGTCGCCATGCAGGCGACCCTGGGGGTCTGCTTCGGCCTGCTGGCCGGCTATCTGGGGGGCCGCGTCGATGCCTTCCTGATGCGACTGGCCGATATCCAGTTGTCGTTCTCGACCCTGATGGTCGCCATTATCGTGGGTGCCCTGTTCAAGGCCATCTTCGGCGGAGCCACCTTCAGCGACTATGCCGTTCCCCTGCTGGTGTTGATCATCGGCCTGGCCGAGTGGCCGCAGTATGCGCGCACCGTGCGGGCCTCGGTACTCGCCGAGAAAGGCAAGGAGTATGTCGATGCGGCACGCGTCATGGGGCTGCCGAGTCGGCGCATCATGTTCCGCCACATTCTGCCCAATACGCTGTCGCCGATCTTCGTCATCTCCACGGTGCAGGTGGCCAACGCCATCATCTCGGAAGCCGCCCTGTCGTTCCTCGGCCTCGGCATGCCCGAAACGCAGCCCTCGCTCGGCTCCCTGATCAAGTCCGGCTTCGACTACCTGCAGTCCGGCTCCTGGTGGATCACCCTGATTCCCGGCCTGGTGCTGGTGATGCTGGTGCTGGTGATCAACCTGCTGGGCGACTGGCTGCGCGACGTGCTCAATCCGCGACTCTACAAGGGCTGAATCTCATGTCTCTACTCGACGTTAACCACCTCGATGTGCGCTTCGCGCTGCGTGGCGGCGATGTGCGGGCCCTGCGCGATGTCTGCTTCAGTCTGGATCGCGGCGAGCGCCTGGGCATCGTCGGCGAGTCCGGTGCCGGCAAGTCGGTGGCGGCCTTCACGCTGCTCAACCTGATCGCCAAACCCGGCTATATCGCCGGCGGCAGTATCGAGTTCGATGGCCAGGAACTGATCGGCCTCAGCGATCGCAAGTTGCGCAAGGTGCGCGGTCATCGCATGTCGATGATCTTCCAGGACCCGATGATGACCCTCAATCCGGTACTGACCATCGGCGAACAGATGGTCGAGTGCCTCAAGGCACATCGCCGCATCAGTACCCGTCAGGCGCGCACCATTTCGCTCAACCGACTCCAGCAGGTCCAGATCCCCTCGCCCGAGGCGCGACTGGACCAGTATCCGCACGAGCTGTCCGGTGGCATGCGACAGCGGGTGATCATTGCCATCGCCCTGCTGCTCGACCCGGACATCATCATCGCCGATGAACCGACCACGGCACTGGATGTGACCATTCAGGCCGAGATCATGGCGCTGCTGCTCGAGCTCTGCGAGACCCACAATGTCGGTCTGATACTGATCACCCACGATCTGGGGGTGGTCAGCCAGGTCACCCAGCGCATGCTGGTCATGTATGCCGGTCGCGTCATCGAGCAGGGACCGACCCGGGAGATCATCAATGATCCGCAACACCCCTACACCCAGGGGCTGATCAATGCCCTGCCGCAGATGGCCACCCCGGGCGAGCGGCTCAACCAGATTCCCGGCAGCATGCCGTCGCTTTCCAACCTGCCGAGCGGCTGTGCCTTCCATCCGCGTTGTGGCTTCGTCGAACGCGCCGACGGCAGCCATCGTTCTGCCTGTCACGAGGAAGTGCCGGCATTCGTGACCTCCGGCAACTGTCAGGCCGCCTGCCACATGGTGGCGGAGATGATCGAAAGCGAACGCATTCCGGCCGAGGAGCAAGACTGATGAATTCGACCGCGACAAGCCCGGAATCTTCACGGCCGCTGTTGAGCCTCAAGGGGATCGAGAAGCGTTTCTCGCTTTCCGGGGATTTTCTCGAACAACTCCAGTTCAAGGGCGGCAAGCTGGTGCGCCACCAGGAACACGTGCACGCCATCAATGGCGTGGACCTGGACATTCAACGTGGCGAAGCCCTGTGCGTCGTCGGCGAGTCCGGCTGCGGCAAGTCCACGGTGGCGCGTACCGTCATGGGTCTGATCACGCCCTCGGCGGGCGAGGTTCACTATGACGGGGAACGCATCGACGACCTGAGCACCAAACAGCTGCTGCCCTATCGTCGCCGCATGCAGATGATCTTCCAGAACCCCTATGCGTCGCTGAACCCTCGCATGACCATTCAACAGACGCTGGAAGAGCCGATCCGGCTGCATCATCCGGACTGGTCCAACCAGGCCGTCAAGGACAAGGTCAGCGAGGTGATGACGTCCGTCGGCATCAGCGCGGACTGGGGGCCGCGCTACGGCCACGAGTTCTCCGGTGGTCAACGCCAGCGCATTGCCATCGCCCGGGCACTGGCCGTGGATCCGGAATTCATCGTCGCCGACGAACCGATCTCGGCGCTGGATGTGTCGATTCAGGCCCAGGTGCTCAACCTGCTGATGGAAGCGCAACAGCGCAGCAACCTGACCTATCTGTTCATCACTCACGACCTGGCCGTGGTCGAGCATTTCGGCACCCGGGTTGCGGTGATGTATCTGGGCCGGGTCTGCGAGGTGGCGCCTACCGCGACCCTGTTCTCCCGCCCTCGCCATCCCTATACCCAGGCGCTGATGTCGGCCATTCCGCGACTCGAGGATGACCGCCCGCAGCATATTCGCCTCGAAGGCGAGGTGCCGACGCCGGTCAACCTGCCTTCGGGCTGTGTCTTCCACGGGCGCTGCCCGCATGCCGATGAACGCTGTCGCCATGAAATTCCCGCCCTGATCGCCACGGATGACGGGGGCCAGGTGGCCTGTCATGCGGTCGAGGAAGGGCGCATTGGCTGAGTGTGCCGGTTTGCTGGCATAATGCATTCATTAGCAAAGCGTGCCGCAGGGAGCCCGATGATCCGGGCTCTCTTGCGTTGCGGCGTGTGCTTCGTCATCTATCGATGCAGTGGTTGCCTGGTGGCTGATCCCATCCGGGGAACCGCGGCAAGAGAGCTGTCATGGAAATACGCTGGTTGGAAGATTTCATTGCCCTGGCCCGGACGCGGCACTTCTCGCGGGCGGCGGAAGAGCAGAATGTCACCCAACCGACCTTCTCGCGACGCATCAAGTTGCTCGAGGATGACATGGGGGCGACCCTGATCAACCGTCAGACCCTGCCGCTTTCCCTGACCCCCGAAGGCGAGGAGTTCCTCGGTCTGTGTCAGGACGTGACGCGGCGCGTCGCCGATACGCGTCAACGCCTGGGCAGCCTGGCCGAGCACCAGGCCGCTGGCATGCGGCTGGCCGCGTCCCAGAGCCTGCTGGCCAACTTTCTGCCGGAGTGGCTGGCCGGCTGGTCGCGTCCCCCTGATATCTCGCCCTACCTGCGCGCCACCGGCTGGTTGACGCCGGATTACTTCCAGGCGCTGGGTCGCGACGAGTGTGACCTGGTGATGTGCTACTGGCCGGTGGATGAGGTGCCGATGGAATTCGATACTGCGGACTTCGATTATCGTCGACTGGGGACGGAACGCCTGGTACCGGTATCGCTGCCAACCGAGGATGGTGTCCCGCGTTTTGCGCTGGATCCGCCGAGCCATCAGCCCCTGCCGCTGATTGCCTATCATCCGCGCTCCATGGTCAATGCGGCGCTTCGCCGCCATCTGGACGCACGAGGGGCTTCTCCCACCTTCAATGTGCTCAACGAAAGCATCCAGAGCGGCAATATCCGCGAGCTGGTCGGGCTGGGCTATGGTATCGGGTGGTTGCCGGAACGCAGCGTCACGCAAGCGCTGGCCTCGGGCAGGCTGGTGCTGGCCGGCAACACCTCCTGGTGCCTGCCACTGGACATCCGACTCTATCGTCGCCATGTCGCCCAGTCTGCCGTCGATGCGCTGTGGCAGGAGCTGGATGACAGCGTCACGTCGAAGCGGGACGTCGGTACGTGATCCAGGCAGGCGACTTCTCCGCCGACTTTCGACCGGCACCCGGGCTGGCCAATGCGCATCTGCAGACGTTGTTACCGCGCGTGCTGCCACGGCCCGCGCCGGACATGACCCGGGAGACTCTCGAACTGCCCGACGGCGACTTCGTCGAACTCGCCTGGTGCGGCCGGTCCGCGACCTCCGAGCGGGCCCCGCTGCTGGTGATGTTTCACGGTCTGGAAGGTTCGGTGGACTCGCCCTATGCGCGTCATGTCATGGCCAGCGCCGAACAATCGGGCTGGCGAGCGCTGCTGATGCACTTCCGAGGCTGCGGGCAATGGCCGAACCGACTGCCGCGTGCCTATCACAGTGGCGACACCGCGGATGCCCGCTATCTGCTCGAGACACTACGCCATCGCTATCCGCACGCCACCATAGCGGCACTGGGCGTATCGCTCGGCGCCAATATGCTGCTCAAGCTGGTCGCCGAGGAAGCCGACGACCGGCTTCAGCTGCGGGGCGCCATGGCGGTGGCACCGCCGGTGGATCTGGCCGCCTGTGCCGACACCCTGGAGCAGGGCATGGCGAGGATCTACCAACGCCACCTGCTCGATGCCCTGAAAGGCAAGGTGGCGCCGCGACTGGCAGACAGGGAATTGCCGCTGGATCTGCAGCCGGCCGATCTCCCCCATCTCGCGACCCTGCGGGCCTATGACGATGCGGTGACGGCCCCCCTGCACGGCTTCACGGGGGCCGAAGACTATTATCGGCGTGCTTCGTCCGGCCCCCTGCTGGGCCGGATCGAGCTGCCGACCCTGATCCTGCACGCCGCGGATGATCCCTTCATGCCGCCCGGTCTCTACGACCGCCTGTCACTGGGGACCGGGGTCCGCCTGGAACGGGCCAGTCACGGCGGTCATGTGGGCTATGTCGAGTGGCGGGACGGGCGACTCGCCAGCTGGCTGGCGCGCCGCGTCGCACAGCAGCTCGATCACTGGGCCACCGTCATGCGCTGATCGGGCAGCTCACCCCGGTGCCTTTCAGGCCGCAATAGCCGCCGGGATTCTTGTCGAGGTATTGCTGATGATATTCCTCGGCATAATAGAAAACTTCCAACGGCATAATCTCGGTGGTAATCGGGCCCCTGCCCTGCTCCGCCAGCGCCCCGGCGTAGGCCTCGCGGCTGTGTCGGGCCCGTTCCTGCTGAGCTTCATCGAGGGTCAGGATGATCGAGCGATACTGGGGGCCGATATCGTTACCCTGGCGATCGCCCTGGGTCGGATCGTGGGCCTCCCAGAAATAGCGCAGTATCGTCTCCAGCGAGATCACCTCGGGGTCGAAGACGATCCGCACCACTTCGGCATGGCCGGTGCGACCGGTGCAGGTCTCGTCATAGCTCGGATTGGGCGTGACGCCTCCGGCATAGCCCACGGCCGTGACATGCACGCCGGGAAGTTCCCAGAACAGCCGCTCGGCACCCCAGAAACACCCCAGGCCGAGCACGACTTCATGCATGCCTTCCGGCCAGGGCGGCAGCATGCTGCGTCCGGACACCCGATGCCGGCCGGAAATTTCCAGTGGCGTGCTGCGCCCCTGCGGCGCGCTTGCAGCCTGTACGTTCATGACGCTTTCCTCGTTGTTGCGCGAATATGGCGTGTCTGACGAGCCTATTCCAGGTCCGGCGGATCGCCCGGCAGGCTGAAGGTATAGATCAGGTCCACCGCCTGGGAGGCACCGGAGACCGCTTCCACATAGAGGTTGCGCCACAGCTTGTAGCGCAGGCTCAGCTCGGCGATGGGCGAGAAGACCCCGACGCCGTAACCGACGCTCAAGCGGTCGGTGAGGTTGCCTCGGACCACCACCTGGCTATCCTCGCCGCTGCCGGCCGAATCCAGCTGCAGGTCCTGAATGCCGAAGGCCTCGCCGATGGCCCCCACGGTTCCGCCAGCCTGCCCCAGACTCACGCCGATCAGTGCCGAGGTCAAGGCGCCGTCGGCGCCGCCGCTGGCATCCGGTGCGCGGCCACGCAGCACATAGGACAGCGCCCGTGACTCATCCATGGCCGGCTCGGAAAAGATCTGCAGGCGTGGACTGGAGGCCGGTCCGGAAACCTGAATGCCGGCAATCACATCGTCCTCGGTACTGTCCGGATTGCGGATGGCCTCGAAGTCGAGCAGAGGCTCGCCGGGAGGCCCGCTGAAATACAGGATGCCCTCGCGGATGATCAGGTCCTGGGCGAAGGCTCGGAAGCGACCGTCCACGAGGTTGACGTCACCGAAGATCTGCACCGGCCCGCCCTGCTGGCGAACCTCGAGGTTGCCGGCCAGACCGGTCTCCAGCCCATAGGCCGAGAGCCGCATGTCCGGGCCCAGCGACAGGGTGATGCGCATGTCCATGGCCATGCCGGCGTCGGACATGGCCTCGGCCGTCGATTCACCGGTGGCCTGCGCGGTTTCCCGGGCTTCGACTTCTTCACGGCTGACGATGACCTCGTCGGGGCTGGCCGACTGTGCCGAGGCCGGTACTTCACCGACTTCGAGCCGGGCCCAGGGAATGCCGACATCGCCGCGCAGGCGCAGTCTTTCCGGATTGGCACTGATACTGAGCTCGGGTGCCAGGCGCAGGCGGCCGAAACCGGACAGCGAGGCCTGCAAGGGCTGCTCGACGCCGTTGAGATCGATGGCTGCCTGCCAGGCATCGGCGGACGGCCAGCTGGCATTACCTTCTATCTCTAGCCTGCCCTGTTCGCTGGCCACGAAGCCGTCGAGCAGGGCGCGATCGCCATTGAGAGCGACGTTCAGGCGCCCGTCGGTAACGGAAAGCGGCAGCCCCAGGCCGACTGCCTGGAGTCCGCCCAGTTCCAGGTTGCCATCGAGTCGGGGTTGCTGACGATCGCCACTGATCTCGATGCGTCCGCCGAGCGCCCCTTCGAGGGTCTTGACGTCGGCCACCAGCGGCCGGTACGGGCTCAAGGCGAGCTCCTCCACCGCCAGGGTGCCGGAGAGATTGCCGGCCCCCATGGGGTCGTCGATGCCCAGATCGAGGCGCAGCGCACCACTCTCGCCCAGCGTGAGCCCCAGATCGACATCGGCACGCCCCTGATCGGCCTGTAGGTCCAGCGTCAGTCCGGTGCCGGGCACCGTCCAGGCCTTGCCATAGGCATCCTGTCCGGCAATATCCAGGCTGCTCTCCAGGTTGGCTTCAGCCTGCCAGGCGCTACCTCCTCGGGACCACTGGGCGGTCATGCGGGCCTGGGTCTCGCCCGCCATTTGCCAACCGGCGGGCATGGCGTCATTGATCAGGTCCATGGGCAGCTCATTGATAGTCAGCACGGCATTGCCGCTGTCGGCCGAGGCGGCAAGCGGCTCTTCGAGACAGACCGCACCGCCCTCGCGACGGCGCAGACAGAATGGCTGCGCGGTGACCGCGCTGCTGGCCAGGTCGGCCTCGACCACCAGGGCATCATCGAGGGCCAGCTCGCCATACCCGGTACTGGCCTCGAGGGGTGTCAGGCGGCCCTGATAGCGTTGTGCCTGTTGATCCAGCCCGCCTTCCAGCGCCAGATTCAGTGAGGACAGCAGGCCTTCGGTCGGGCCACTCACATCCAGCGTCAGGCGGTGCTGCGACAACCGCCCGTCGAGGTTCAGGTCGACGCTGTCGAACACCTGGCCCGCCGCGTCGATACCCTCGGCATTGAGTGCCACATCCAGGCGTGGATCCTCGAGGCCGGCCACCTCTCCGGTCAGCTCGAGTCGTGTCAGGGCGTTGTCGGCGAAGGCCAGGCCATCGCCGGCAAGATCGAGCTGCAGCTGGGGTGCCTCCAGACTGCCCGAGGCATCGATGCTGCCGCTCAGGGCACCGTTCAGCTCCGGGTAGAGACTGTCGAGGGCCGGCATGTCCAGCTCGGCTGCCACATCGAGCTGCTCGGGGGACACCTCGCCGCTGGCGTCGAGACGATTATCGCCCTGGCGGAAAGCCAGGGTCTGGATCTGCCAGTTCATGCGGCTATCGCCGGCCAGTTGGGCCTCGAGGCTGAGCGGATAATCGGCCAGGGTGCCATTGATCGCCAGGCCGGGTACCTCTACCCGCCAGCCATCCGCATCCTGTGTGAAGGCGACATCGGCACTGCCATCCAGGTTACCGCTCAAGCCCTCGACGAAGGGTTCGGGATTCAGGTCGTTGAGCGCGAGGCTGGCTTCCACCGCCAGCCCCTCGGCCCAGTCGATGCGCCCCTCGGTGGTCACGCGGGCGTCATTCATGTGCAGGGCCAATGGTTCCCAGATGAAATGCGCCAGATCGCCACGCCCGCTCAGCTCCACCCGGGTACGCGGTACCTGCGGGCCCTGTGCCGCCAGTGAAAGCCGGGTGCGGTAATCGGTCAGGCTGCCTTCCGCTTCGAGACTGAGCGATTCGACCCGCCAGGGTTCGGTCGTCTCCGACGCTTCCGGGTCCGTGCTGGAGGCGTCGGTGTCGTCCTCTTCCTGACCGTTCCCGGTGTCGGTATCCGCTTGTGCGGTGGCCGGTGGGGTGGCGGCTTGCATGCCAGGCAGTGGCCATTGCAGGCCGGGGCTCTGCAGTGACGCCTGAAACGGCAGTGTCGGGTCGAGGGCATCGAGGGTGGCGCTGAAGCGGGTCTCGATGGGCCCGGTCGTGGTCAGGTCAACCTGGAGATCCGCCAGGTCACCGCTCACGGCGAGCTCGATACGCTCGCCGTCAAGCGCCGGCATGCGTTGCGGCAGGTAGAGATCGCTTTCGAGGCGAGCGTTCAGCGGGTAGTCGCCGCTCAGGGTGACCTCGGCCTCGAGGCGGGCATCCGCGGCCGAACTCGCCACTTGCAGCGGCTCGATGGTGATGTCCTGTCCCCGAGCCGTGACGCTCAGCAGCAACTCCTCGAGGTGATAGGCAAAGGCGCCTTCCACGGCCGTATCGGTGACCTTGAGCTCCGGGACTTCCACATTGATGGGCAGGGTGATGTCCGGCAGCTCGATACGCGGCTTGTCTTCCAGCGACTGGCCGGCCATGCCCGCGGCCTCGGGGGCCGCCTCGGCGGGCAACGGTGAATTCGCGGCGATCGAGGCATCAATGGCGGCAGCGGCCAGGATGGGGCCTTCGTGTTCGCCTGCGCTGAGGGCGAGCTGATTGCCGGCCGACAGCGGCAGGGTCAGGCGCAGTCCATCCAGTCGGGTGGGCAGGAGCTCGAGCGTATCGTCCTTTGCCACCGCCCCGGTGGCAAAGGACGACCAATAGAGTCTGGTGCCATCGGCCAGCCGAACCTCCACATCATCCAGTGCCAGTTCGCGTAACTCGATGGGCAACGGCAGCTGGATGGGGCCTGGCATGCCGCCCTCGCCGCCGGCCGGTTCCGGCTCGGGAGGTGGCGCGTCGCTGGCCGAGAGGCGAATGCGTGCGCCCTCGACATCCAGTCGGTCGAGACACAGGCGCCCGTCCAGCAGGCAATCCTCGGCCCAGGCGAGTTCCAGCCGCTGCACGGCCACCTGGGCCGGGCCGGCCTCGAGACTCAGTTCCTCGACAATGAGTGTATCCAGTGGCGCGCCCTCGGCGCTGGCGAAGTCGTAGAGCCCCATGCGTTTGCCCTGATCGAGGAGCAGTCCGGTGCCCCAGGGCGACAGGGCCAGGCCCAGCACCAGAAAGACCAGTCCGCACAACCACAGCGGGATCAGCAACAACAGGCGGGTCAGCGCCCAGGTCAAGCGACGTAGTCTCACGTGGCGGCCTCTCAGAATTCCGGTCCGATGGAAAAGTGGATGCGAAAGCTGTCGTCGTGATCGAAGGGATGGGCGACATCGAAGCGGATCGGCCCGACCGGCGAGATCCACCTGACGCCGAGGCCGGCACCGGTATTCAACTGGCCAGGCCACCAGTCGGAAAAGGCGTCCCCGGTGTCGACGAAGGTGGCCAGCCACCACTTGTCGGCAACCTTGCGCTGGGCCTCGACGCTGGCCACGAAACGCTGCTCGCCGCCTTCCAGCCGCCCTTCTGCATCCCTGGGCGCCAGGCTCTCGTAGGAATAGCCGCGCACGCTGTTGTCACCGCCGGCGAAAAAACGCAAGGACGGCGGGATATCGTCGAAGTCATCGGTGGTGATACTGCCCACGCCGAGCCGCCCCACGAAGCGGTTGCTGTCGCCGAGCATGCGCACCCACTGGGTATCGCCGTTGACCCTCAGGAATTCGGCATCCGACCCCCAGGCGGGATTGGCGTACTGCAGCGTCAGCTGCTGACGGTCGCCCCAGGTGGGAAAGGTCTGATTACGGGTGCGGGTGCGTGACCAGCGGACCCCGGGATACAGCAGCAGGACCTCGTTGGACACCCCGGCCTGGGTGAAGTCTTCGAAGGTCGAGCGGACATAGAGGTACTGTTCCCAGCCGTTCTCGAACTTCCAGCGACGCCCGAATTCGACACTGGCTTCCGTGGACTTGGTGTCATCCTTGTCCTCGTTGCGCAGGCCGTATTGCAGCTCGTAGCTGTCATTCAAGGGGTCCTCGAGCGGCATGCTGTAGACGCCGGTGAACTTCTGCTCGGGACCGGAAAGATACAGATCATGATCCCAGCTGTGGCCATAGCGGTTGACCCAGGGCTGATCCCAGCTGAGTCGGGCCCGTGGCCCCACATCGGTGGAGAAACCGATGCCGGTCTCGAACTGGTGGCGGTCCGCCGGCGTGACCAGCACGTCGATCGGCACCTGCGGCACATCGGGCGCATTCACCGCGCCGGCGGCGCCGAGCGCGCGGGCGTCGAGAGCGGCGGGTTGTGCCGGTGCCGCGGGGATGCCTTCGACATCCAGCGCATACCACCAGCCGGGCCCGGCGTCCTGGATGGCCAGACTCTCGGGACCGGCATCGAGGCGCGGCCGCACACTGACGGAGCCGAACCACTGGGTCTGGCCCAGGTTCTGATTCAAGCGGGCCACCTGGCCGGCGAGATAGGGGCTCCCCGGTTCGAAGGGCACCAGGTTGCTCAGCCGCTCGGACTCGATGTGCTGACCGCTGAAATTGACCTCGCCGAAATGGTAGCGAGGGCCGCTGTCGAGGCTCAGCGACAGGTGGGCACTATGTGACCAGGGACGCACTTCCAGGCGCCGCTGGCTGAACCCCCAGTCGAAGTAGCCGCGCTGCATGGCCAGCCCCGAGAGCTTGCTGCGCAGGCTGTCATAAGGGGCATGGCGCAGGATATCGCCTTTCTCCTGGGGATAGGCCTCGATGGCGTCGGTGAACGGCGGGTCCTCGGCGGCGGCGCCTTCCAGCACGAAATCGAGGCGTTCGATGCGCACCGGCTCACCCTTGTCGACATCCAGGTTGACCCGCGACGGGGATGCCGGGTCATCGAAGCTCAGGGTCATGTCGGGCGCGTAGTAGCCGAAGGGGCGCAGGGCCTCACCGACCAGGCGACGCACCTCGTCTTCCAGGCGTTCGGCCTGATACTGGGAGGCATCGAGCCCATCGAGATAGACTTCGATGTTGCCGGCAAGCTCCTCCTCTACACCGCTGATCGAGGCATCGAGTGCCAGGCTCGGCGTGACCGCGACCAGACACAGTGCGCCGCTTCCCAGGCGCATGAACTGACGATTATCCATAATACGCAGATTTCCTGACCGACGTCTCGCGACTAGCGCAAGGATTCCAGCTGAGCGCTCAACGCCAGTTGAGCCTGACGCAGGTCTCGCAGCTCCGTCTGCATTTCATTCAGGCGCGAAGACAAGTCTTCGACCTGAGACTGGGTATCTTCTCGCGAACCGTCATGGGCTTCAATGTCGTCCTGCATGCCCGACAGACGTCCCTGCATGGTCTCCAGGTCATCGCTGAGTGACGCAAGGCGGGATTGAACACCTTCATTCGACTCCGACAGCCGGGACTCGTTCGCTTCAAGGGCGTTCTCGAGGCTCACGAGACGCTCCTCGAGGGCGGCGCGCCCTTCCTCACCGGCTTGCTCCAGCGCATCCAGCGAACTGCGAACGGCCGACAGCGTCTCGTCACGCACCCGGGCGTCCTCCTCGAGGCTGGCCAGGTTGCGGCTGGCCTCGTCGAGGCCTTCTGCCACCGGCACGAGGTGTTGCTCTGCCCATTCGGACAGGCGCTGTTCGATCTGCTGGCCCACCGCGGCCTGGTCGTCCTCGACGTCCGCGACCCGTTGCTGGAGGGAGTCCAGGGCATCGCCCCGCCCCTGCTCGGCATCGAAGCGGGCATGCACATTGGAAAGCTCGCCCTGCAGTTGTGTCAGGCGTTGCTGGACATCCTGATGATACCACCAGCCGGCGGCAGCCAGCCCCGTCAGCATGATCAACAGCAACAGGGTCAGGCACCACAGCGGCCAGAGACGCACCCTGGGGGCACTGGCGGGACGGTGGCCCGCCAGGCTGGCATCCGGGTCCGGTACGATGGGTCGCTGGTACCGGCTGTCTTCCGGGCGCTCTGCCATGGTGATCTCCTTGGGCGATGAAACGGGTTTCGGAGGCCGACAACCAGGCGTCAGGCGTTACCCACCCGGGCCGGAATGATAGGATGCCGCCGCCGAACAGTCACAGCATGCTGAATAGTGTAAAGTTTTTTACCGTCGTAGCGAACGGGCAAGCTCGATACATTGCCACTTCCACTGATATCGCCCGACGAAACCCACGAGCGGTGCATGCCACCCAGCGAATCAAGGGAGCTTTCCCATGGCCTTTCTGCCGCCTGCCCTGCCCTACGAGAAACATGCCCTGGAGCCCCAGCTGTCGGTCGACTGGATCAGTGAGCGCTATGACGGCCGCCACCGGCAGTGCCTGGCGCGTCTCAACAGCCTGGTGGCCGACTCGCCCCTGGCGGATGCGTCCCTTGAGGACTTGCTTCACAGTGCGTTCGGGGAGACCTTCTCGCTGGCAGCCGAGGCATGGAGCCTGACCTTCTACTGGCATTGTCTGGCCCCGCGCGGTGGCGGCAAGCCCGCTGGCGCCATGGCCAGGGCCATCGAGGCAGCCTTCGGCTCATTCGATCAGTTCGAACGCAACATGACGGCCGCCGCACGCGACAACCGGACATCGGCCTGGAGCTGGCTGGTTCAGGACGCCAACGGCAATCTGGTCGTGATCGACAGCCCATGCCCCCTGGCCAGTGGCCATTTCCCGCTGCTGGCGATCGAGGCCTCGGGGCCCGGGGCTCATTCTCCACAGACGCCTGACCACCGGGCCTATCTGAAAGCGGTCTGGAAGGTGATCAACTGGGATTTCGTGGCCCGCCAGCACGCCGATGTCGGTGGCTGATCAGGGATCGGCACGCCGGCCGATGCCGCGATAATGCAGCCCCATGGCCGCCACATAGTCGGGATCATAGATATTGCGTCCGTCCAGCAACAGGCGGCCGTCGAGCTGTGAGGCCAGGCGTTGCCAGTCCGGGTTCCAGTAGGCCTTCCATTCGGTGACCAGCATCAGGGCATCGGCGCCCTCGGTGGCTTCGAACGGATCGGCGTCGAAACAGTGCAATAACGGATGGGCTCCCAGCCGCTCCTGCAGCGCCGATACGGCTGCCGGGTCATGAAGCCTGACATGTACGCCCTGAGCCCAGAGTGCCCGCAGCAGGGTCAATACCGGGGCATGATCGATGCGCGCCGTACCCGGCTTGAAGGCTGCCCCCCAGATCGCCACCGTACGGCCTTCCAGGCAGCCGTGATAATGCGCCCAGAGCTTGCGGAACAACGTTTCCTTCTTGTGCTCGTTGATGTCCAGGACCTGGTCGAGCAGGGCCGAGTGCCGTCCACTGGCCGATTGCACATCCGCCAGCCGCATCAGGTCCCGTGAAAAACTGGGGCCACCGAAGCCGCACCCCGGATACAGGTACTCGTAGCCGATGCGGGTATCGGCGCCCATGCCCTGGCGTACATACTCGACATCCACGCCCAGGGTATCGGCCAGCCCGGCGATCTCGTTCATGTAGCTGATGCGCGTCGCCAGCATGCCGTTGATGGCCAGCTTGCTGAGTTCGGCGGCTCGCCGGGGCATGCGCTGAAAGACCTCACGCCGGCGGTTGAAGGCACGCAACAGTTCGCGCACCCGTTGTTCGGCGTGATCATCGTCGCAACCCAGCAGCCAGCGCGAGGGGCGCGTGAAGGTGTCCCAGGCGCGCCCCTCCTCCAGCAGGTCGACAAGCGTCACGGCACTGCGACCCGCGCCCAGTCGTGACTCCAGGGCCTCGGTCTCGCCTACCGGAAAGGTCGAATTGTTGACCAGCACGGCCGTGTCCGACAGCCAGCGGCTGTGCTCGGCGATCAGTTCACCCGCTTCGTCCCGCTGTTCCGGGGACAGGGACAGCCAGACCACATCGAAGGCGGCCGCCTGATCGGGCGTCTGATCGGCATCAAGAATCGTCAGCCTGTCCTGGTCGCGGCCCTCCTGGAGATGCGCCGTGAGTTGTGGCTCACTGGTCAGCCAGGCGCTGGTCGCAAGACGGGCCCAGTCCAGGGAGGCATGAGGGCGCCAGGTGACCTCATGCCCCACCCAGGCGAGTGCTGCCGCGGCAGTCGCGGCCGCCAGTTCGCTGCCGATGATAACGACGCGCATGACTTACTCCTCGCCGGCGTAACGACCGATGAGCTCGCGGAAGCCTTCGCCGTAGCGAGCGTGTCGGCGACCATAGGCGAGGATGGCTTCCAGGTAGCCGAGCTGGTGTCCGCAGTCATAGGTTCGGCCACGCATCCGCCAGGCATCGACCCCTTCTGCATCGCGCAGGCGTTCTATGGCATCGGTCAGCTGGATTTCGTCGCCGGCGCCCGGCGGGGTTTCGGCGAGTAACGGAAAGATGCGTCCGGGGAGCACATAACGTCCGATCACGGCCAGATCCGACGGTGCTTCTTCCCGGGCGGGCTTCTCGACGACTCCGCTCAGCGCACCGGCCTCGCCTGCCGCCGGGGGCGCTCCTTCGGGGGCGACGATACCGTACTTGTGCACCATGTCATGAGGCACTGACTCGACCATCAACTGGCTGCGCTGACGCGCCTCGTACGAGGCCAGCATGCCGGCGAGGTCGTTGTCGCCCTCCAGATCGCTGCCGTCCACGAGGACATCCGGCAGCAGAACGGCAAAAGGCTCGTCGTCACCGACGATCGGCCGAGCGCACAGCACGGCATGTCCAAGCCCCAACGGCTCCGACTGGCGTATGCTGATGATGTTGACGTCCGGCGGCACAATGGCGCGCAACTCTTCCAGCAGCTCCCACTTGCCCTTGGCCTCGAGCCCTGCTTCCAGCTCGAAGTGCTTGTCGAAGTGGTTCTCGATGGCGCCCTTGCTGCCATGGGTGACCAGCACGATGTCGCGGATACCGGCTTCGACGGCCTCCTGCACGACATACTGAATCACCGGTCGGTCGACGATGGTGATCATTTCCTTGGGGATCGCCTTGGAGGCAGGCAGACAACGGGTGCCGAAACCGGCGACGGGCAATACAGCCTTGCGAATCATGAAGGAGTCCCTGTCGAGATCGAATGAATGTGAAGCGCCATTGTGAATGGGTTCCCCGGAACGGGTATCATGGCCCCATGATACCGAATGCGCCCGAGTTCGCCACCGGGGCGAATTCGCCACCTCTGATGGAGAGAGCCATGACGGCACGTCACTCCCGCAGCGACAATGTCGATGCGTCCGAAATCGCCAAGTTCGAAACCCTGGCCGACCGCTGGTGGGATACCGGCGGCGAGTTCAAGCCATTGCATGACATCAACCCGCTGCGTCTCGACTTCATCGATACCCGCGCCGGCCTCGCGGGGCGCGACATTCTCGATGTCGGCTGCGGTGGCGGTATTCTCGCCGAGGCCATGGCCCATCGCGGCGGCCATGTCACCGGCATCGACCTCGGCGAGGCACCGCTGAGCGTGGCCCGGCAGCATGCACAACAATCGAGCGTCGAGATCGATTACCGGTGCCTCAGTGTCGAGCAGCTGGCGGAGCAGCAGCCGGCCTCCTTCGACGTGGTGACCTGCCTGGAAATGCTCGAACACGTACCCGATCCGGCCTCGGTGGTGCGGGCATGTGCCCGCCTGGTCAAGCCGGGCGGTCAGGTCTTCTTCTCGACCATCAATCGCCACCCCAAGGCCTATGCCCTGGCCATCATCGGTGCCGAGTACGTACTGGGCATGCTGCCGCGGGGTACCCATGATTATGCCCGCTTCATCCGCCCTTCCGAGCTGGCTGCCTGGTCCCGCGAGGCGGGGCTGGAGGTGTGCGAACAGAGCGGTCTCGTCTATCAGCCGGTGTGGCGTCGCTATCGCCTGGCGCCGCGTGATGTCTCCGTCAATTATCTGATGCACTGTCGGCGTGAGGCATCCTCATGAGCGGCTGGCCCTGCCCCCAGGCACTGCTGTTCGACCTGGATGGCACCCTGGTCGACACGGCCCCGGACCTGGCGCGTGCCACCAATGCCCTGAGGGCGCATCATGGCCTGGAGGCGCTGCCCTACCCGGCGATCCGGGCCCAGGTCTCCAATGGTGGTAGTGCCCTGGTGCAACTGGCGCTCGGTCTGGAGCGCGAGCATGCCGAGCATGATCAGGCGCGACAGTATCTGCTCGATCGCTACAGCGAGGCCGTCGCGGTCGAGAGCGAGGTCTTTCCGCCACTGCGCGAACTGCTGGAACGCTGGGTGAGTGCCGGACGTCCCTGGGGGATTGTCACCAACAAGCCGCGCGCCTATGCCGAGCCACTGGTCCTGGCCCTGGGGCTCGAGCCGGATGTGTTGTTGTGCGCGGATGACCTGCCGGTCAGGAAGCCCGATCCGGCGCCTCTCCAGGAAGCCGCGCGCCGGCTGGCCGTGGCTCCCGGGGACTGCTGGTACATCGGCGATCACCATCGGGATGTTCAGGCCGCTCATGCCGCGGGGATGCTGGCGGTGGCCGTCGGCTATGGCTACATGGACAGCGCCGATGACCACCGCCGATGGGCGGCGGACCTGTGCCTGGATAGCGCTGCTGACCTGATGCGGGAACTGACGGTGGACGAGTTGTCGCCCTGATCGAAACGGCCGGGCCCTCAGGTCCGGCGTGGTGGCTGAGCGTCGAAGGTCTCGCCATTGTGGCCATGGCTGTCCGGCCCCATCAGCCACAGATAGGTTGGCATGATGGCATCCGGCGGGCGCAGGGTCATGGGATCCTCGCCGGGGTAGGCCGACTTGCGCATGGCGGTGCGGGTGGCACCCGGGTTGAGACTGTTGATGCGTAGCCTGCCTTCATGCTCCACCTCGTCGGCCAGCAACTGGACGAAGCCTTCGGTGGCAAACTTGGACACCGAGTAGGCGCCCCAGTAGGCGCGCCCCTTGCGGCCGACACTCGAGGAGGTAAAGATCACCGAGGCATCCGGTGAGGCGCGCAGCAGGGGGAGCAACGCCTGGGTCATCCACAACGGACCGTTGACGTTGACCTGCATGACCTGTTCCCAGAGCGCCGGGTCATATTGCTCGAAGGGCGTGATGCGCCCCAGCAGACCGGCATTGTGCAGTATGCCATCGAGACGCCCGAAGGCATTGTTCAGGGTAACCGCCATGTCCTGGTAGTCCTTGAGCGTCGCGCCTTCCAGGTTGAGCGGGAATATCGCCGGCTGGGCGCCGCCTGCCGCTTCGATCTCGTCATAGACGGATTCGAGCTTGGCGGTGGTACGCCCCAGCAGAATCACGGTGGCACCGTGTCGCGCATAGCTCAGGGCGGCACTGCGCCCGATACCGTCTCCGGCCCCGGTTACCAGGATGATGCGGCCGGCCAGGAGGTCCGGGGATGGCGCATAGTCGATCTTGCAGGCAACCATGATGTCTCTCCCGATCGAAAATCAACTGCCCGACTGCTGCTGGAAGTCTTGGGCAAGGCCGGCGGCATTGCTGTCCGGGTATTGCGACTGGACCCGGTCGAGCAGCTCGTTGCTGGCCTCGACATCCCCCTGGCGTGCCTTGAGCAGTCCCAGCTTGTAGAGGGCGTCCGGCACCTTGGTGCTGTCGGGGAAGGCATCGATCACCTTCCTGAAGGCTCCGGCGGCAGCCTCGAGATCGGATTCAGCGGAGTGCAGTTCGCCCAGCCAGTAGTGGGCATTGGCGGCCAGCTCGCTCTGGGGATAATCCGCGATGAAGGCCTCGAAGGCTTGACGAGCGGCAGCGAAATCGCGGTCCTGCACCTTGGCGAAGGCGGCCTGGTAGGCTTCACGTCCGGCGCTGCTGTCCGTTGTCGTGTTACCGCCGGATGATGCCGTGTCGGACGAGGCCGAAGACGAGGCGCTGCCTCCAGCACCGCTGGAAGACAGTGAGCTCAGGCGGTCGTCCATGTCCATGTACTGCTGGCGCGTCTGCTGACGCAGCTGCTCCAGCTGGTGACGCAGTTCCTCGACCTGGCCCCTCAGGCGCCGCAACTCTTCCTGGTTCTGCTGCAGGCGGTTGAAGAGTACCAGGTTACCGCCCGCTTCCTCGCGAGTGGCCGCCTGATCGTAAAAGGTGCCGCCGCTGCCGCCACCGCCCGACAGGTCGGTGACCGACGGCTGCTGGGCAACGGCGGCCGGGATGATGCCCATCGGCATGCTGAACAGACCGATGGCGCAGAGTCGTTGGATGCCCTTGTTCATCACGTATCCCTCTTTGCGTGGTTGTGAAACACTGCTTAAATGCCTGCGCATGCAAATCGCTTCGCTATAGCCGCCATCCTTGGCGGCTACCCTTCGGGCCCGTCTAAAGACGGTTCAAATTCGCTCCAGGCGAATTTGTGCGCGGTGCTCGAAAGCTCGCCTAACTACCTGTTATGTCTCGCTTTCTGTGCTTCGTGCGCCTTGCGCTTAACCATGCTCGTCGATTTATGCAGCGTTTCCTTTCCTTGGCCGTGTCGTTCCCGAACCGCCATCACCACGGCGCGAGGCTTCAGGCCGTGGTGAAGCTGTTATGGCCGGGAGGCGGCTCGCTCGGGCTGATCAGTAGGCAAAAACCACGCGACGGTTCTGGGCATAGGCTTCCTCGTTACTGCCGCGAGCGGCGGGCCGCTCTTCACCATAGCTGACCACTTCCACCTGTGACGGCGAGACTCCCTGCACGCTGAGGAACTCTTCGACGGCCCCGGCACGACGCTCGCCCAGCGCCAGGTTGTATTCACGGGTACCACGCTCGTCGGTGTGGCCTTGGAGCACGACACTGGCATTGCTGTTGTTGCGCAGGAAGCTGGCATGGGCATTGAGCACCGACTGGAACTCGGAGCGTATGGAATCGCTGTCGAAGGCGAAATAGATGGTGCGTGTCTCGGGAATACGCGAGTCGGACATCTGACCCGCCCCTCCATTGAGTCCGCTGCCATTGCCGGAACCGCTCACCTGGCCGGTGCCGACACCGCTGGTACCACCGGCACCGCTGCCGCTGCCCGAACCATCGCCGGACATGGAACCATCCTGTGTACCACCTGTGCTGGAACAACCGGCCACGAGGGCCAGGGAAAAGGCAACGGCCAAAGACCGGGCATAGGGCTTGAGTTGCATCGTAGGACTCCTTGCGCTACTGGTTCGATCAGTTCAGAAACGGGGACCACGCGGGTTCGCGTACATCACCCTGGGCCGCGGGCAGTCGGAACGAAGCGCGCCCGTCCGCGGATACAGCCCCCAGCACACCACGACTTCCCTGCTGGGTGGCGAAGATTACCATGGTGCCATTCGGCGCAACACTCGGCGACTCGGCCTGCCGGGCATCGCTGAGCTCGACGAGGCGACCATTATCGAGATCCTGTCGCGCCACCTGATAGCCATTATTGCCCTTGTGGATCAGGAAGATGGCTTCACCATCGGGAGCAAAGCGGGCGCGCGCATTATAGTTGCCGGTATAGGTCAGCCGCTCGGCGGATCCGCCATTCAGTGCCTGGCGGTAGATCTGAGGGCCCCCGCTGCGATCCGAGGTATAGATCAGGCTCTGGCCATCCGGTGCCCAGGACGGTTCTGTCTCGATGCTCGGGTTGCGAGTGATGCGCGTCAGCTCCTGGGAGGCGATATCGATGGTATAGATTTCCGGCTGACCATCGCGCGACAGGGCCAGGGCCAGCTTGCGCCCATCCGGCGACCAGGAGGGGGCACTGTTCAGGCCCTCGAAGGAGGTCAGCTTGACGCGCCGGCCACTGCTGACTTCCTGCACATAGATGCCGGGGCGACCGCCCTCGAAGGAGACGTAGGCGAGCTTGTTGCCATCCGGCGACCAGGCAGGCGACATGATGGGTTCATTCGACGTCAGGGCCTGATGGCTGTTGTGACCATCGGCATCGGCCACCATCAGGCGGTACTGGATGTTGTCGCCGACTCCTTCGGAAGTGACGTAGGCGATGCGCGTCGAGAAGGCGCCACGAATGTCGGTGATGGCCTCGAAGACCTGGTCGCTGACATGATGTGCCGCCGCCCGCAGCTGGTCCGGCCGGGTCGTCACCGTCTCGCCCAGCATGCGTGACTCGCCGGAGACATCCATGAGCTCATAACGGATGCTGACGTTGCCGCCTTCCTGCGAAACACGGCCCACGACCAGGTAGCGGGTATCCAGTGCCTTCCAGTCACCATAGGTCACGTCATCACTGCTGGCAGGCTGGGCGAACATGTCCTGGCGTGCCAATGGCGTGAAATAGCCGCTGCGACGCAGATCATCGGCGACGATCTGGGCGATGTCCTGCGGCAGGTCGGTCCCGTCTTCAGCGAAGGGCACCACGGCGATGGGCGTGGCCTGTTCATTGCCACGCGTGATATCGATGGTCAGTTCGGCCTGGGCCAGTGGTGCGCAGAGCAGCACCAGCGCGGCCAGCCAGCTAGTTAACAAGACTCTCATCAGCGTATGTCCCCCGGACGGAAGTTGAGATTGAACTCACGATGGTCCCGCTGTACCGATGCGGGCAAGTCACGCAATTCGGAAAAGGGTGCGGCCGACTCCACTGCCTGGACGGCGGCGCGGTCGAAGGCGGTGTTGCCACTGCTGCGGGCGATGCTGGCGGAAATCACGGCGCCGGAGGGGCCCAGGCGAATCGCCACCAGTGCATTGGCATTGTCGCTCACATTGGGCGGAATCACCCAGGCCTGTTCGACGGAGCGGCGTACCAGATTGATGAAGCCATTGGCGGCTTCGCGCGCCTGCTCGGCATTGGCGGCGGCTTGCGCCTCGCCTTCGATGGCGCGCTCCAGGCTGCTCTGGGCCGCCTCGGCCGCCCGCTGTGCGGCGGCTTCCTGGCGTCGCTGCTCTTCGGCTTCGCGCTGGCGGCGGGCCTCTTCCTCGGCCTGGCGTTGGCGCTCGGCTTCGGCCTCGCGTTGGCGACGCGCTTCCTCTTCGGCTTCGCGCTGGCGGCGCGCCTCTTCCTCGGCCTGGCGTTGGCGCTCGGCTTCGGCCTCGCGCTGGCGGCGGGCCTCCTCCTCGGCCTGGCGTTGGCGTTCGGCTTCGGCCTCGCGTTGACGACGAGCTTCCTCTTCGGCTTCGCGCTGGCGGCGGGCCTCTGCCTCGGCCTGTGCCTCGCGTCGCTGGGCCTCTTCCGCGGCGGCGCGCGCGGCTTCCAGCGCGGCGGCGCGCTCCCTTTCGGCTTCAGACTCTGCTTGGGCTTCGGCCTGGCGTTCGGCCTCCGCAGCCGCCTGGCGCTGTGCTTCGGCGTCGTCGGCCTCGGCCGTGGCCGGTTGTTCCGCGGCCTCGTCGGCCGGCGAGGAAGCCTCGGGCTGGCTGGCCTGCTGTGCCTGATCGGTCGTCGTCCGGGTGCTGACCAGGGTCGCCTGGACGATCGACTGGCTCGGCGGCTCGCTTTCCGCCGAGGGAAAGCGCAGCACGCTGATCACCAGCAGGCCCAGGTGCAGCCCGATGGCGAGCAGCGCCGGTATTCCATAGCCTACGCGTCGTTGCTGTCTGGCCATGATGCTTCCTCAGGACTCCCCGGGCGGCGGCTCGGAAATCAGCCCCACATTGGCGACACCGGCATTCTGCAGCGTGCTCATCAGTGTCACGACCTGGCCATAGGCCACATTGCGGTCACCGCGTACCAGCACCCGAGTGCCCGGCTCTCGTTCCAGCAGGACCAGCACTCGCTGGCTGAGCTCATCGAGGGACACCCGGGTTTCATCGCCGCCCAGGCTGACGAAATACTCCCCCTCGCGATCCACCGAGACGATGATCGGTTCCTGGTCCTGCGTGTCCTCGATGGGTTCGGAAGCGGTCTGGGGAAGGTCCACCTGAACGCCCTGGGTCAACATGGGCGCCGTGATCATGAAGATCACCAGCAGGACCAGCATGACATCGATGAAGGGGACCACATTGATCTCGTTCATCGGCTTGCGCCGACCCATGCGATTGAAGGGTCCGTGCATGACGCCTCTCCCTCAGCCTTCGCCGGATTCGCCGCGACCCTGGAGGTTGCGGTGCAGAATGGAATGGAATTCCTCGGCGAAATCCTCGTACTTGCCCAGCAGCCGGGAAGACTCCGCGGACAGGCGGTTGTAGAAGATCACCGCCGGAATGGCCGCGAACAGGCCCATGGCCGTGGCGATCAGGGCCTCGGCGATCCAGGGAGCGACCGTCGATAGCGTGGCCTGCTGGGCCATCGAGAGCGACTGGAAGGAACCCATGATCCCCCAGACAGTGCCGAACAGGCCGATATAGGGGCTCGACGAGGCCACCGTGGCGAGGAACACCAGGTGCAGATTCAAGCGATCCTCTTCCCGTGACCAGGCCACGCGCATGCTGCGCTGAACGCCGTCCAGAATGGCCTGGGGACTGCGCGTCTTGGGCAGCAGGCGATTGAACTCACGGAAACCGGCGCGGAACAGGTGCTCGGTTCCCTGGGGTTCCTGCTCCGCCGGGGTCTCGCGATACAGCTCGTTGAGATCGACTCCGGACCAGAACCGGTCCTCGAATTCACGATGCGCCTTGCGGGCACGCCGCATCACGAAGGTGCGTTGAAAGATCACCACCCAGGACAGCAGCGAGCCGATCAGCAATAGCAGCATGACGGCCTGGACTACGCCACTGGCGTTCATGATCAGGTGGGGAATGGACATGGCGTCGTTCACGGCAATCCTCTCGGTCTTGGCAGATCGGTCAATCGTTGCGCGGGGCCTGATCATCCGGGGCCCGGCCTAAGTGCTGCCAGGCCTGGCGGGTCACCACCCGGCCTCGCGCGGTGCGCATCATCAGCCCCTGCTGGATGAGGTATGGTTCAATGACATCTTCTATGGTGTCGCGTTCCTCGCCGATGGCGGCGGCCAGCGAATCCACGCCGACCGGCCCACCATCGAACTTGTCGAGCATGGCCAGCAAGAGGCGGCGATCCATGTGGTCGAGCCCGTGGTGGTCGACATGCAGCATGTTCAGTGCCTGATCCGCCACCTCGGCATTGATGTGGCCGCTGCCGCGTACCTGAGCAAAATCGCGCACGCGACGCAGCAGCCGGTTGGCGATGCGCGGGGTGCCGCGCGAGCGTCGCGCGACTTCCATGGAGCCCTCGGCGTCGCATTGCACGTCCAGCAGTCCGGCCGAGCGCGTGACGATCTGTGTCAGTTCCTCGACGGAATAGAATTCCAGTCGCTGGACGATGCCGAAGCGATCGCGCAAGGGCGAGGTCAGCAGCCCGGCGCGGGTCGTGGCGCCCACCAGGGTGAAGGGCGGCAGATCGAGCTTGATGGAACGTGCCGCCGGCCCCTCGCCGATCACGATGTCGAGCTGGAAATCCTCCATGGCGGGATAGAGGACTTCCTCGACCACCGCGGACAGGCGGTGAATCTCGTCGATGAAGAGCACATCCCCGGGCTGCAGGTTGGTCAGCATGGCCGCCAGGTCACCGGCCTTCTCGAGTACCGGCCCGGAGGTCGACTTGAGCCCGACGTTCATCTCGGTGGCAATGATGTTGGCCAGGGTGGTCTTGCCGAGCCCCGGCGGCCCGAATACCAGGGTGTGGTCCAGGCTTTCGCCACGCCCACGCGCCGCACTGATGAAGATATCGAGTTGTTCGCGAACGCGTGGCTGGCCGATGTAGTCCGTCAGGTGGCGTGGCCGAATGGCATGATCCAGCTTCCCCTCGCCGTCCCGGGTCTCGGCGCCAATCAATCGGTCGGTTTCGAGCATGGGCCCTCTTCCTCAGGCAACGTCGATGGGCGTGTCGCTAGGCTTGCGGTCGGGACAGCCGCCCCGCTCGGCAAGCTTCAACCCGCCATGCGGCGCACCAGCGCCGCCTTGATGATCGCCTCGGTGCTGCCCTCGCCTTCGAGACCCGAGAGCATGCGGCTGGCTTCCGTCGACTTGTACCCCAGGCTGATCAGTGCGGCCTCGGCATCCGCCAGGGGCTCCTTGGCGGCAGGCTGACCCGGCGTGGCGCCGACGCTGTCGACAGCGTCCTGAGGGTCAGCCTGCCAGTGCGGAAAGCGGTCACGCATCTCGATGACGAGCCGCTCGGCCGTCTTGCGGCCGACACCCGGCAGGCGGGTCAGCGACTTGATGTCGTCATCCATCACGCAACGAATGAAGGCGTCTTCATCCATGCCGGAGAGAATCGCCAATGCCAGCTTGGGCCCGATGCCATTTACCTTGATCAGGGCCCGAAACAGCGAGCGTTCCTGCTCCCGGGCAAAGCCGTACAGCAGGTGAGCGTCATCGCGTACGCTGAGATGGGTGTACAGCGCGAGCTCTTCCCCGGACTCCGGCAATGCCAGCAGCGTGGTCATCGAGGCTTCCAGTTCATAGCCGACGCCGCCGACGTCGACCACCAGCCAGGGGGGCTGTTTTTCCAGCAGTGTGCCTCTCAGGCGTCCGATCATGGTGTATCAACATCCTTGGTCATCAAAAGCCCGGGGCATGGCGGAGCATGCCACCTTGCGGCCCACTATACTGGTCGCCAGGACAGCTTGCCAGCCTCTCTGAACGGTGTTCGACAATCTGTTGCCGCGTCGCCGCAGGGCGACATCAGGAGGGCCGAAAATCCCGCCAGGAACTTCCCCGGCCACGTCCCCGACCGCCACCATAACGCCCCTGCTGGATCAGTCCCAGGCGGGCGTGGGCGTGCGTCAGCGCAATGGCCAGAGCGTCGGCGGCATCGGCCTGAGGGGCTCCATCCAGCCCGAGCACGGCAGTGACCATGTGCTGGACCTGCGCCTTGTCGGCGCCGCCCTTGCCGGTCACCGCCTGCTTGATCTGGCGAGCCGCATATTCACTGACCGGCAAGCCATGATTGGCAGCACAGACAATCGCCGTGCCCCTCGCCTGCCCCAGTTTCAGGGCCGAGTCGGCGTTTTTCGACAGAAACACCTGCTCGATGGCGAATTCGCCGGGGGCGTGCATGCCGATCACTTCGCTGATGCCGGCGTAGATCTGCGCCAGACGCTGTGCCAGGTCCTCGCCGCGGGTGCGGATGCAGCCGCTGGCGACATACAGCGGTTGGGACGTGCTGACATCCAGCACGCCATAGCCGGTGATCCGCGACCCGGGGTCGATGCCCAGGATCAGCATGCGAGCACGCCCCGCCGGCGATGTCCTGACATGGCATCGTCCGTGAATGACGACACGGCCTCAGCCTTCATCGTGCAATGACTCGAGGATGGCATCATCAAAGTCGGCATTGGTGAAAACATTCTGCACATCATCCAGGTCCTCCAGGCGGTCCACCAGCTTGATGATGCGTCGTCCGAGGTCGGCATCGGCAATGCGGGTATAGTTGTCGGGAAACAGGCCCACGTCACTGGCCGAGGGCTCCAGGCCCGCCTCGACCAGGGCATCCTTGATGGTCCCGAAACTGTCCGGTGAGGTCACGACCTCCAGGCGGCCGTCGTCGAGCGTCTCGATTTCTTCCGGCTCGGCGTCCAGGGTGGCCTCCATGGCGGCTTCTTCGCTGGCACCGTCCGGCAGGGTCAAGCGCCCCTGGCGGTGGAACATGAAGGCCACCGAACCGGTGGTGCCGAGGTTGCCGCCCTGCTTGTTGAAGGCGTGGCGTACTTCGGAGACGGTGCGGTTGCGATTGTCGGTCATGGCCTCGACCATCACTGCCACGCCTTCGGGGCCATAGCCCTCGTAGACGACCTCCTCCATGGCGTCGCCATCGACATTGCCCGCACCACGGTCCACGGCACGTTGAATGGTGTCCTTGGTCATGTTGTTGGACAGGGCCTTGTCGATGGCGGCGCGCAGGCGCGGGTTGTCCGCCGGGTCGCCACCGCCATGACGCGCCGCGACGCTGAGCTCACGAATCAGCTTGTTGAAGATCTTGCCGCGCCTGGCGTCCTGGGCCGCCTTGCGGTGCTTGATATTCGCCCATTTGCTGTGTCCCGCCATAAGACTCCTTGCTGCAAAACTTGGGGCTTGCAAACACGACCGGCGCCTCCTGGGCGCCGGTTCGCGTGACGTCGGGCATCGGGGCCGTTACTCGCCGGCGTTGTCCGCCTTGGCCTTGTGACGCAGGCGGATATTCAACTCCTTGAGCTGCTGGCTGCTGACATCCCCGGGAGCATCGGTCATCAGACAGGCCGCGCTCTGGGTCTTGGGGAAGGCGATGACTTCGCGAATGGTTCGCGCGCCACCCATCAACATGACCAGACGATCCAGACCGAAGGCCAGTCCGCCGTGGGGCGGCGCCCCGTACTGCAGGGCATCCAGCAGGAAGCCGAACTTCTCGCGCGCTTCTTCTTCGCCGATGCCCAGTGTCTCGAGTACCGTCTGCTGCATGGCCTGGTCGTGGATACGGATCGAGCCACCGCCCAGTTCCGTGCCGTTGAGCACCATGTCGTAGGCGCGCGATAGCGCCTGGTCCGGTTGCTGTTTGAGGGTCTCGGCATCGCAGGACGGCGCCGTGAACGGATGATGCAGCGCCTGCAGGCGGCCCTCATCATCGGCCTCGAACATCGGGAAGTCGACGACCCACAGCGGTGACCATTCGGCCGTGTACAGGTCGAGGTCCTCGCCCAGGCGTACACGCAGCGCCCCCAGTGCCTCGTTGACGATGCGCGCCTTGTCGGCGCCGAAGAAGATGATGTCGCCATCTTCGGCCCCCACGCGGTCGAGCAGGGGCTCCACCACGCCATCCATGAACTTGACGATCGGCGACTGCAGGCCATCGATGCCACTGGCACGGTCGTTGACCTTGATCCAGGCAAGACCGCGTGCCCCGTAGATGCCGACGAAATCGGTGTAGGCGTCGATCTCCTTGCGCGTCAAGGAGGCCCCGCCCTTGACCCTGAGTGCCGCCACACGGCCGTCATCGGCATTGGCCGGGCCGGAAAAGACCTTGAAGTCGACGTTCTTCATCAGGTCATCGACGTCGACCAGCTCCAGCGGGATGCGCAGGTCCGGCTTGTCGGAACCATAGCGCTGCATGGCCTCGGCATAGGGCATGCGCGGAAATTCGGGCAGCTCGACGTCGAGCACCTGCTGGAACAGCTGACGAATCATGTCCTCGGTGATGGCCATGATATCGTCTTCCTCGACGAACGAAGCCTCGATATCGATCTGCGTGAATTCCGGCTGACGATCGGCGCGCAGATCCTCGTCGCGGAAGCATTTGGCGATCTGATAATAGCGATCGAAACCGGACACCATCAGCAGCTGCTTGAACAACTGCGGCGACTGGGGCAGCGCGAAGAAGTTACCGGCATGCGTCCGGCTGGGCACCAGATAATCCCGTGCGCCTTCCGGGGTCGCCCGGGTCAGGATGGGCGTCTCGATGTCGAGGAAGCCCTGGTTCTCGAGGTAGGCACGCACGGTATGCGAAATCCGCGAGCGCAGACGCAGCTTGTCGATCATGTCGGGGCGACGCAGATCGATGTAACGATGCTTGAGGCGCACCTCTTCGCCGACCTTGCCGTGCTCGTCGAGCTGGAAAGGCGGCGTGACCGCCGTGTTGAGGACTTCCACGTCTCGAGCCAGCACCTCGATCATGCCGGTCGGCATGTTGGCATTCTGCGTGCCTTCCGGACGCAGGCGAATGCGCCCGGTGATGCGCAGCACATACTCGCTGCGAGCACGGTCGGCGTTGGCAAAGGCCTCGGCGGTATCCGGGTCGACCACAACCTGGGCGATGCCATCGCGGTCGCGCATGTCGAGGAAGATCACCCCGCCGTGGTCACGGCGGCGATGCACCCAACCGCACAGGGTGACCGTCTGGTCCACCATGGTCTCGTTCAACTGGCCGCAATAATGGCTGCGCATGTCGTATCCTGTCTGTTTCGTGATCCGTGAAGTTTACTGGGCAATGTCCGGAAGCTGTCTGCGCTCGTCGAGCTTGCCGTCATCGCCGGTCGGCAAGCCGCAATGGGATCAGGCTGCCGTGCCGTCCTTGCCCGATGTTTCCGGGGCCTTGGCGCCCTCGCTGCTGCCGGCCAGGTTCTTCTTGCTGCCGGTCTTGAAATCCGTTTCGTACCAGCCGCCACCCGCCAGGCGGAAGCCCGCCGCCGATATCAGACGATCGAGCGCCGGCTGGCTGCAGGCCGGGCAATCCGTCAAGGGCTCGGCCGAGAGCCTCTGAAGCTTTTCCAGACGATGGCCGCAGGCCTTGCACGCATATTCGTAGATGGGCATTGTCGTGATTCTCCCGATGACGAAATCCCATGAGGGCGCGACGGTGCAACCTGGCGCTGTCGCGATGTAGTCTTGCCAGCTAGATGGGGGCAGCCCGATGCCATTCCAAGGCTGGCACAAAGGGGCCATATTATAGCCCGGCCGAGGCCTTCAGGCCCAGCCCTGCGGGTGCCCGAATGTTGACCCGCCGCGACTCGCGGCGCCACCGATGAGGATTCTGCCATGCAAGCCGTCGTGCTCGATGCCGCCAGCCTGGGCCCGGATGTCGACCTCTCGCCCATCGAGGACCGCGTCACCCGACTCACCTGCCATGACTTCACCCACGCCGAGCAGGCGGCGCAACGACTCGCGGACGCCGAGGTGGCCATCGTCAACAAGGTCGTCCTGACGGCCGAGACTCTGGAAGCGCTACCCCAACTGCGTCTGATCTGCGTCCTGGCGACCGGGACCAACAATATCGACATGCAGACGGCACGGCGCCTGGGCATCGAGGTGCGCAACGTGGCCGCCTATGGTACAGCCAGCGTGGCCCAGCACACCATGCTGATGATGCTGGCACTGGCCGCCCGCCTGCCGCTCTATCAGAAGGATGTGGCCGCCGGACGCTGGAATGACAGCCCCTTCTTCTGCCTGATGGATCACCGCACCATGGAAGTCGAGGACCGCCATCTGGTGATCGTGGGTCAGGGAGAACTCGGCAGTCGCGTCGGACGCCTGGCCCAGGGATTCGGCATGCGCGTCAGCTATGCCGCGCGACCCGGCAGCGAGGCCAGTGATTCGCGCCCGAGCCTCGCCCGGCTGGCACCCGAGGCCGATGTTGTCAGCCTGCACTGCCCGCTTACCGATGCCACTCGCCACCTGGTCGATGAGGCCATGCTCGAACGCCTGCCACCCTCGACGCTGTTGATCAATTGTGCGCGAGGCGGGGTCATCGATGAACAGGCCTGCCTGAATGCCCTGCGACAGGGTCGGCTGGGCGGACTCGGCGTTGACGTGTTGCCCGTCGAACCCCCCAGAGACGGCCATCCCCTTTTGGAGGCTCTCGCGGAACCCCTGAACCTGATGGTGACCCCCCACAATGCGTGGATTTCCCCGCAGGCCAGGCAACGAATTGTCGAACTGACGGCCGACAATCTGGATGCTTGGCAGGCCGGTGGTTCAGCCTCCTGATAGTTGATGACTCTGGGAAAGCACATTAGCTGAGGGTTTCCTGTAAAAGATAACGGTATAAAACCGAAGCTCTCGACACCCGACTCGCTTGCGCTACTCCGCTACCCCTTGGATACTCTGGCCCGGAACCCTCGATCAGTCACTGACACCAATTCGGAAAACGGCATGCTGTACAATCTCGGCTCGATCAACCTCGACCATTTCTACCGCGTCCCCCACCTGGTCCGCCCCGGCGAGACCCTGGCAGGCCGGGATTACCGCATCGGCCTGGGCGGCAAGGGAGCCAACCAGTCGATCGCCATGGCTCGCGCCGGCGGTCGAGTGTGCCACTGGGGGCGCCTGGGTCGTCAGGACGGCTGGGCCAGGGAGCTGCTGCAGGCTTCCGGCGTCGATACCGCCAGCGTCCAGCTGGTGGATGGCCCCAGCGGTCATGCCATCATTCAGGTGGATGATGAAGGCGAGAACGCCATCCTGCTCTTCCCCGGGGCCAATCACGGTTTCGATGGGGACAATCTCGCCGACCTCTTCGAGGCTACCCGAGCCGAAGACTGGCTACTGGTCCAGAACGAGTGCAGCGGTCTCGCCGAGGCCCTCGAGCTAGCACATGCCCGGGGGCTCAGGATCGCCTTTAATCCGGCGCCCATGACCATGGACATCACGGCACTGCCCTTGCACTACTGCCAGCTGTTGTTCGTCAACCGCGGCGAGGCCGAGGCCCTGACCGGCATGCCGGCCGGCTCGGAGGCCAGCGAGCTGCTGGATGCCCTGTCCGACCAGCTGCCGGAAAGCGAAACCGTGCTGACGCTCGGCGGTGAAGGCGCCTGGTATCAGTGCGCCGACAAACGGGTCTTTCAAGCGCCCCTGCCGGTCACCCCCCGGGATACCACCGCCGCAGGCGATACCTTCATCGGCTACTACCTGGCCGCCCGCCAGGCCGGCGAGTCCGCCGAGAGCTGTCTGAAACGAGCTGCCACGGCCGCCGCCCTCGGGGTTCAACGCCTCGGCGCCACCGAGAGCATCCCCGAACGCGCGGACGTCGACGCCGAGCTGGCCCGCCACACCTGACACACCCGACCAGGAGCCATCATGGCACACCCGATCATCTTCGATACCGACCCCGGCGTGGACGACGCCCAGGCGATTGCCATCGCGCTGGCGCACCCCGACATCGACCTGCTGGGCATGACCACCACCTTCGGCAACGTCAACATCACGACCGCCACCCATAACGCCCTGCTGCTGGCCGAGCTGGCCGATCGCCAGATTCCGGTGGCCCAGGGCGCTGCGGCCCCGCTGGTCAAGCCACGCCATCCGGCTCCGACGCATATCCATGGCGACAACGGCCTGGGTAATATCGCGCTGCCCGAGGTGCAGGGCCGGGCCGACCCGCGCAGTGCCGCGCAGTTCATCGTCGAAACCGTCAATGCGCGCCCCGGGGAAGTCTCGCTGGTGGCCGTGGGCCCGCTGGGCAACCTGGCCACGGCGCTGCAGCTGGACCCGGCGCTGATCGACAAGGTCAAGCAGGTCATCGTCATGGGCGGGTCCATCCGGGAAGGCGGCAACGTCACGCCGGTCGCCGAGGCCAACATCTTCAATGACCCGCACGCAGCCGCCCGAGTCCTGACGGCGGGCTGGCCGCTGGTCATGGTCGGCCTGGACGTGACCCACCGCTGCGTTCTCGGGCCGGACCAGATGGCACGTATCGAGGCCGGCCAGGGCCGGCTCGGTCAGGTGCTGGCCGGGAGCTACGCCTTCTACCGTGACTTCTATCAGCAGATGCTGGGCATCGATGGCTGCTGCCCACACGACAGCTGCGCCCTGGCTTGGCTGGTGCGCCCGGAGCTCTTCACCACCCAGCGTGGCCATCTCGGCGTCGCCACCTCGGGCCTGGCCGAGGGGCAGACGCTGTTTGCTCCGCAGGGGCGTGGCTTTATCGAAGAGCGCTGGTCGCGGACACCACTGGCGGATGTCTGTCTGGGCGTCGACGGCGATGCCGTGGTCGAATGGATCACGGACACCCTTGCCTGAGACCCGGGACCTCGTCACCCGGTGGTGAAGCCATCGGGCGGCACCGCCTCGACATCCCGGCATTCCAGATGGGTCACCTCGGCGCCGGGCGGCCCCTGCGCCAGCCATTCACGGAGTGCTGCGAGCCGCTCGGCCTCACCGCACATCAGGACTTCCACACGGCCATCGGCCAGATTGCGTGCGTAACCGACAATGCCCAGTGCCTCGGCCTGCTGCTGGGTCGAACGTCGAAAGCAGACACCCTGTACCCGGCCACTGACGATTGCCTTCATGCATTGCTGTTGTCCCATCAGGACTCCTCCCGGACACGGCCCGGCAGGCCCGGGCCTGGGTTGCGTCGAGGCGCCGGCTCAGCGCTGGCCGGACGCCTCGTTCTCGGCATCCTCAGCCGTCTCCGGCTGGTGCGTCTCTTCCGCCGGGTCCGCGTCGGTCGCTGAACGCGACCTGCCCCGTTTCTTCAGCCAGCCGGGCACCCTGCCCCCCTTGACGGCCTTGCCGGCTGCTTCATCGAGCAGCTCATGCTTGACCAGTACGGCACTGTTGCGCGGCACGACGGCCTTGCCCCGGCCGACCAGATGGCACTTGGTGAAGGCGGCCCCGAACAGCAGGATCAGGGAAGAGTAGTAGACCCACAGCAGGATGATCACCACCGAACCGGCCGCGCCGTAGGTCGAAGCCGTCGCTGTATAGGTCAGGTAGATGGCGATTGCCGTCCGTCCCACCGCGAACAACAGGGCCGTCACCACGGCGCCGACCATGACATCCCGCCAGCGCAACACGACATCGGGCAACACCTTGAAGATGGTGGCAAACAGCGCCGTGACCAGAGCCAGCGAGACCAGGAATTCCGCGCCGTTGGTCAACAGGCCGACAAAGGGCAGGAGCCCGTCTGCCGCCTTGAGCATCGCCTTGACCATCACGCCGAGGGCCAGGGAGACCAACAGGATGAAGCCGATCGAGAGCACCACGGTCAGCGACAGCATGCGGTTCTTGATGAAGATCCACAGGCTGTTGGTGCTGGGTCGCGCGGCCACGCCCCAGAGGGTATTCAGGGAAAACTGCATCTGTCCGAAGACGGTGGTGGCACCCACCAGCAGGGCACCGACACCCAGCAGAGTCGGTAATACTCCCGACTCCTGGATGCGTGACTGGGTCACCGCGTTCTGCACCAGCTCGGCCGCACTCGCCCCCATGGTGCCCTCGAGCTGGGCGACGATCTGCCCCTGGGCGGCCTCTTCACCCAGCACCACGCCGATCACGGTGACGGCGATGATCACCGTGGGAGCCAGGGAAAACAGGGTATAGAATGCCAGTGAACCGGCATAACTGAACGCATTGCGGTCCAGCCAGAGTTTCACGGCATCGCGCACCACCTGCCACCAGAAGACCACGAAATCCCTCAACCGGGTCCAGGCACTCATCACGCTTTGCTTGATCACGTCAGCTCCTCACATTCCTTGTCGCTTGACAGCATACCGGAGGCCACCGATGAGGTGCAGGGGGATGCGCATTGCGTGGCATCCGGCAGGCCACCATAATGGTCCTTTAATTGCCCGGAGCGACACGATGAGCGACATGCCGGACGCCGAATCACACGACCCCGATTTCGATTGTCTGGTCTTCATCGGTCGTTTCCAGCCGACTCACCTCGGGCATCTGGCGGTCATCCATCAGGCCCTCAAGCGGGCCCGGCAGGTCATCGTGCTGGTGGGCTCGGCCTGGCAGGCGCGCTCACTGCGCAATCCCTGGCGTTTCGACGAGCGTCGCCGCATGCTGCGCAGTGCCTTCGACGAGGACGACAACCAGCGCCTCGAGATCGAACCGCTGCTGGATGCGCTCTACAACAATGATGTCTGGGTGCGCGATGTGCAACGCAAGGTGCGCGACCTCACCTCGCCGCGCCATGCCCGCTTGCCGCGTATCGGCCTGATCGGCGCCAGTCGCGGCCAGTCCAGCTATTATCTGTCGCTGTTTCCGCAGTGGGAGTCGGTGAGCGTGCCCATGGTCGAGGGCATTTCCGCCAGCCAGATTCGCGAACGCCTGTTCCGCTCGCCCCTGGCGGCCGCCGACTATACCAGTGCCGGAGCCGCTCACGAACTGCCGCCCGGCGTGATCGACGGCATTCAGGGGTTCCTGGAGACCGAAGCCTACGCCCAGCTGGTCGAGGAGCAGGGACTGCTCGACCAGTATCGCCAGGCCTGGGCCCAGGCCCCCTACCCGCCCATCTTCGTGACCGTCAACGCCGTCGTCGTGCAGTCCGGGCACATCCTGCTGGTCAAGCGCACGGCCGCGCCGGGCAAGGGACTCTATGCCCTGCCCGGCGGTTTCATCAATTCCCAGGAACGCCTGCTGGATGCCTGCCTGCGTGAACTGCGCGAACGGGTACGCCTGAAAGTCCCGGAGCCGGTGCTCAAGGGCTCGCTGCGCGGCCAGCGGCTCTTCGATGAGCCCCATCGCAGCTGGCGTGGTCGGACCCTGGCCGAGGCCTTCTATTTCGCCCTGCGCCCGGATCAGCAACTGCCCCGCCTCAAGCCCGTCCAGGGCGGCGATCATGCGCGCTGGGTGCCGCTCGCCGACCTCGAGCCCGACGGCCTCTTCGAGGACCACTTCTTCATCATCCAGAACTTCCTCGGCCTGCCCGCCGACTTCAGCAGCCCCTGAAGCGTCGTCCGGCCTCACGCTTCCAGAAAGTCGCGCGGCAGTTTCATCATCTGCCGCCACAGCTTCTCGACGCCGGGCTTGTGCACCAGCGAGCAGCGATACAGGCGGATTTCCAGCGGTACGTCGTTCTTCGCCTCGCCGGCGCGAACCAGCCGCCCGTCATCGAGCTCCTGACGAATGCAGAAATCCGGGATCCAGGCGACTCCCACGCCCTGCAGGGCCATGCCCTTGAGCCCCTCGGCCATGGCGGTTTCGTAGACCGTGCGCAGGCGCATGCGCAGCGGGTCGTTCTTCAGCAGCATGCGCACGCTACGCCCCAGGAAGGCGCCCTGGGTATAGGCAAGATGGGGAATGGCATCGCCGTTTTCCAGCGAAAAGCGGGGGCGCCCGCGCTCATCCGGCACACTCACGGGCAGCATCTTGACCTGGCCGATGGCAAAGGACGGAAAGACTTCCGGGTCGAGCTGCATGCTGGCATAGGGATCATAGTAGGCCAGCATCAGGTCGCAGTTGCCCTCGCGCAGCACATGGATGGCGTCCCCCACGTTCATCGCCGCCAGCCGCGTCGGCAGCTCGCCCACGCCCTTCTGCAGTCGCGAGATCCACTGCGGATAGAAGCTCAGCGCCAGCGAATGCGCGGCGACGATATCCAGGGCCTCGTTGGCCATGGACAGTCCGCGCAGATGCCCCAGGCTCTCATTGAGCTGCTCGACCATGCTGCGCGCGGTGACCAGGAACAACTGGCCTTCCGGGGTCAGCCCGACAGGCGTCGTCGAGCGGTCCACCAGGGTGATGCCCACCGCCTGCTCGAGGGCGCGGATGCGCCGGCTGAAAGCCGGCTGGGTGACATGGCGCTGACGCGCCGATGCAGAGAAACTGCGCGTGTTGGCCAGGGCCACGAAGTCTTCCAGCCACTTGGTTTCGAGGTTCACCGGAGCTCCGACTCATGAATGCATGGAGTGGCTCCCTCAAGGAGCCATGTAACCGCCTAGTCGAGGCCGTAATGTACCGCAGCCATGGATTCTGCCCAAGCCGATCATTGCACCGGCGCCAGCAGATAGGCGGCACGTGACAAGAGTTTACGCCACAGCGCCCGTGACTGGATTTCCTCCAGGGTGACGTCGCGACATGCCTGGAAGTCACGCTCCAGCATGTCGTGAACATCGGCGGCAAAGCGTCGATCCGGCACGAAGGCCGTGATCTCGAAGTTCAGTCGGAAGGAACGGTTATCCAGGTTGACGGTGCCGACACTGGCCGCCACGTCATCGATGAGGATGACCTTCTGGTGGAGAAACCCCGGCTGGTAGCGATAGACCTTGACCCCGGCACGCAGCATGTCCGGCAGGAAGGAAAAGGCCGACAGGAAGACCAGCAGGTGATCGGGTCGCTCGGGGATCATGATACGCACGTCCACGCCCCGCATGGCCGCCAGTCGCAGGGCATCCTGCACGCTGTGGTCGGGCACGAAGTAAGGGCTGGTGACCCAGAGCCGCTCATGCGCACTATGAATGGCGTGCTGTACCAGCAGGCTGGCCGTCTCCTGGGGATCGGCCGGCCCGGAGGGCACGATGACCACATTGCGCGATTCATCGGGGTGAATCCAGGGCTTCCAGGAGAGGCTGATCACCTCGCCGGTGGCCCAGTGCCAGTCCTCCCAGAAGGCTTCCTGCAGACCCAGCACGCTGGGACCGATCAGGTGCAGATGGGTGTCCCGCCAGTGTCCGTGCCGCGGACTCTCGCCCAGATACTCGACGCCGACATTCGAACCACCGATCCAGCCTTCCCGGCCGTCGACGACCATCACCTTGCGATGATTGCGAAAATTCAACTGAAAGCGGTGACGAAAGCCCTTGGAGGAATGGAAAGCAGTGACCAGCACCCCGGCCTCGCGCAGGTCATTCAGGTAACGCTCGGATAGCTGGTGGCAGCCGATCTCGTCGTAGAGAAAGTAGACGCGCACATCACGCTGGGCGGCATCCTGCAGATGCTGCTTGAGTTCGCGCCCCAGGGCATCCTCGCGGACGATGAAGAACTGGACGACGATATATTCCTCGGCCCGTTCGATTCCCGCGAACAGGCTGTCGAAGGTGGCCCTGCCATCGACCAGCAGCCGGGTACTGTTGCCACTGGTCAAGGGCATCATGGCCAGCTTTTCCACGGCCTTGACGTCCGCTTCCTTGGCGCCGGCCAGATAGGGCTCGACCAGGTTGCGGTAGCGTGCCAGAACCCGCCGCAGGACGGTATCCCGCTCGCCCCGGGCGGATACATAACCATAGAAGCGCGGCCGCCCGAAAACCCAGTAAAGCGGCACGGCCAGATAGGGAATGGTCACCAGGGAGATCATCCAGGCGATGGCCCCCTGGGAGGTACGGCTCGACATCAGGGCCTGGACCGCCGACAGGACGCCGAGCACGTGAATCACCAGTATCAGCAGGCCGAAGAGCCAGGATGCCATGCACTGTTTCCTTGAAGATGAAAGCGTCGGCAAATAATGAATGCGGGCCAGCATACCGGTAACGCCGACGCCCCCGCCAGAGGCAGGGGCGTCGTCAACCGGCCGGAACGCATCACTGCCTTCAGACGCGCTCGGCGATGATTTCCTTCCACTGGGCCGGGCCGGTCTGATGCACCGAGGTGCCGGCACTGTCCACGGCCACGGTGACCGGCATGTCCTCGACCTCGAACTCATAGATGGCCTCCATGCCGAGATCCTCGAAGCCGACCACCCGAGCCTGCTTGATGGCCTGGGCGACGAGGTAGGCGGAACCGCCCACGGCCATCAGGTAGACGGCGCGATTGTCGCGAATGGCCTCGATGGCCGCCTCGCCGCGCTCGGCCTTGCCGACCATGCCCAGCAGCCCCGTCTCCTCGAGCATGGTGCGCGTGAACTTGTCCATGCGGGTGGCAGTGGTCGGTCCGGCGGGTCCGACCACCTCATCGCCGACCGGGTCCACCGGCCCGACGTAATAGATGAAGCGCCCCTTGAGATCCACGGGCAGCGACTCACCCTTGCCGATCATCTCGACCATGCGCTTGTGCGCCGCATCCCGACCGGTCAACAGTTTGCCGTTGAGCAACAGGGTGTCCCCCGGCTGCCAGCTGCGGATTTCCTCGGCGGTGATGGCGTCCAGATCGACCCGCTTGACGTTGTCGCCGGTTTCACGGGTGATTTGCGGCCAGTCCTCGAGCTTCGGGGCCGGCAATGCCGCCGGACCGGAGCCATCCAGCGTGAAGTGTGCGTGGCGAGTGGCCGCGCAGTTGGGGATGATGGCCACCGGCTTGTTGGCCGCATGGGTCGGGTAATCCTTGACCTTGATATCCAGCACGGTGGTCAGGCCACCAAGCCCCTGGGCGCCGATACCGGTACGATTGACCTTGTCATAGAGTTCGAGGCGCAGCTCTTCCGCCCGGTTTGCCGCACCGCGTGCCTGCAGATCCTGGATGTCGATGGGGTCCAGCAGCGATTCCTTGGCCAGCTCCATGGCTTTTTCGGCCGTGCCACCGATGCCGATGCCCAGCATGCCCGGCGGGCACCAGCCGGCGCCCATCTTCGGCAGCTGCTCGAGGACCCAGTCGACCACATTGTCCGAGGGGTTGAGCATGGCGAACTTCGATTTTGCTTCGCTGCCGCCTCCCTTGGCCGCAACATGGACCTCGACCCTGTCGCCGGGGACCAGTTTGTGATGAATCACCGCCGGGGTGTTGTCGCGGGTGTTCTGACGCTTGCCATCGGGATCGGACAGCACGGAGGCGCGAAGCACGTTGTCGGGCAGCAGGTAGGCGCGGCGCACGCCTTCATTGACCATGTCGTCGAGGCTCATGTCGGCCTCGAAACGCACATCCATGCCGACATGCACGAAGACCGTGACGATACCGGTGTCCTGGCAGATCGGACGGTGGCCGATGGCGCACATGCGGGAGTTGATCAGAATCTGGGCGATGGCATCGCGGGCGGCGGGGTTTTCCTCCCGCTCGTAAGCCTCGGCCATGGCATCGATGAAATCCTTGGGGTGGTAATAGGAAATATACTGAAGGGCATCGGCGACGCTCTGGATGAGGTCGTCCTGGCGAATCACGGTCATGAGCAGCGAGCTCCTTGGTGGATCGACGTCCCGCTTCTTTTCCGACCAGGGCTCCGAAATTCGGTCCTGGCCGGCGGCGGGCTACCAGGTCGACCATCATAGCGCACCCGAGCGCCCGGGGCAGCTCGAGTTGCCCCGGGCCTGCCGAGTGCCGCGACTCCTGCATCGCTTGGCCGAACAGGTCAAGGCTCACGCTTCGGTTCGCGGGTGTTCGATTCGATGCTGGATAACGGTATAAAAAACGAGTCTGTTCTCGGCACAAGGCAACGCCTCTGCGCCGCATTGCCACTCAGCCCAGCGCAAGCTGGCGTTCCTTGAGTTCATGCAAGCGGTCACGCAAGCGAGCGGCTTCCTCGAACTCGAGGTTCTGCGCCGACTCGAGCATGGCATCCTCGAGTCGCGAGATTTCCTTGCGAATCTCTTCCGGCGACAGGGTCTGCGGATCATAAAGGCCCGAATCTTCCGCCACCTTGCGCTCGCCCTTGCGCCCCTTGCTCTTGCGGCCCGGAGTCTGGGCCGACTCGAGGATATCCGCCACAGAGCGGGAAATCGTTTCGGGGGTAATGCCATGTGCTTCGTTATGCGCGAACTGCTTGGTCCGCCGTCGCTCGGTTTCGTCCATGGCACGGCGCATCGAGTCCGTGACCCGGTCACCATAGAGCACGGCCTTGCCATGCGCGTTGCGCGCCGCCCTGCCGATGGTCTGGATGAGCGAGCGCTCATTGCGCAGGAAGCCTTCCTTGTCGGCATCCAGCACGGCCACCAGCGACACCTCGGGAATGTCCAGGCCCTCTCTGAGCAGGTTGATGCCGACCAGCACGTCGAACTTGCCGAGGCGCAGGTCACGAATGATCTCGACACGCTCCACGGTGTCGATGTCCGAGTGCAGATAGCGCACCCGCACTTCGTGCTCATCCAGGTACTCGGTGAGATCCTCGGCCATGCGCTTGGTCAGGGTGGTCACCAGCACGCGCTCTTCGGCCGCGCTCCGGGTTCGTACCTCGGAAAGCAGGTCATCCACCTGGGTCGAGGCCGGCCGGACCTCGATTTCGGGATCGAGCAGGCCGGTGGGACGTACTACCTGCTCGACGACCTGGCCGGCATGCTCGGCCTCGTAGGGCCCCGGCGTGGCCGAGACGAAGACCGCCTGGGGGCAGATGCGTTCCCACTCCTCGAACTTCATGGGGCGATTGTCGAGGGCCGAAGGCAGACGAAAGCCGTATTCCACCAGGGTTTCCTTGCGTGAGCGATCCCCCTTGTACATGCCCCCCACCTGGGGAACGCTGACGTGGGACTCATCGATGAAAAGCAGCGCATCCGACGGCAGGTAATCGAAGAAGGTGGGCGGTGGCTCGCCCGGTTCGCGCCCCGACAGATAGCGCGAGTAATTCTCGATGCCGTTGCAGTAGCCCAGTTCCAGCATCATCTCGATGTCGTACAGCGAGCGTTGCTCGAGACGCTGGGCCTCGACCAGCTTGTCGTTCTGCCGCATCCACGCCAGGCGCTCGGCCAGTTCCTCCTTGATCGAGTCGATGGCGCCCATGATGGTTTCCCGCGGCGTCACATAGTGCGTCTTGGGGTAGATGGTCATGCGCGGCACCTTGCCGCGCACTTCGCCGGTCAGGGGGTCGAACAGGCTGATGCTGTCGATCTCGTCATCGAACAGCTCGACCCTCACGGCCTCATCCTCGGCATCCGCCGGGAAGATATCGATGACGTCACCGCGCACCCGATAGGTCCCGCGCTTGAAGTCCATGTCGTTGCGCGTGTATTGCAGCTCGGCGAGTCGCCGCAGGAAGGCGCGCTGGTCGATCAATTCGCCACGATTGAAGTGCAGTCGCATCTTCAGGTAGGCATCCGGGTCGCCCAGGCCATAGATCGCCGACACCGAGACCACGATCAGGGCATCGCGACGCTCGAGCAGTGCCTTGGTGGCAGACAGCCGCATCTGCTCGATGTGATCGTTGATCGAGGCATCCTTCTCGATGAAGGTATCCGAGGACGGCACATAGGCTTCGGGCTGATAGTAATCGTAGTAGGAGACGAAATACTCCACCGCATTGTCGGGGAAGAATGCCTTAAACTCGCCGTACAACTGAGCGGCCAGAGTCTTGTTGGGTGCCATGACGATGGTCGGTCGCTGCAGGCGCTCGACCACGTTGGCCATGGTGAAGGTCTTGCCCGAGCCGGTGACACCAAGCAGCGTCTGGTGGGCCAGGCCGGCTTCAAGACCGTTCACCAGGCCCTCGATGGCCGAGGGTTGATCGCCGGCGGGCTGGAACCTGGACTCCAGGCGAAACGACTTGCTCATGGGTTCTCCCTGCTGTGGCCCGGCCGACAGCCACGACGGCGGTGACGAAAGCTGGTGATCGGCGCCGCCTCTGCCGGCATCAGGACGGCTGACGGGTGTTGATGCGGACCTCGGAGGTCGTCATCAGACGATGTATCGGGCACTTGTGACTGATTTCCTCGAGTCGCTCGCGCTGGGCGTCATCCAGGTCTCCCAGGAAGGTCATGATGACCTCCAGGCAATAGACGCCGCGCGGTTCGTCCTGCTCGTCGCGCACGATCCTGACCTCGACGCCTTCCAGCGGCCATTGCTTGCGACGCGCATACATCTGGGCCGTGATGGCCTTGCAGGCGCCCAGCGACAGGTCGAAATAATCATGCGGATCCGGCGCCTGTCCATCCCCGCCATAGGCCTCGGGCACATCGACGAGCAGATCCTCGAAGGACTCGATCATGGCGCGCTGACGCAACTTGCCGTCGCGCTCGCTGCGCAATTGTATGCTCATTCAGTTCACCTCGATATCCAGCCCCAGGGACTGGATGGTCTCGATCAGCGCCTGCCGGGGCACCTTGCCATCCACCTCGGCACCATGACGCCCCACCTCGGCGCTTTCGACACCATCCATCATCATCAGCGCCGTGGTGATACGATTGACCTGGTCGGCGTTGTCGACCCCCTGGAAATTCAGCGATACCTGCGCCATGCCAGCAGCTCCCTTATCCTCTGTGCAACACGATGGACTCGGCCACCCTCATCAGGGTTCCAAGTCTAGCATGATGGCCCGCTGACGCCGTCACGACACTTGTATTCCGGCCATGTCACCCTCATTTGACTATCAGACAGAGTCCCGTGAACGCCAATCCGGCAAGGCAGAGCAAAAGGATCCGACATGACTGACTGGATCGCGCAGACCGGCGGTCGCCGCGAGAACGAGACACGCATCGTCTTCGACACCCCCGAAGCGGCCCGCCAGGCCCTCGAGGGACCGGTGATGACGCCGCTGGCGCATCTCGGCATGCTCGATGTGACGGGCGAAGGCGCCGAACGCTTTCTCCAGGGCCAGACCAGCGCCCAGATGTCCCTGGTGGATGGCGGCTTCGCGCCACTGGGCTGCTTCTGCACGCCCAAGGGGCGGATCCTCGCCAATGTACAGATCTGGCGCGTCGATACAGGCCACTATCGACTGCTGATGCACCATGAGCTGGTCGACTCCCTGCGCCAGCACCTGGCCAAGTTCGCCCCCTTCTACAAGGTCGAGCTCACCGATCGCCAGGATCTCGCCCTGATTGGCCTGTTCGGGCGCGAGGCACCGGCGGTCGCCGAGGCCCTGCTCGGCGTCACGGCGCCCGGCCCCTGGCATCAGGCGGCCCACGATGCCGGCCAGCTGCTCGGCCACCCAGGGCCGACGCCGAGGCTGCTGATCAGCGTGCCCGAGGATCAGGCGGGTAGCCTGTGGTCCCGCCTGGCCGACAAGGTGACGGCGGTCGACAGCGCCACCTGGCGGCTGCAGGACATCCAGGCCGGGCTGGCCTGGCTCGACGCCAGTCAGGGCGACACCTACCTGCCCCAGATGCTCAACTGGGAAGCGCTGGGCGGCATCAGCTTCAAGAAGGGCTGCTACACCGGCCAGGAGGTCGTGGCGCGGGCGCACTTCCGCGGCCAGGTCAAGAAGCGCCTGATGCGGGCCCAGCTGGAGGGCGGACAGCTGCCCGCCCCCGGAAGCGGCATTGTCGATGCCCGTGACAAGCGCCTGGGCGAAGTCGTCAGCGCCGAACTCGACGCCTACGGCCAGGCCGAGATACTGGCGGTGATGAGCACCCGCGAGCCGGCCGAGCCGCTCAGCGTGGATGGCCAGCAACTCAAGCTGCTGAAACTGCCCTACCCCATTGAACGACTGGATCCCGAGCAGTTGGCGGGCGCGCTCTAAACCACTCAGTCCAGAGCGAACAGGCGGCGGGCCGTGGCAGTACTGTCCGCCGCCACCCGCGACTCCGTCTGCCCTCGCAGCTCGGCCACGATCCGGCAGACCTCGGCGACCCGTGCCGGCTCGTTGCGTTCGCCCTGATGGCCGGCCAGCGGCATGTCGGGGCTGTCGGTCTCCAGCACATAACCGTCATCGGGCAAGGCGGCCACCGTGCGCCGCAGGCGCTGCGCCCGGGGATAGGTCGTGGCGCCGCCCAGCCCCAGCACAAAGCCGAGCCGATAGAAGGCCATGGCCTGTTCGGGCGAACCCGCAAAGCCATGAATCAGACCACCCGCCGGGGGTGCCAGCTGACGCAGGCGCCGGGCGAGCACATCATTGGCATGCACGCAGTGCAGTACCAGCGGCAGGCGACGCGCCCTGGCCAGACGCAGCTGGGCCTCGAGCAGGGACCACTGGGCGTGCCAGCTGTCCGCGAAGCGAGCATCCAGCCCGCACTCGCCTATCGCCACCACTTCGGGATGGCGGTCGAGCCATTCGCTCAGCGCCGCGATGTCACCCGGATCATCATGGGCGTCCATGAAACACGGATGCAGGCCGAGACATACCGCGACATCTTCTCGCGCCCCCATGGCCACGACATCCGGCCAGCGGTCCCGCGTCGTGCCGGGCACCACGAAGCCCTCGACGCCGGCCTCCCTGGCTCGCTCGAAGACACCGGCCCGATCAGCGGCAAAGGCACTGAAATCGAGATGACAATGGGCGTCGACGAGGCGCGACATGCTATTGGGCGGTCCAGCCCAGGTCGATGTTCCAGCTTGCCCCGGTCACGGCGCCAGCCGCGTCGGAAGCCAGGTAGCCGACCAGCGAGGCCACCTCATCCGGATCGATGAGGCGCTTGACGGCGGCATTCTTGAGCATGATCTGTTCGATGACCTGCTGCTCCTGCATGTCATGCATGCGCGCCTGATCGGCAATCTGGTTGTCCACCAGCGGCGTCTTCACATAAGCCGGGCACAGCGCATTGGCGGTGATACCCTGGCTGCCGCCCTCGAGGGCTGCCGTCTTGGTCAGGCCGATCATGCCGTGCTTGGCACTGACATAGGCCGCCTTGCCCGGGGAGGCCACCTGGGCATGCACCGAGGCAATATTGACGATCCGCCCCCAGCCGGCGGCCCGCATGTGCGGCCATGCCGCCTGGGTCAGCAGGAAGGGAGCCGTCAGCATCAGGTCGATGATATGGCGCCACTTGTCTTCCGCGAACGTCTCTATGGGCGAGACATGCTGGATACCGGCATTGTTGACGAGTATGTCCAGATGACCGAAGCGCTGGACGGCATCCTGAACGGCCGCGCGACAGGCCTCGCCATCGGTCAGATCGGCCTGAAAGAAGGCCGCACCGGCATGCTCCGCGGCCTGGCGAGCCTCCGCCTGAAAGTCCACCGCCAGGACCTGGTGTCCCTGCGCGCAGAAGTGGCGCATCACGGCCTCGCCGATGCCGCTGCCGGTACCCGTCACCAGGGCGACACGCGGGCGTTGAGCCTTGTCGTTCATTCTCGACTCCTTGTGGGATGCGGAAAGATGAGTCGCCTTCAGCATAAGGGAAGCCGGTCGCCATGCCTATCCGCCGACAGTCCGAGGAATCGACACCGGAAGGCGGATGCCGGACACTGGGCGGAGTCGCTTCAACCATGCCGAGGAATCATCATGACACCGGAACAACGACTGGAGATCGCCGAGGACATTGCTCGCCAGGCGGGCCGCATGATTCTCGATGCACGTACCGACCAGGATTTTCAGCAGCGCTACAAGGATGGCCAGGAGCTGGTCACCGATGCCGACGTGGATGTCGATACCTATATCCGGCAACGCCTCGAGGATGCCTTCCCCGACGAGCATCGACTCAGCGAAGAGCTCGCCCCCGACCGCGAAAGTCTGGAAGCCCCCAGTGCGCTATGGATCGTCGACCCCATCGACGGCACCGTGAACTTTGCCCACGGCCTTCGCCATGTGGCGGTCTCCATCGGCTGGGCCAGCGGCGGGCACCTGCACCTGGGCGTGGTGCACGCGCCCTTCCTCGACGAGACCTACACGGCCCTGTCGGGCCGCGGCGCCCGGCGCAACGGTGAGACCATCCAGGCCAGCCGCTCCAGCCGCCTGAACCGCGCCCTGGTGGGCACCGGGTTTCCCTACCGGCATGACAGCCGTCCGCCCCTCATGCGCCGGCTGATGGCGGTGCTCACCCATTGCCAGGACATCCGCCGCAATGGCTCGGCGGCACTGGACCTGTGCGATGTCGCCTGTGGCCGTCTGGACGCCTATTACGAAAGCGTTGCCCCCTGGGATTTCGCTGCCGGGCTGCTGATCGCCCGGGAAGCCGGTGCCCGCGCCGGTCATCTGTATCCCGGGCCCGGCGGTATCCCCGAGGATCTCTATGGCGAGAACCTGCTGGTCACCAGCCCGGGCCTGCATGATGACCTCGGCGAGCTGTTGCGGCGTGCCGACGCCAGTGAGCTGGCCGACTGGTAGGCAGGCCCGCGCCGAACCGACAGCGTCCCGGGCCCCACTGGATAGTCAATGACAATGACAGCGCTTTGGGACCTCTATTGGCCACGGGCGTCGCGCTCGGTCAGAATGATGATATTGACACCACCTCTCTTCACGCCCCTGCGGCATCCCCATCACAAGGAGATACCCGATGTTCATCGTCATTTTCGGTCGCCCCGCCTGCCCATTCTGCGTGCGCGCCGAAGCACTCGCCGAACAACTGCAAAACGCCGGCGCCATCGAAGGCTATCGTTACGTGGACATCATCGAGGAAGGCATCAGCAAGGCCGACATGGCCAAGACCATCGGCAAGCCGGTGCACACGGTGCCCCAGATCTTCGCCGACCAGACGCACATCGGCGGCTTTACCGAATTCAACCAGTATGTGGCCGATCACGAACTGTTGTCCGCGGCCGCTCAATGAGCCCTGCGGCCAGCCTGCTGCCGAAATGACCGCCTGCGGGCGGTTTTTTTGGTTCTTCGCCACCTGCACTACACCACACCGAAGCGCGTCTCGTTGAATCCGCCCACACCCCGCCCGTTTACAATATGACAAAAGGAAAATCGGCACAGGGCGTCGACACTGGGGATCACGGATGCAACGGGACACCCTCGTCCAGGCACTATGGCTGGACCATGCAAATCGTCAGCCGGATATCGCGGAACTCAAGCTCTGGCCCGAGACGATCAGGGCTGAATATCTCACGCTGCTGACATTGAGTCAGGGCCCATGCTCGGCCAAGGCGATGATGCCGCGCCTGGCCGAGCACGGCTACCGACCCAGGCATCGCTATGCCATGCCGGAACGCGGCCTCTTGCTGACCCTGCTGGCAACCGACATGCCGCACGACACCTGGCTGGTGCTGGTAGAGTTTCAGGTGGCCACCCTGGCCCGCCGACCGCGCGATCTGATGCAACGACTCGTCGACCGCACCGCCCCCGGCAGCGACTCCCTGCCCATCGGCGGGCGCCCCTGGCCCATGCCCGCCTGGAACGAGTATCGACTGCTGGAGCAGGCGGATCCGCTGGCCGGCTGGCTGGCCATCATGGGCACCCGCGTTCACCATGCCGGTTTCGATTGCCACCAGCTGGACGGCCCTCTCGAAGCGTTCGACCGTGAGCTTGCCCGGCTCGGCTACGTCGGCAATGCCGACCGCCGCCATGGAGTCTTTCCCGTTTCGCCGCTGCTCGACTATCGCTTCTACCAGGGGCGTCCGCAACGCCTGTGTTTCGCCGGCGGAGACCGCCATGATGTCCCCCTGGGCGGCCTGGCGCTCATCCAGCAGCGGGTCAACACCAATCAGGAGCGCGGCGTCGAATTGCTGTTGCCCCAGCATGCCCTGTGCGAACTGGGCTGAGGCGCTCCATCGCCGGCTCGAGGCCTTCCATCGGCTCAGTGGCGATCATCCACAGATTCTGTGGATAACGCTGTGAACCATCCCGGTAGAAAGCCGTTCAGGCCAGGCAGCTCGCCCGCCTGTCACGAAATGGTCAGTTTTTCGACACAGGCCGATCGCCCGACCCCGCGAAACTTGCCTGCAGATTCCGCTGCGCAGTGGCGCCGGCTGTATGACGGCCCCGCCGAGAGGGTGACGTACGGCGCGAAAACGTTACACTGGCAGCACAGCCGGACCCCGATGGGCCCACCCGCCGCATCGGTCACTGCAAGGCGCCTCGCTAAGGAAACGCTGTATAAATTGCCGAGCATAGTGAAGCGAAAGGCGCACGGAGCACAGAAAGCGAGACATAACAAATAGTTAGGCGAGCTTTCGAGCACCGGGTAACGCATCGATTTGCATGCGCAGGCATTTACGCAGTGTTTCCCTAACCCTGGATACAGACCTGGAGATCCCCACCATGAACGCTCCACTCTGGCAACCTGCCCCCGAGACCGTTGAAGCCACTCAGATGGCCGCCCTGATGCGTCGCATCGAAGCAACGGCCGGCATACGCCTGACGGACTATGCGGACCTCCATGCCTGGAGCATCGAACACCCCGAGGCCTTCTGGTCACTGCTCTGGGACGAGTTCGACATCATCAGCGAACAAAAGGGCGACTCGGTACTCGACAATGCCGAGGCCATGCCTGGCGCGCGATGGTTTCCACAGGCCCGCCTGAACTTCGCCGCCAATCTGCTGCGCAGGCGCGACGACGCCCCTGCCCTGATCGTCCACGACGAACGCGGACGACGCCGGGAGCTCAGCCACGCCGAGCTCTATCAGCAGGTCGCCAGACTGGCCCGGGCATTGCAGAAGGACGGCGTCGAAGCCGGTGACCGGGTAGCCGGTTTCGTGCCCAATAGCGAACATGCGGTGATCGGCATGCTGGCAGCCGCCAGCCTCGGGGCCGTGTGGTCTTCCTGCTCCCCGGACTTCGGTCACCAGGGCGTGCTCGACCGCTTCGGCCAGATCGGTCCCAAGGTGCTGATCGCGGCGGACGGCTACACCTGGAACGGCAAGGCCATCGACACCCGGTCACGTCTCGCCGACATCGTGCGCTCCCTCGACGACCTGACCCACCTGGTGGTCTTTCCGTTTCTCGAGGATGCCCCCTCCCTGGAAGGCCTGCCACGTGCCGTGGCATGGGAGGACTACCTGGACAACGAGGCCCGGGACATCGACTTTCGTGCCCAGCCGTTCGACCACCCCCTCTACATCCTGTACTCCTCCGGCACCACCGGCACGCCCAAGTGCATCGTCCACAGCGCCGGCGGCACCCTGCTGCAACACCTCAAGGAGCACCGCCTGCATACCGACCTCGATGCTTCGGACCGGCTCTTCTACTACACCACCTGTGGCTGGATGATGTGGAACTGGCTGGTCTCCGGGCTCGCCAATGGCACGACCCTGGTGCTGTTCGACGGCGCCGCCTTCGCGCCTGACCCGAGTGTATTGTGGCGGATTGCCGAGCAGGAAGGCATCAGCGTCTTCGGGACCAGTGCCCGTTACATCGCCGCCTGCGAGAAGGAAGGCATGCTGCCGGGTCGTGACCATGACCTCGGTGCCTTGCGTGCCATCCTCTCGACGGGCTCGGCGCTGACCCACGAATCCTTCGATTATGTCTATCACGACATCAAGCAGGACCTGCTGCTGGCCTCCATTTCGGGGGGCACCGACATCGTTTCCTGCTTCGCGCTGGGCTGTCCGATCCGGCCTGTGTACCGCGGTCAGTTGCAATGCCGCGGGCTCGGCATGGCCGTCGATGTCTTCGACGATGACGGCCGACCGCTGCGGGGCGAAAAAGGTGAACTCGTCTGCACCGCGCCCTTTCCCGCCATGCCGATCGGCTTCTGGAATGACCCGGATGGCGAGCGCTATCACGATGCCTACTTCGCGACCTTCGCCAATACCTGGGCGCATGGCGACTATGCCGAAATCACCGCGGAAGACGGCCTGATCATTCACGGCCGCTCCGATGCCGTCCTCAATCCGGGGGGCGTGCGAATCGGCACCGCCGAGATCTACCGTCAGGTCGAAAAGGTCGAAGAAGTCCTGGAGTCGCTGTGCATTGGCCAGACCTGGGGCGATGACATGCGCATCGTGCTCTTTGTCAGGCTGCGCGATGGCCGAACACTGGATGACGACCTGCGCCAACGCATCAAGTCCACCATTCGAACCCACACCACACCTCGCCATGTGCCCCAGCGCATCCTTCAGGTCGCCGACCTCCCGCGAACCCTCTCGGGCAAGCTGGTCGAGCTGGCGGTGCGCAATGTGGTGCACGGTGAACCGGTTCGCAACCGCGAGGCCCTGGCCAACCCGGAGGCCCTGGCACTCTTCGAGGACCTGCCCGAACTGCGCGAGTGACAGCTTGTCGGGACCGGGGTGACTGGGCACACCCCGGCTGATCCATTAGCATGACGTCCGGCAGGAGCCATCGAGGCGCCTCGTCAAGGAAAGAACCATCAAGGAGATCGGCATGTCGACCCTGAAAGGGATCGTCAGCCTGCTGGTGCTGACGCTCAACACCCTGTTCTGGGGAGTGCCGCTGATTGCGCTCACTCTGGTCAAGGTGATCACGCCGGGCCGCCCCCTGCGACGCGGCGTGCTCATGGGACTCAATGCCATCGCGCGCTGGTGGCTGGATGTCAATCTGTGGTGGATGCGCCTGTGGCTGTCGCCACGCATCGAGGCGCGTCTGCCCGATGATCTTAGATCCGATGACTGGTGGCTGGTGTTGTCCAATCACCGCAGCTGGACCGACATCTTCGCCCTGCTGATGGTGCTGCACCGTCGCATTCCGATGCCGCATTTCTTCGTCAAGCGCCAGTTGATCTGGATCCCGGTGGTCGGCCTGGCCTTCTGGGCCCTGGAATTTCCCATGCTGCGCCGCCTGACCCGTGAACAGCGCGAAAAGCGACCGCACCTGGCGCGCCGCGACCAGGAAGCCACGGAGCGCATGTGTCGACATGCCCGCGAGCGTCCCATCGCCATCTACAACTTCGTCGAGGGGACGCGCTTCACCCCCGCCAAGCACGCGGCGCGTCAAAGCCCCTATCGACACCTGCTGCCGCCGAGAGCCGGCGGCATCGCCCAGGTGGTCGGCCTGCTGGGCGACCGGCTCGGCGGCATTCTCGATGTCACCTTGAATTATGATGACCCCGATCCCAGCTTCTGGCGCTTTCTCTGCGGCCGAGAAGGCACCATCCGCCTGCAGGCACGCCACATCGCGGTGCCCGACTGGATGCAGGCCGGCAATTACCATCAAGACTCGAACTACAAGGAACGCTTTCACTCATGGCTCAATGCGCTGTGGCAGGCAAAGGATGCCGCTCTGGACTCAGCCTGATACTCCTGACCGTCATGCTGGGCGGTTGTGCCGCTCAGCCCGATAGCCCCCGGGGAGACAGCTCCGCGAACCAGCACGAGGCGCAGCAGGGCATCGCCGGTGACTGGGTCTCCATTCGTCGCGGCGATACGCTGGGCAAGATCGCCCAGCGGGCCGGTGTGCCCCTGGTCAGGCTGCAGCGCTTCAACCCCGGTGTCGACCCGCGTGGTCTGGCCGTGGGTCAGCGTGTGCTGGTTCCCGGTCAACGCGAACGCGCGCCCTCCGGTGGACCCTACCGCTACCAGATTCGCCCCGGCGATACCTTCTCGTCGGTGGCGCGACGCTTCGGCGTCAACCCGCAAGCCGTGGTGGCGGCCAACCCGGGCGTCGAAGCGACCGACCTGGACGTCGGCCGCCTGATTCAGCTGCCCATCGACGGCGGGCAAGATAGCCGCACGAGCCAGAGCCGGACGTCGGACCCCGCGCCCGCCAGTCCATCTCGTCAGACGGCCTCCGACAGTTCCGAGGCCAGTTCAGAGTCCAGAAGCTGGCCCTGGCCACTCGAGGATTACACCATTGCCCGTCACTTCGGCAAGGACGAGCACGGCACCCTGCAGCCCATGCTGCTGACCACCCGGGCAGATGAACGCGCCCGCGCCGTGGCCGACGGCCAGGTTCGCTTCGCCAGCGAGATGCGCCAACTGGGTAAGGTCGTGATCGTTCACCACCCGGACAACCTGCAGAGCGTCTACGCCCGCTGCCGGCGCCTGCTGGTCGACAGCGGCCAGGATGTCAGCCGGGGAACGCCCCTCTGCGAGCCGGGTAAGGCCAACAGCGGCGGCCATGAGCTACTGTTCGACATGCGCCACGGCGGCAAGCCGATGGACCCCGCCAGGGTACTGCGTTAACGGGTGTCATCACTCGTTCACTACCTTGTCGCGCGACTGTCATCGATGAAGCGCAACCTCTGTGCCGAAGGGTGCCACTCCGGCACCGGTCGGCACGAGGATCGACATGCGCATCTGCCTGGTCAGCGAAACCTGGTCACCGGATATCAACGGTGTCGCCCATACGCTCCATCAGTTGAGTCGCGAACTCCTGCAGCGTGACACGACACTGCAGCTGGTGCGGCCGGCTCCCGCCGGCGAGGCACATCGCGCCGAGGGCATGAGCGCCGAGCTGCAGGTCAGGGGCTTTTCCATGCCCGGTTATCGCGATGTCCGCCTGGGCCTGCCGGCGGATCGTCGCCTCAAGCAGTTCTGGCAGGCCGAGCGGCCCGATGTCATCTATGTCGCCACCGAGGGGCCCCTGGGCTGGTCGGCGCTGCGCATCGCCGAAGCCCTGGCGATCCCGGTGGTCAGCGGCTGGCACACCAACTTCGACCATTACTGCCGGGATTACGGCATCGGATGGCTGGAGCCACTGGTCATTCGTCGTCTGCGTCACTTCCACAACCGCTGTTCCGCCACCCTCGTGCCGACCCACCAACAGGCCGGCGAGCTGACGAACAGAGGCTTCGAGCGGGTCAGCGTCATGGCCCGGGGCATTCACGGCGATGCCTTCTCGCCGGCCCACCGCCGCCCCGACCTGCGCGAGCACTGGGGCAGCGATGAGCACCGCCCGGTGGCCCTGTATGTGGGCCGTCTGGCGCCGGAAAAGAACCTCGACCTGCTGCGCGACACCTTTTCCGCCATGCTGGCCGCGCGCCCGGAAATGCGCATCGTGGTAGTCGGCGATGGCCCGGGCCGCGCCAGCCTGGAGAAGGCCCTGCCGGACGTCCACTTCACCGGTTTCATCGATGCCCGGAGCCTGGCACAGCATTATGCCAGCGCCGACATCTTCATCTTTCCCTCGCTATCCGAAACCTGGGGCAATGTGGTGCTCGAGGCCATGGCCAGCGGCCTGGCCGTGGTCGCCTACCGCCATGCCGCCGGGAGCGAACTCATCGACGACGACGTCAATGGCATCAATCTGGCCGTCGGCGACGAAGACGGCTTTCGCGATGCCGCGGTGGCACTCAGTCAGCAACCGGCGCGATATGCACGCCTCGGACGGGCCGCGCGCGAGCGTGCATTGGAGTACCGCTGGTCGGCGATCAGCGATGATTTTCTCGCCGCGCTCTACCTCGCTCGGGAGGCAAGTGATGAAAATACGCAGCACTGCCGTGTTTGAACGACTCGACCTGCTCGAATGGCAGCTGTGCCAGTGGACGGCCGGCTTCAGTATCCATCGCCGCTGGCTGGCCAGCCTGCGCCTGGCCAGCCGCGCCGGCGACTGGCCGATCTGGGTGGTCCTGATTGCCGCCCAGCCGCTGTTTCATGAAGGGTCCGCGGCCTGGCGGCTGATGCTGCAATACAGCGTCACCGCACTGGTGGCGATCGTCTTCTATCGTCTGGTCAAGACACGCCTGTGTCGCGAGCGCCCCTTCATCACCTTCCAGACCATTGCCTGCAACGAACCGGCCCGGGATCGTTACAGTTTCCCCAGCGGCCATACCATGCACGCCGTGATGTTTCTGACCCTGACCCTCACGCATAGCGCCTGGCTGGTCCCCTGGTTGCTGCCGATCGTGATTCTGATCGCCATTTCCCGGGTCGGCCTCGGCCTGCACTACATCAGTGATGTGGTCGCCGGCGGCTTCATCGGCTATGCCTTCGCCCTCGCCAGCCTCAGCCTCACCGGTCAGGGCTGACAGGCCAGCGGCTGGCCGCGCCACCCGGGCGGATGGCATGCTGTCGCACATGTCTCTCCTCGACCCTGCGCATGGCGGCGTGTCACTGCTGGACTCGCCGCCCCTGACCAGATACCCCGGGTTGCTGGGCCAGCATGAAGCCGCCCGCGCACTGGCCTGCCTGGATGCCGAACTCGACTGGCAGCAGCCCGGGCTGCGACTCTTCGGGCGCGAGCACCCCATACCGCGCCATCAGGTGTGGATGGGCGATGCCCGTTATCGCTACTCGGGCCAGGAGTTTGCTCCGGTGGCCTGGCACCCCTGGGTCACGGCGATTCGCCGGACGCTGGAAGCGAGGCTGGAGCAGGAAGGCATTCGAACCGACTTCAACAGCGTGCTGATCAATCGTTACGCACATGGACAGCATCGCATGGGCTGGCACAGCGACAATGAGCCCGAGCTCGGCCCGGAGCCCGTCATTGCCGCCGTCAGCCTGGGCAGTGACAGGCCCTTGCGCTTTCGCTGGAAGGACCGGCGGGCGAGCGCCTTCAACGTCGACCAGCCGGATGACAGCCTCCTGCTGATGGGCGCGGGGGTCCAGTCACTGCTCGAGCACTGCCTGCCCGACCGGCGCCACAGGGGACTGCGCATCAGCCTGACCTTTCGCGCCATTCATCTGTAGGAGCCGAAGGCGTCTGCCCTGTAGTGCCCCACTGACGAAAAACGGCCGCCCGAAGGCAGCCGTTGCTGGTTTCCCGTCGCAGACCAGATAACGGTATAAATCAGCCTCGATGATACCCCGGGGTCACGAAAGGCATCCGCGTCACGGTCATCGGCAGGCGCTTGCCGCGGACCTGCGCCTGCACCACCTGCCCCAGCTCGGCCTGCTCGATGGACACGTAGCCCATGGCCACCGGCCGGCCGACACTCGGCCCGAAACCACCCGAACAGACGACGCCGACCGACTGCCCCTGATCATCGAAGAGTTCGGCCCCTTCGCGGACCGGAGCCCGGCCCTCACCCAGCAGGCCGACGCGTTTGCGCCGATGATCCTTCTCGGCTACCTGATGGAGGATGATATCGGCACCGGGGAAGCCACCGGGACGTTCGCCGCCACGCCGGCGCGGCTTGCCGATGGCCCAGATGAGTCCGGCTTCCACCGGCGTGGTCGAGGTATCCAGATCATGGCCGTAAAGGCACAGACCAGCCTCGAGCCGCAACGAATCGCGAGCGCCCAGCCCGATGGCCTCGACTTCCGGCTCGCTCAGCAGGCGCCTCGCCAGCGTCTCGGTGGCATCCGCGGGAACCGAGATCTCGAAGCCGTCTTCCCCGGTATAGCCACTACGGCTGACCCAGACCTCGATACCATCGATCATGCAGCGGGCATGCTGCATGAACACCAGCTCACAGGCCGCCGGGCAGAGCCGCTGCATGACGGCCGCCGCCTGCGGCCCCTGGAGCGCGAGCAGGCCGCGGTCCAGCACCTCGATGTCATGATCCGCCAGGCCGCGCTTCAGGTGAGCGATGTCCTGGTCCTTGCAGGCGGCATTGACGACCAGATAGAGATGATCGCCGCCATTGACGATCATCAGATCATCCAGGATGCCGCCCTGCTCGCTGGTCAGGAGGCCGTAACGCTGGCCACCCTCGGCGAGGCCGACCAGATCGGACGGCACCAGGGTCTCCAGGGCCTCGGCCGGGTTCGGACCGCGCAATACCACCTGCCCCATGTGGGAGACATCGAACAGGCCACAGGCCTGGCGTGTGTGTTCATGCTCCTTCTTGACCCCCAGGGGAAACTGCACCGGCATCGAATAGCCGGCAAAGGGCACCATCCGGGCCCCCAGTTCCACATGCAGGTCATGGAGCGGAGTCTTGCGTTGTTCGTTCATCGCCTGGCAAACCTTTTTCGTGACGCAAAGAAGATGGCCGGCTTCGAGCCGGCCATGTCGTCGTCATCATGACTTGTCGAGATCCTCGCCCGGCAGGACTTCCTTGCCGTCGAAGTAGTCACGACTGAGCTTGAAGACCACGGGTGACAGCAGCGCCAGAGCGATCAGGTTGGGAATCGCCATCATGGCGTTGAAGACACTGGCCAGCAGCCACACAAAGCCCAGCGGCAGCACGGAGCCGGCGAAGATCGCCAGGATGTAGACCACTCGATAGAACTTGATGGCGCCTACACCGAACAGGAACTCGAAGCACTTCTCGCCATAGAAGGCCCAGCCAAGGATGGTGGTGAAGGCGAAGACGGCGAGCGCGAAGGAGACCACGTACTGGCCGACGCCGGGCAGTGCCTCATTGAACGACATCGCGGTCAGCGCGGCCCCTGTCTCGCCGGACGTCCAGGCGGTGGTCAGGATGGCCAGCGCCGTGATGGTGCAGACCACGATGGTGTCGATGAAGGTGCCGAGCATTGCGATCAGGCCCTGACGCACCGGGTTCTTGGTCTGCGCCGCCGCATGCGCGATGGGCGCGCTGCCCAGACCCGCTTCGTTGGAGAAGACACCACGTGCCACGCCGAACTGGATGGCCTTGGCGACCGCCGCACCGGCGAAACCACCTGCAGCGGAAATCGGCGTGAAGGCATGGGTGAAGATCATGCCGAGCGCCGCGCCGATCTGATCGGCATTGATGAACAGCACCAGCAGACCGCAGATGATGTAGGCCACGGCCATGACGGGCACCAGCTTGCCGGCAACCTTGGCGATACGCTTGATGCCGCCCAGGATGACCGCACCGGCCAGCACCATGATCACCAGCCCGGTGACCCAGTGGGGAATGCCCAGGGACTCGCCGAGACCATCGGCAACCGAGTTGGACTGGACGGTGTTGCCGATGCCGAAGGCCGCCACGGCGCCGAACAGCGCAAAGGCCATGCCGAGCCAGCCCCACTTCTTGCCCAGGCCATTGCGGATGTAATACATGGGGCCACCGACGTGATCGCCGGCCTCGTCGACCTCGCGATAACGCACGGCGAGCACGGCCTCGGCAAACTTGGTGGCCATGCCCACCAGTGCCGTGATCCACATCCAGAACACGGCACCCGGGCCGCCCAGGAAGATGGCGGTCGCCACGCCGGCGATGTTGCCGGTACCGATGGTCGCCGACAGCGACGTCATCAAGGCATTGAACGGCGAGACCTCACCATCCTTGCGGTCATCCGCGGGTGTCGTGCGCCCGCCCCACAACAACTTGAAGCCCATGCCCAGCTTGCGGATGGGCAACAGCTTGAGCCCCAGTTGCAGATAGAGGCCGACCCCCAGCAGCAACAGCAGCATCAAGGGGCCCCAGACGACGCTCTCGATCGACGTCAGTATATTGGTCAAGGTTTCCACGTTACGTCTCCCTCAGATTTCTTGTTATGCACTCGGGGTATTGTCATGTACCCGATGCATGGCCTGACATGGCGGCTTGAACCGCGATGGTACGAACGCGCCTACCATAGCGAATCCTTCCGTTGGCGCTCCAGCCCCGTATGGGAAAATATCGGGATTCTGCATCCAGACAGGACAAAGTATAGCCACTGACCTTCTGAGCACCGCATCGTCCTGATCTCGCCATCGGCGCAGTGTGCATGCCGCCGAGACCGGTGTTTCCTATAAGAAACAGCATGTACTCTAAGCCAGCCCCTGCCCCGTCGACAAGCCTCATGACCCCGAGGCGCGCGAGCTTCCGGCAACCAGCCAGGGCCTGGCCGACACCACGCCACTCCCCTGAGTCGCTTCGACCCGCAACGACAAATTCTTCCGCCCTTTTGCATAGGCAATTCCCGCGGGGTTTTCTATGATGGGCAGTAAAAGAGGATATCCAGCCACCCTCGAACGCCTTCAGGCTCGCCAAACGGCCGAGATGGCGTTAGGATCTGCAGCAACTCAATCAACATATTTCATATAGGAAACCAGCATGAGCGCTATCCCTGCCAATCTACGCTACGCCGACAGCCATGAATGGATCCTGGATAATGGTGATGGCACCGTGACCATCGGCGTCACCGATCATGCCCAGCAATCCCTGGGCGACGTCGTCTTCGTCGAACTGCCCGAAGTGGGGGCCTCGCTGGCCAAGGGTGACGAATTCGGCGTGGTCGAATCGGTAAAGGCCGCCTCCGATCTGTATGCGCCGGTCTCCGGTGAAGTCGTGGCGGTCAACGAGTCGCTGGAGGATGCTCCGGAGTCGATCAATGAGTCGCCCTATGAAGATGCCTGGATCATGAAGCTGCGCCTCGAGGACGCAGCCGAGCTCGAGGACCTGCTCGACGCCGATGCCTATCAGGCCATCGCCGCCGCCGAAGAATAAGTCGCTTTCCCTGCAGCCCGGTAGACGACCGGGCCTGCCCTCCTCTCGTCACCGGTACCCGAGGCCACGGCTCGCGTGCCGGACGTCACAAAAGGTATGTCATGGCTTTCGACAATCGCCGCCTGGCCCAGCTGGCCAATCACGATGCCTTTCTCCAGCGCCACAATGGCCCCGATGCAGACGACATCGCCGCCATGCTGGAAAGTCTGGAAATCGACAGCATGGACAGTCTGATCGATCGCACTGTCCCGGCGGGTATACGCCTGGGGCGCGAGCTGGACCTCGACCCACCGCGCAGCGAAGCCGAGGCCCTCGACTACCTTTATCGCCTGGCACGCCAGAACCGGGTCGCCAAGAGTTATATCGGACAAGGCTATTACGATACCCTGCTGCCCGCCGTCATCCAGCGCAATGTGTTGGAAAACCCCGGCTGGTACACCGCCTACACGCCCTACCAGCCCGAGATTTCCCAGGGGCGCCTCGAGGGACTGCTGAACTTTCAGCAGATGGTCATGGATCTGACCGGCATGAGCCTGGCCAATGCCTCGCTGCTCGACGAAGCCACTGCGGCGGCGGAAGCCATGGCCCTGTGTCGCCGCGCCAACAAGAAGGCAAAATCGAATGCCTTCTTCGTCGCCGAGGATGTCTTCCCGCAGACCCTGGACGTGGTGCGCACGCGGGCTCACTACTTCGGCTTCGAACTGGTGGTGGGCCCGGCCGCCGAGGTTACCGAGCACGAGGTGTTCGGTGCCTTGCTGCAATACCCCGGCGAGAGCGGCCGCGTGCATGACCTGACGCCGCTGATCGACGCCGCCGGGCAGGCCGGCATCATGACCTGCGTGAGCGCCGATATCATGTCGCTGGTGCTGCTCAAGGAACCGGGGGCCATGGGCGCCGACATGGTAGTCGGCTCGGCTCAGCGGTTCGGGGTACCCATGGGTTTCGGTGGGCCGCATGCGGCCTTCTTTGCCACCACCGACAAGCTCAAACGCTCGATTCCCGGGCGTATCATCGGCGTGTCGCGGGACGAATACGGTCACACCGCCTTGCGCATGGCCATGCAGACCCGCGAGCAGCATATTCGGCGCGAGAAGGCGACCTCCAACATCTGCACCGCCCAGGCGCTGCTGGCCAATATCGCCGGCTTCTATGCCGTCTACCACGGCGCAGAGGGCCTGCGCACCATCGCCGGGCGCATTCATCGCCTGACCACCATCCTCGCTACCGGCCTCGCACAGGCGGGGGTCAAGCTGGTCCATGACAGCTGGTTCGACACCCTTCGCCTCACCGGCGTGGATGCCGGCAAGATTCACGGGCGCGCCATGGCGCAGGATGTCAACCTGCGCTACTTCGCCGATGGCGATGTCGGGCTCAGCCTCGACCAGACCACCACCGCCCACGATGTCGCCGAACTCTTCGATGTACTGCTCGGCGAAGAACACGGGCTGGCCGTTGCCGTGCTCGACGAGGCCGTCGTCAACCAGGGCCTTGCCGGCATCCCGGCAGCCTGTGAGCGCGACTCCGACTTTCTGACCCACCCGACCTTCCAGCGTTATCACAGCGAAACCGAGATGCTGCGCTACCTGAAGCGTCTGGAAAACAAGGATCTGTCACTGGCGCATGCGATGATCCCGCTGGGCTCATGCACCATGAAGCTCAATGCCACGGCGGAGATGATGCCCATCACCTGGCCCGAACTGGCGCGCATTCATCCCTTCGCGCCCCAGGACCAGGTGGCCGGCTACAAGCAGATCATCGGCGAGCTGGCGGCCTTTCTCGAGGAAATCACCGGCTATGACCACATCGCCATGCAGCCCAACTCCGGGGCCCAGGGGGAGTATGCGGGCCTGATCGCCATTCGTCGCTATCAACAGGCCGAGGGGGAAGGCCAGCGTCATGTCTGCCTGATTCCCAGCTCGGCCCACGGCACCAACCCGGCCTCCGCGGCCATGGCACACATGAAGGTGGTGGTCGTCGAGTGCGACGACAATGGCAACATCGATCTGGCCGACCTGCGCCACAAGGCCGAGACGCATGGCGACGACCTCTCGGCGATCATGCTGACCTACCCCTCGACCCATGGTGTCTTCGAGGAAGGCATCCAGGAGGCCTGCGAGATCGTTCACCAGCATGGCGGCCAGGTCTACATCGATGGCGCCAACATGAATGCCCAGGTGGGGCTGGCACGCCCCGGGGATTTCGGCGGTGACGTCTCCCACCTCAACCTGCACAAGACCTTCTGCATCCCGCATGGGGGTGGTGGTCCCGGCATGGGGCCGATCGGCGTCAAGGCGCACCTGGCGGCCCATGTCCCCAACCACTGCGTGCGCAGCCTGGAGGGCGTGGCAGCCGACGCCGGGGCTGTCGCCGCCGCGCCCTTCGGCAGCGCCTCGATCCTGCCGATCTCCTGGGCCTACATCAAGATGATGGGCGCCCGGGGGCTGCGCGAAGCCACGCAGCTGGCCATCCTGGGCGCCAACTACATCGCCGGTCGGCTGTCGGCGCACTATCCGGTGCTCTACAAGGGGGCCAACGGCCAGGTGGCCCATGAATGCATCATCGACATTCGCCCGCTCAAGAACAGCTCGGGCATCAGCGAAGAGGATATCGCCAAGCGTCTCATGGACTATGGTTTCCATGCGCCGACCATGTCGTTCCCGGTGCCCGGCACCCTGATGATCGAGCCGACGGAGTCCGAGTCGCGTTATGAGCTGGACCGCTTCTGCGACGCCATGATCCATATCCGCGAGGAAATCGCGCGCGTCGAATCCGGCGAGTGGCCGGCCGACAACAATCCCCTGGTCAAGGCACCGCACACCATGACCGACATCATGCAGGACCACTGGGATCGCCCCTACTCCCGGGAAATCGGCGCCTTCCCCACCACCGCGGTCAAGGCCGCCAAGTACTGGCCGTCGGTCAATCGCGTGGACAATGTGCAGGGGGACCGCCAGTTGATCTGCTCCTGCCCGAGCATCGACGCCTACCGGGACTGAACGCCACCCTCCCGCCTGGCCCCGTCTGTCGGGGCCAGGCAGCCTTCAGCCGTGACCGTAGCGTTCCTGATGGCGATGTTCACGGAAGGCATCGAGCAATCGCGTATAACGTCTGGGCATGCGACTGCCGCGTCGCGTTACCAGGTAGAGGCTCTCGTCCACCGACTGCGCCAACGGAAACTCCTTGACCTGGCGACGCCAGGGCGAGGTTTCGAGTACCAGCCGCGAGACCACAGTGAACCCCAGGCCACGCGCCACCGCATCCAGTACCATGGAGACCTCGTTGGTGAAGCCCTGACGCGGGAAGTGGCTCATGGAGCGGAATTCGTCGGGAAAGTTGCCGCGCAGCAGGCTATCCGCGTGATAGACCCCGTCGGCATAGGCGATGAAGCCGATGCCCATCAGGTCGGTGAGCCCGCTGCCGGCAAAGTCGGCCGGCACCACCAGGCACAGCGGCTCCTGGTGCCAGTGCACGCAATCGATGTCCGGATGGCGCACCGCTTCGGTGACGATGCCCAGGTCATGGCGACCGGCAATGACATCGGAGACGATCTCGTTGTTGAAGGCGAAGCTGTAGCTCACCGTCAGGCCGGTATACATCTGCTGCTGACCGAGAATGAACGGGTACAGCATCAGGCCGACGCTGCCCGGTGAGGCCAGCCGGCATTCGCCGCTGTCCAGGCTTTCGTCATCCAGGGAGTGACGGAACTGCTCATGCTCGGCGAACAGCTTGAGGGCATAGTCATAGGCCCGGCGCCCCGCCTCGGTCAATGCGAAACGCCGGCCCTGCCGCTCCAGCAGGGAGCGCCCCAGATACTGCTCGAGCTTGCGAACATGCTGACTGACCCCCGGTTGGGTCATTTCCAGCCGGCGCGCGGTACGCGTGAAACTACCGGTCTCGACCAGCGTGATGAAAGTGCGGAAGTATTGGGCATTGAACATGGCGCATGACATCGCTGTACAGGAATCCGGCTTTATGGGGATTCTATCAGCTCGACGCGATCGCCGCAGCGCTGCACAGGCCAGGGGGCCGTGGTAGCATCGAAAACTCTCGCTTCGATCGAGTCCGGCGATGACGACTCGGCACCGAGCGAATCGACAGCCCTTTTGTTCTGCGACACGGAAGCCCTGCATGGCCGATACCATCTCCAGTACCATTTCGCCGGAAGGCAGCCTGGAAATTCTCTCTCAGCAAGAGGTCAATCGCCTGCACGATACCTCGCGCAGCGGCCTCCATGACCTGCTGCGCAGCTGTGCCCTGGCCGTATTGAACTCGGGCAACCCGACCGATGACGGCCTGGCCCTGATGGAGACCTACCCGGATTTCGATATCGAGGTCATCCAGCAGGACCGTGGTGTGCGCCTGCAGCTCTCGAATGCGCCTGCCGAGGCATTCGTCGACGGTCGCATGATTCGCGGTATTCGCGAACACCTGTCATCGGTGCTGAGGGATATCGTCTATGTCTACAACGAGATCCAGACCCGCCAGCGGTTCGACCTCGCCACGGCCGAAGGCACCACCAATGCGGTCTTCCACATACTGCGCAAGGCCGGCACCCTCAAGCCCAGCAGTGACCCCAGCCTGGTGGTCTGCTGGGGCGGCCACTCGATCTCGCGCGAAGAGTATGATTACACCAAGCACGTGGGCTACCACCTGGGGCTGCGCGAGCTGGACATCTGTACCGGCTGTGGTCCAGGTGCCATGAAGGGGCCGATGAAGGGTGCCAATGTGGCGCATGCCAAGCAGCGTCGCAGCGAGGGACGCTACCTGGGCGTCTCGGAGCCCGGCATCATTGCCGCCGAGGCTCCCAATCCGATCGTCAACGAGCTGGTGGTGATGCCGGACATCGAGAAGCGCCTGGAAGCCTTCGTGCGCCTGGGCCACGGCATCATCGTCTTTCCCGGCGGTGTCGGCACGGCCGAGGAGATCCTCTACCTGCTGGGCATCCTGCTGCATCCGGACAACGACGACATGGAGTTGCCCGTGATTTTCACCGGTCCGGCCGATTCCGCGGATTACTTCAAACGCATCGACGAGTTTCTCGTCTATACCCTCGGCGAATCCGTGCGCAACCTGTATCGCATCATCATCGACGACCCGGTGGAGGTCGCGCGCACCATGCGGGCGGGCATCAATGATGTCACCGCCTATCGCCGCAACCGGCAGGATGCCTTCTACTTCAACTGGCGTCTCAATGTCGACCGCGACTTCCAGGAACCCTTCGAGCCGGACCACGCTTCCATGGCCGCCCTCGCCCTGCATCGCGAGCAACCGGTTCACGAACTCGCGGCCAATCTGCGCCGCGCCTTCTCGGGGATCGTCGCCGGCAACGTCAAGGAGCGCGGCATCCGCCGCATCGAGTCCCACGGCCCCTTCCGCCTCAACGCCGAACCGCAGCTGATGGCACGCCTGGACGAGTTGCTGACATCCTTCGTCGCCCAGGGACGCATGAAGCTCGCCGGCGAATACGAGCCCTGTTATACGTTGGGCTGACCAGCTGGAAGCTGGAAGCTGGAAGCTGGAAGCTGGAAGCTGGAAGCTGGAAGCTGGAAGCTGGAAGCTGGAAGCTGGAAGCTGGAAGCTGGAAGCTGGAAGCTGGAAGCTGGAAGCTGGAAGGCAGCATGATCCCCAAAGCCCCTGAGTCAAGGGTTTTTCTTCCAGCTTCAAGCTTACGGCCGCGAAGCGGACGATCTTCCAGCTCCGGGCGCAGCCCGGGTGGTTTTTTCTTCCAGCTTCAAGCTTATGGCTTCAAGCTCCCGGCGCAGCCGGGGGTTTCCACCACAACCCCAGGGCGTGAAGCAGCAAGCCCAGGGTGGCGCCGTGGGAGAGCAGCAGGGGCCAGCCGCTCCAGGCGCCGAAGAGCGCGTGCCACAGGCCCATGATGACGATACCGCCGATCATCAGGGCCGCGAGTCGCCGGATCAGTACCTTCAGATTGGCACGCCACTCACTCGCCAGCTGCCACCAGTGGAAGAATGCCAGGGCGGCCACGGCGATGCCGCCGAACGACAGCATGATCAGGTGGGTGTCGTGACCGTCCAGATAATAACGCGGCGCACTGGCCAGCATCAGCACCAGGAGGCCGACCAGCAGGCTGCACCGCGCGGATGAGGCGTGCATGGTCAGGCAACCTTGAGCTGCTGGGACTCGATCCACTCATCGACCCAGGGCAAGGCCTCGTCGTCGGCCATGAAGGTTTCCATGGCATCGATCTCGAGTCGCTCGCCCAATCGCTGGGCGCCCTGCTCCTGCAGCAGCTCGTCGAGGTGACGACCGGCACCGCAGTAGGAATCCACGTAGGAGCTGTCGCCCAGCGCAATCAGGCCATAGCGCAGGCCGGCGAGGCCCGGACTCTTGGCCTGGAGATCACGCACGAAGGCCACCAGGTTGCCCGGGAAGTCCCCGCTCCCCGTGCTCGAGGTACAGAAGAGTGCCAGGTCGGTCGGTGATTCGATCAGGTCGTTCAGCGTCGGCTGATCGAAGATCGCTACCTCGTAACCCGCCTGCTCGAACAAGGGCGCAACCTGCTCGGCGACGTCCAGTGAACCGCCGTAGACGGTTCCCACGAAAATCTTGAGTTTCGGCATGTCATGATTTTTCACTGAAAAGTTCAGCACGATGCTAACATCTGAAGCCTTGCGCCGCACGCCGCCCTGCTCGTGCATGACGGGATGCCGCCAGCCAAACGCAAAGCGCCACCCGGCGCGAACGCAGGGTGGCGCATGTTGCCGGGGCCGGAAGGCCGGGCCGATCAACCACTGTCGCCGGTATAGGCCTCTACCTGGGTCTTGAGCTTCTGGCCCGGACGGAAGGTGACGACGCGTCGGGCGGAAATCGGTATCTCCTCTCCCGTCTTGGGATTGCGGCCCGGCCGTTCACGCTTGTCGCGCAGGTCGAAATTGCCGAACCCCGACAACTTGACCTGCTCGTTCTCGCGCAGGCAACCGCGAATCTCCTCGAAGAAGGACTCCACCATGGACTTGGCCTCACGCTTGGAGAGACCGAGTTCAGTGTGCAAGTGTTCCGCCAGTTCAGCCTTGGTCAACGCCCCCATGCCGCTTTCCTCACGCTTTGTCGATCGATCCGGTGCCAACACCGAGAGTCGCTTCGCAAGAGTCAGCCACGCAGCTCGGCCCCGAGGTTCGAACGCGACGCTTCGACTATGGAATCGACCAACTGGTTGATTTCATCGTCATTAAGCGTGCGCGAAGGATGCTGCCAGGTCAAGCCCAGGGCGATACTCTTGCGCCCTTCGGGGACTCCCTTGCCCTGATAGACGTCGAAGAGATGCGCGTCCACCAGCCATTCCCCGGCCTGAGCATGGAGGATATCCAGCAGTGCCTGAACCGGCTGACCGGCATCGACCAGGAAAGCCAGGTCCCGGCGCACTTCCGGGTAACGAGACAGTGGCTTGAAGGCCGGGATATGCCCCTGACTCAGGGCATCGATCTGCACTTCGAACAGCAGCGCTTCGGTCTTGAGGCCCAGTTGCGCCCGCACGGCCGGATGCAGCTTGCCGATCCAGCCGACTTCCTTCCCCTGCCGCAGAACACGCGCCGACTGGCCCGGATGAAGTGATGGATGAGTGGCCGCTTCGAAGGACCAGGCAGCGGCATCGTCCCCCAGAGCGATCAAGCTTTCCAGATCGCCCTTGAGGTCGAAGAAGTCGACATCCTGGTTGCCACTGCTCCAGCCTTCGGGTTCACGGGAGCCACAGACCAGGGCTCCGAGCATGGGAATCTGCTCCAGCTCATCGAGCTTGCCGCGAAACACCAGACCGGTCTCGAACAGGCGCACACGCGACTGCTGACGGTTGAGATTGTGTTCGAGGGCACGAATCAGGCCGGGGAAGAGACTCGCCCGCATCACCGAGAGATCACTGGAGATGGGGTTGGCGAGTTCCGGGGACTCGGCTCCCGGCAGCAGCGTCTGCTGCAGCTCGGGGGCAACGAAGCTGTAGGTCACGGCCTCGAAGTAGCCACGCGATACCATGCGGTTGCGCAACGCGGCCAGCGGGCGACGCGCCTCGTTGTCCGGACGCGGGCCCAGGTGCGCACGCGGATGACGCGCCGGCAAGCGGTTGTAGCCATGGATACGCGCGACTTCCTCGATCAGGTCTTCCTCGATGGCGATATCGAAACGCCAGCTGGGAATACCGGCCCGCCAGCCCTGCTCGACTTCGACCACCGTCATGCCCAGCCTTTCGAGAATTTCGCTGACCTCGTCATCGGCCAGGACCTTGTCGAGGGCCTGATCGAGGCGCGAACGGCGCAACACCACGGCTTCGTGCGGGGCACTGCCCGATGCAGTCGCCGAGACCTCGGTCAGCGGCCCGGGCCGACCACCGGTGATGTCCCGCAACAATGCAGTGGCGCGTTCGGCGGCCTGGCGGACCAGTTCGGGGTCGACGCCGCGCTCGAAGCGGTGCGACGCATCGGTGTGCAGACCATAGTTACGCGCCTGACCGGCGACGGCCAAGGGTGAGAAATGGGCTGCCTCGAGAAAGATATCGCGGGTATCGGTGCTGACGCCCGAGTGCTCGCCGCCCATGACCCCGGCGATCGCCAGAGGGCCGCTGCTATCGGCGATGAGCAAGGTGTCCTGGCTCAATTCGACGCTCTGACCGTCGAGCAGCACCAGGGATTCGCCCTGTCGCGCACGACGCACCTCAATGGCATCACTCAGGTTGTCACGGTCGAAGGCGTGCAGGGGTTGCCCGAGCTCGAGCATCACGTAGTTGGTGATGTCGACCACGGGATCGATGGTCCGGACACCGCCGCGACGCAGCCGCTCGGCCATCCACAACGGCGTCTCGGCGGTGACATCGACGTCCTTGATGACACGTCCCAGATAACGCGGACAGCCGTCTCCATCCTCGATGCGTACCGTGAAGGTCTCGTCGTGCTCGGCAGGCACGGCCTCGAGATCCGGTGCCTGAATCGGCAGACGATTGAGCACGCCGACCTCGCGCGCCATGCCCTGTACGCTCAGGCAGTCGCCCCGGTTGGGCGTCAGATCGACCTCGATGGTGCTGTCGTCGAGCAACAAGTAGTCCCGAAGATCGTCGCCGACCGGTGCCGCAGCGGGCAGCACCAGAATGCCCGCGGATGTTTCGCTGTCGAGTCCCAGTTCGGAGGCAGAACAGACCATGCCCCGCGATTCGACGCCACGCAGTTTGGCCTGCTTGATCGTGAAGCCCTTGCCATCCTCGGACGGCAGCACGGCACCGACGCGCGCGAAGGCAATCTTCTGGCCCGAGGCGACATTGGGAGCGCCGCAGACGACCTGCAGGCGCTCGACGCCATCATCCACCTGGCACACGCTGAGCTTGTCGGCATCGGGATGCGACGCCAGCTCGACCACCTCGGCGACCACCACGCCATGGAAGGCGGCGGCCACGGGCTCGATGCCATCGACTTCGAGGCCGGCCATGGTGACTTGATCGGCCAGTTCCTGGGTCGTCAGTGCCGGAGAGACCCATTCACGCAGCCACTGTTCGGAAAATTTCATGACAAATCCTATCGCTGTGCTCTCCAGGAGTATCGCCGTCGGCGACGCGCAGACGGGCCGTCGACAATGCTCCCTGGCTGTGTGTTGGTGACAATCAGGCGAACTGCTGCAGGAAGCGCAGATCGTTGTCGAAGAACAGCCGCAGATCATTCACGCCATAGCGCAGCATGGCCAGGCGCTCGGCGCCCATGCCAAAGGCAAAGCCGGTGTAACGTTCACTGTCGATGCCCGAATGCCGGAACACTTCAGGGTGCACCATGCCGCAGCCCATGACTTCCAGCCAGCCGCTCTGGGAACAGACCCGGCAACCGTTGCCATCGCACATCACGCACTCTATATCGACCTCGGCGGATGGCTCGGTAAACGGAAAATAGGAGGGACGGAAACGCACGGCCAGATCCTCCCGCTCGAAAAAGGCGTGCAGGAAATCCTGGATGGTGCCCTTGAGATCCGAGAAGCGCACGTCCTCGTCGACCAGCAGGCCTTCTACCTGATGAAACATCGGGGTATGGGTCAGGTCGGAATCACTGCGGTAGACGCGGCCGGGACAGACGATACGAATGGGGGGCTCGCCACTTTTCATGGTCCGCACCTGCACCGGCGAGGTATGCGTGCGCAGCAGGCGGCTGGCATCGAAATAGAACGTATCGGCCATGCCCCGGGCCGGGTGATGCGCCGGAATATTGAGGGCTTCGAAGTTGTGGTAGTCATCCTCGATTTCCGGCCCGACCGCCACATCATAACCGACGTGCGTAAAGAGCCCCTCGATGCGCTCCAGGGTCCGCGTGACCGGGTGCAGTCCACCCCCGGGCTGGCCACGCCCCGGCAGCGTGACATCGACTTGTTCCGCGCTCAGACGGGCTTCCAGCGCGGCCTTCTCGAGCGTCTGCTTGCGCTCATCGAGTTCGGCGGCCAGCGCCTGCTTGGCCTGATTGATTCGCTCCCCTGCGGCCGGGCGTTCGTCCGCGGGCAACTGGCCAAGCCCCTTGAGCAGCGCGGTGATCTCGCCCTTCTTGCCGAGGTAGTGGACACGCAGTTCCTCCAGCGCCGTCATCGTGTCGGCGGCCTGAATGGCGTCGCGGGCCTCGGCGACCAATTTGGGAAGGTGGTCCATCCGTTGATGCTCCATATCTTGGACCCGGCAGGGCGGCAGCTTCCAGGCGACACATGGTGGGGCTCATCGCTGCCGGGTGTGACATGCAAAAAAACAGGGGAAGAGCGGCTGCTCTTCCCCTGTGACGATCATCGGGGCGGTGCTGAGCGTGTCAGCTCGCGCACCCTCTCGACCCTCTTTACTGGGCAGCCTTGGCCTTCTCGACGATGGCAGCAAAGGCTGCCTTCTCGTTGACGGCCAGGTCGGCCAGCACCTTGCGGTCGATCTCGATCCCGGCCTTTTTCAGACCACCGACAAAACGGCTGTAGGACAGGCCGTGCTGACGAGCACCGGCGTTGATGCGCTGGATCCACAGGGCACGGAACTGACGCTTGCGCTGGCGACGGTCACGATAGGCATACTGACCGGCCTTGATCACGGCCTGTTTGGCGACGCGGAAGACGCGCGAACGGGCACCGTAATAGCCCTTGGCCTGCTTGAGGATCTTCTTGTGACGACGACGCGCGACGACACCACGCTTGACACGAGTCATGGCTTACTCCTGACGTTGAAAGTTGGCAACCAAGGGTTACAGGTTCGGCAGCATGCGCTGCACGAGCGGCTTGTCGGCGTCGTGGATCTGCTTCATACCGCGCAGATGACGCTTACGCTTGGTCGACTTCTTGGTCAGGATGTGGCTACGAAACGACTGCTTGTGCTTGAAGCCGTTGGCCGTCTTCTTGAAGCGCTTGGCTGCGCCGCTGTTGCCTTTGATTTTCGGCATGAGATGAACTCCGCTCGAGATTGTTAAGAAAACCCGGGGCCGAAGACGAGCCTCAAGGGCTCGCCAACCGTTTGACTGGCCGCCGAATCACTTCTTCTTGGGGGCAATGATCATGATCATCTGTCGACCTTCCATCTTGGGGAAGGATTCGACAGTGCCGATCTCTTCGAGATCGGCGGCAATGCGTTCCATGAGCTTGCGACCGATGTCCTGGTGGGCCATCTCGCGACCACGGAAGCGCAAGGTGACCTTGCCCTTGTCGCCACCTTCGAGGAATCGTGTCAGGTTCTTCAGCTTGACCTGATAGTCACCCTCGTCGGTGCCAGGCCGGAATTTGACTTCCTTGACCTGGATCTGCTTCTGCTTCTTCTTCTGAGCCGCCTTCTGCTTCTTCTGCTCGAAGACGAACTTGCCGTAATCCATGATCTTGCAGACGATCGGATCGGCATTGGAAATCTGCACGAGATCCAAACCAGCCGCTTCGGCACGCTCCAGCGCATCGCGCGTGGGCATGATGCCCAGCTGTTCGCCGTCGTTGTCGATCAGGCGTACCTGTTCGTCGGTGATTCGCTCGTTCATCGGCGGACGCTTTTCCTGCGGGCGTCCTCTAGGGTTGCTTCTCTTGATGGTTCCGCCTCCACTTCTGTCTTGGAAGATGTCGCTAGCACCGCTCGGCCTGTACGCGGTCGATGAAGGTATCCACCGTCATGGTGCCGAGATCCTCGCCACTTCGCGAGCGAACAGCTACCGAGTCGGCTTCGACTTCCTTATCTCCCACCACCAGGAGATAGGGGACCTTCTGCAACGTATGCTCGCGGATTTTAAAGCCGATCTTCTCATTCCTCAAGTCTGCCTTGACTCGCAGCCCCATTTTCTGCAAACGGCGCTCCAGAGAAGTGACATAATCGCGCTGTGAATCGGTGATGTTCAGGATCACCGCCTGTTGAGGAGCCAGCCATAGCGGCATGGCACCTGCGTACTGCTCGATCAGTATACCAAGGAAGCGCTCGAAGGAGCCAAGAATCGCCCGATGCAGCATGACCGGCGTCTTGCGCTCGCCATCCTCATCAACGAATTGCGCGCCCAGGCGACCCGGCAGATTGAAGTCCAACTGCAGGGTACCGCACTGCCAGACACGATTCAGGCAGTCGCGCAGCGAGAACTCGATCTTGGGGCCATAGAAGGCGCCCTCGCCCGGTTGCAGCTCCCAATCGAGCCCGGTCGTGTCGAGCGCCGCCTCGAGACCCGCCTCGGCACGATCCCAGAGGGCCGGCTCACCCATGAAGCCTTCGGGGCGCGTGGACAGCTTGAGCTCGACGTCTTCGAACCCCAGATCCTTGTAGGCTTTCAGCGTCAGGGCGATGAAGGCCTCGGCTTCCGACTGAATCTGCCCTTCGGTGCAGAAGATGTGCGCGTCGTCCTGCGTGAAGCTGCGCACCCGCATCAGGCCGTGCAGCGAGCCGGACGGCTCGTTGCGGTGGCAACTGCCGAATTCGGCGAGACGCAACGGCAGGTCACGGTAGCTCTTCAGGCCCTGATTGAACACCTGAACGTGACAGGGGCAATTCATCGGCTTGACGGCATACTCGCGTTTTTCCGACTCGGTGGTGAACATCAGGTCACTGTAGTGTCCCCAGTGGCCGGATGCCTTCCACAGCGAGAGATCGACCACCTGGGGCGTCTTGATCTCCTGATAGCCATTGTCGATCTGCAGCTGGCGCATGTACTGCTCGAGCGCCTGATAGATGGTCCACCCATTGGGGTGCCAGAAGACCATTCCCGGCGCTTCTTCCTGCAGATGAAACAGATCCATCTTCCTGGCGAGCTTGCGATGGTCGCGCTTTTCGGCTTCCTCGAGTCGCTTGAGATATGCCTTGAGCTGCTTCTTGTCGCCCCAGGCCGTGCCATAGATACGGGTCAACATGGGACGTTCGGCGTCGCCACGCCAGTAGGCGCCGGCCAGCTTGGTCAGCTTGAACGCCTTGAGGTGACGCGTGTTGGGGACGTGCGGCCCCCGACACATGTCGATGTATTCCTGATGGTGATAGAGACGAATGGTCTCGCCTTCGGGAATTTCCGCCACCAGCTCCTGCTTGTACGTCTCGTCACGTTGCTGGAAGGTTGCCATGGCCTTGTCACGCTCGACGTATTCGCGAACGACATCGTAGCCGGAGTCGATCAGCGCCACCATGCGGGCTTCGATGGCCTCGAGATCGTCTGGCGTCACGGAACGCCCGAAATCGATATCATAATAGAAGCCGTCATCGATCACCGGCCCGATGGCCATCCTGGCGTCGGGATACAATTGCTTGACGGCATGACCGACCAGGTGAGCACAGGTGTGGCGGATGATCTCGAGCCCTTCGGGATCACGCGCCGTGATGATGGCGGCACTGGCATCCTGGGTGATGACATCGGCGGCATCCACCAGCTGGCCATCGATACGACCGGCGATACACGCCTTGGCCAATCCAGTTCCGATGCTCTCGGCCAGTTGCATGATGGAAAGGGGTTCGTCGAAGGACCTCTGACTGCCGTCCGGAAGAGTGACGATGGGCATGTTGAAACGATTCCTTGAGCGCAGTGGTGATCCATACCAGGGATCACGTGTCGCGATGGTGAGTTACCTGAAAGCTCTGTGAGAAGGTACAACAGCCTACCAGACGCCCCAGGGTCGGCGCCATGACGCAAGACTGCACAAAAAAGGCGCCCGCAGGCGCCTTTGTTCGTCGTCAAATGACTCGGCCAGTGGCCGAGCCAGATGGGGACGGCTCAGCCGTGGATCACTGCTGCCACTCGCCCAGCTCGACACGACGGTTCTCGGCACGACCGGCATCGGTCTCGTTGGTCGCAACCGGCTGTTGCTCACCATAGCCGATGGTCTTCATGCGATTGGCGGCGACACCCTGGCTGGACAGATAGTCAGCCACGGAGTCGGCACGACGCTGGGACAGGTCTTCGTTGTAGCTGGCCGGACCGACGGAGTCGGTGTGGCCTTCGATACGCACACGAACGTTTTCGTTGCTGCGCAGCTTGGAAGCCACGTCGCTCAGCACGGACTCGGCACCCATGGTCAGCTGCGCGGAGTCGAACTCGAAGTTGACGTCCTGCAGCACCAGGTCTTCGACGCAGCCCAGGGCATTGACCTCGGCACCGGCCGGAGTACCCGGGCACTGGTCCTGATAGTCCGGCACGCCGTCACCATCGGAGTCCAGCGGGCAACCCACTGCATCGACGGCAACGCCAGCCGGAGTTCCCGGGCACTCGTCCTGGTCGTCCGGCACGCCGTCACCATCGCTGTCGCCTACCGGCGCTTTGCCCTTGTTGGGCTCGGCACACAGCAGCGCGGCAGCAGTTGCACCGACGGTACTACCGACATAAGCGCCGGTGTCTTCGTCGTCTTCATCCATGGACGCATAACCGATACCGCCACCGATCAGGCCACCAGCAACGCTGCACACGGCAGGATGCTTGTACCAGGCACGATCGGAAGCAGAGCTGTCGCCCATGCCGGAGGATTGAGAAGCGGAGCTGGCGCAGCCGGAGAGGCCGACAACCAGAGCGGAACCTAGCAACAAGCCAGTCGTTGATTTTTTCATGTAAGACTCCTTCTTGACACAAATCTAGCTGGGCCAGCAAAGGCTTAGCCATCCAGCCAGTTCGTTGGTATGGCTAACCGAGGACGATCAACTCTTTCCTCAAAGGACAAGAAAGCATGAAAATGCCCTCTCGACCAGCCAAACATACAGATGACTGTGACTCCATCCGTTTACTAGCCATCTACGTCGTCGCAGTTGGCAGCTTGCAGGAGACCGAGCCACCTTTCAATCGCAAAACGCAGATACAAGTGTAATAGATTGTTTTGCCGAGGTCATTCAATTCACTGCAAGGTATTCGGCCAGTGCCCTCGGCAAGCGACTACCCTGGCGGCGGACTCCATGACGGCATCGCGCCACTCTTTCTCCACCTTCCAGCGCTCCCGATCCTCCCGGAAGCGTTCCTTGGGCGTCAATGCATGGCGAGCGGAGTGGGTGTGCAGATGCCGGGTACGCTCGTGAACTTCGGTGAACGCGGCAAATTCGGGGCGCGAGGACAGGGAACTGTCGAGGATGTCCAGCAGCGTCTTGCAGCGCCAGGCACCTTCGGTAATATCCACCTGCCCCTGCTGCAAGGCAGTGGCGACCATCTCGAGATTTTCCACGCAATTGTCGTGCGCACGGCGCAACTCGTCCTGGCGAAAGGCTTCTCGTCGACGCACCTCACGCCACAATTTCACGGCATAGCCACCCAGTACGGCGACGGCCGCCAGGGCAAGGCCCAAGAGGACCAGTGCGGTGGTATTCGTCATGAATCATGTCTCGCTTCAACGGAAAACGCATGTGGCATCACATTCTACCCCCTCCGCACTGACCTGACCAAAGATGGCCGAACCGCGCCTATCGCCGACCAGAACACAAGCGCAGGAATCGATCCGCCCATCCAGCATCAGCCATGGTGTATCCTTCTACCTCCCCACGGCTCCCTGGTGTCCTGCCCCAGCGGCATCAGCGGCCGAGCGTGCGGAGCTGGGGTGGCCGCTTCTGCCGTGAGGCGCCACTGCCATACAGCGAGCAACCCGAGCACCATTACCAGGGCCGCCCCCGCCGTATGCAGGAGCCCCAGCCAGGCCGGCATCCACAAAAGCACATTGGAAGCCCCGAGTGCGGACTGACCGATGCAGGCCCCGAGCATGGCCACTATCCGGTTGCGGATGTCGCGATGGTGTCGACAGCGTATCGCCAGCGCCACCAGGCTCAACAGCAAGGCCGCTCCCCCCATGCGATGAGCGAACTGGATCGCCGTGCGGGCTTCACCATGCAACTTGCCGTGCAGATACTCCGGCCCGACGGTCTGCGTCAGATGAAACCCCTCACCCCAATCGACACTCGGCCACCACTGGGCGTTGCAAGCCGGAAATCCCTGGCAGGCAAGACCGGCATAGTTGCTGGATGTCCAGCCCCCGAGCGCCAGCTGAAGCACCAGCAGCCCCAGGGCGACACGCCATAACGCTGTCAGTCGGCGAGGCCGCGAAGGCGCCGGGCCCGGCCCCGGGGAGCGACGCAGGCAGAGGTGAAGCCACAGAAACAGACCCGCGACCGCCAGGCCGCCCAGCAGATGCAAGGTCACCACCTGAGGCCAAAGCTTAAGGGTCACCGTCAGGGCACCAAAGGCCCCCTGAACCAGCACGACACACAGCAGAGCGAGGGACAAGCGCCACGGATACCCCGCCAGTCTCCTCAGACGTCTGCCCAGCAGGACCATCAGGACCACGACCAGTCCCAGCAGGGTTGCCAGGTATCGATGCAGCATTTCCATCCAGGCCTTGGCGGCATCGAACCCCGTTCCGGGAGTATGCGATTGCGCCACATCCGCATGCGGCACCGCCCAGTGTCCGTAGCAGCCCGGCCAGTCCGGGCACCCCAGGCCGGCATCGACGAGTCGCGTCCAAGCACCGACCAGCACCACCAGCAGAGCCAGCCACATGCCGAGCAGACTCAACCAGCACAATAGGCGCTGCCTGGCCGGCAGCGATGCCCCCTGTTGACCGATGACTTCCATGCACTCGCCCTCCGTTCAGGTTCAGGCTTCATCGCGACGCGCCATGGGTGGCTCAGGATTGAGCTCCAGCAGGCGCTCGATATCCTCCAGCACATGCGACGTCTCGACCTCCGTGCCATAACTGAGCACCGGCCTGCCCTCTGGATCGAGGAGCCACAGATTGCCCGGCTGAGCCCAGTCGGGACGCGCCTGCCAGCCCACGACATTCTCGCCGGGCAAGGACGCTCCAGGCGCGCCGCCGATACGCAGACGACTGACACGATGGGCATCGCGCCCGAGGGCACGATGCACGCGCCACCAGCGGTCGGCCTCGGCGTCACAGGGCGCACGACAATCGAAGACCATGAGCCAGTCATCAGGGCCCTGCTGGTCGGTCCCACTCAGCGGCCAGTCGCTCATCATCGGCAGGTCGGCTTGCAAACGGCCATGGGCCGTGCGTTCATCCGGAATCCACAGCCGCCATTCGACCATGGCCCAGGCCATGGCCATCGGCATGGCAAATATCGCGAAGAGTGCCAGCAACTTGAAACGCCCCCGGGCGTCCGGACCCTTGAACATCAGGAAACCTCCCTGTCGGCCCTCAGTCGGCGCGCGCCGAGGGTCATGATCACCAGCGCCGCCACGGCCAGGCCCCACCATTGAAGCGCATAGGCCTGATGACGTGACGGCGGCAGTACATTGGGCTGCCACCAGACTTTCAGCTGCCCTTTACCGGCGGTCTGGTGCAGCCACCCGGCATGGGCAAATCGGCCCAGGGATGGCCAGGCCTCCAGTTCGATGCGCTGCAGGCGCAGGCCTTCGCGATTGGGGCCGAACAAGGGAGGAGAATCGCCGGCCGACTGCCAGCGACCCTCTACCCTCACCTCGCCCGCGGGGGTGTCGACCCGCGGCGTGTCACGACTTGGCCCGGTGGCGAGGAAGCCACGCTCGACGAGCCACAAGCGGCCATCCACGCCTCGCAGGGGCGTCAGGGCCGCCACCCCCAGTTGCCCGTCATGTGTGCGGTTGTCCAGAAACAGTGTATGACCGGCGAGGAACTCCCCCTTGAGCGTCAGTCGCGCCCCTTCGGGCGGCGCCTGTTGCGGAGACACCAGACTCGGGGCCGATGCAAAGCTCGCCAGCAACTCTCGCTTGTCGCCGGCACGTTCCCACTGCCATAGTCCAAGTAGCATGCCGACCACCACCAGACACCCCCAGAGGCCGAACCACAGCATCAAGCGACGACGCCAACGGCCAGCGGCCCAACACCTCTCCCGGGAGTTCCCCATGTTACTCAAGATCCTCATCGTGCTCGTCTTCATCGGCATGCTAGCAAGCCTGGCGGCCGGGGCCGGCTGGCTGCTCAAGGATGGCGGCCGCTCGCGCGGTGTGCTCATCTCCCTGAAGCTTCGGGTGCTGCTGGCGGCCCTGCTGCTGGCCCTGTTGCTGTACGGCTTCTACTCCGGTCACCTGGGGCATTGACCCGCCACCTTCGCCTGTTTGGGACACAGCGGCGCTAGAAGACATACACGAAGAGAAAGAGCCCGATCCACACCACGTCCACGAAATGCCAGTACCAGGCCGCTGCCTCGAAGCCGAACTGGTTGTCCGGCGCAAAGTGCCCCCGGTACACCCTGACCAGCATGACCATCAGGATCACGGTGCCAATGATCACGTGAGCACCATGGAAGCCGGTCAACAGGAAGAAGGTGGCACCATAGATACCGGCCTGCAGGGTAATGCCGTAATGCAGATAGGCCTCGCGATACTCGAGCCCCTGAATGGCGATGAAACAGATGCCCAGCAGCACGGTCAGCCCGAGCCAGTGCCGTGCCACCCGCCGGTGCCCTTCCTTGAGGCCTTCGTGCGCCACGGTCAGGGTGATGCTCGACCCCACCAGAATGAGCGTATTGACCAGTGGCAGATGCCAGGGGCTCAAGGTGGCCGAGGGCCCCTGAACACCGTCTCCCGGCGGTTCCAGCAAGGGCCAGCTGGCATTGAAGTCCGGCCACAGCAGGGCCGCCACCCCCTTGGCCCCTTCACCGTCCAGCCAGGGCAAGGCAAAGGTCCGGACATAGAAGAGAGTCCCGAAGAAGGCGGCGAAGAACATCACCTCGGAAAAGATGAACCAGCCCATGCCCCAGCGGAACGAGCGGTCCATCTGGTCGTCGTAAAGCCCCTGACGCGACTCCAGGACCACATCGCGAAACCACAACGCCATCACCAGCAGAACCCCGACAAGCCCCACCAGCATGACCGGCATCCCGGCCCCTCCATACACCAGCACCAGCCCGGTGCCGAGCATCATGGCGCCCAGGCCGATACACGCCAGAATAGGCCACTTGCTGGACGCGGGTACGTAATAGCTGCCACCGCTCATGTTTCACCTCCCGGCCGCTGGGACGCGCTGCTGCGCGACAGGCTGACCCGCTGTTCATAGAGGGTATAGACCAGAGTCACTGTCTTGACGTCCTCCGGCAGATCACGCGTCAACTGGAATACCAGTGGCGCCTCGAAGCGCTCGCCGGCTGCCAGACGCTGGTTCTCGAAGCAGAAACACGCCAGCTTGCGCAGGTGCACGGAAGCTTCGGAAGGCGACACACTGGGCACCGCCCTGGCCACATAGGGTCGGTCGCCCAGATTCCGGAATGTGAAATGCACTTCCGCACTCTGCCCGGGATGCAGGCGCAGCTGGCGGGTTTCGGTGCTCAATGACCAGGGCAACCCCGAACTGCCGCGGGTGATGAACTGCATGGTGACCAGGCGACTCTGGTCCGCGGATTCGGCCGACAGGGACTGAGCCTGACTCGACGTCTTGCCATTCAGCCCGGTGACCTCGCAGAACACGTCATAGAGGGGCACCAGTGCGAAGGCAAAGAGACACATCGCGGCCAGTGCCACCAGGGTTCGCGCCACCGTGCGCTTCACCGCTCTGCGTCTGTCATCCAGGAACTGGCTGTTCATCCGGGCCTCCGTGTGCTGCCCTCAATGCCGATGCGGCGAGAAATCCGGCGGTGTCTCGAAGGTATGCAAGGGGGCCGGACTGTCCACCGTCCACTCGAGATCCTCGGCACCCTCCCAGGCTTTGGCTGGCGCCTTTTCCCCGCCGCGCACGCACAGCACGACCACCAGCACGAACAGAAGCTGGGAAAGACCGAACAGAAAGCCGCCGATACTGGTGATCATGTTGAAATCGGCGAACTGCAGGGCGTAATCCGGTATGCGGCGCGGCATGCCTGCCAGACCGGCGAAATGCATGGGGAAGAAGGTCAGATTGACCCCGATGACCGACAACCAGAAATGCCACTGCGAGAGACGCAGGTGGGGATAATGACCGGTCCACTTGGGCAACCAGTAATAGACGGCCGCCATGATGGCAAAGACCGCGCCGGGGACCAGCACATAGTGAAAGTGGGCGACGACGAAGTAGGTATCGTGATACTGGAAATCCGCCGGCGAGATGGCCAGCATCAGACCAGAGAATCCCCCGATGGTGAACAGCACCACGAAGGCCAGGGCAAACAGCATCGGGGGTTCGAACGTCAGAGAGCCACGAAACAGCGTGGTGATCCAGTTGAACACCTTCACCCCGGTGGGCACCGAAATCAGCATGGTGCTGTACATGAAGAACAGCTCCGCCGCCAGCGGCAGGCCGACCACGAACATGTGGTGGGCCCATACCAGAAAGGACAATATGGCGATGGCGGCCGTGGCATAGACCATCGAGGCATACCCGAACAGCGGCTTGCGCGCAAAGGTCGGCAGGATCACCGAAACGATCCCGAAGGCCGGCAGGATCATGATGTAGACCTCGGGATGGCCGAAGAACCAGAACAGGTGCTGAAAGAGTACCGGGTCACCGCCACCCGCCGCATTGAAGAAGCTGGTTCCGAAATGGATATCCAGCAACATCATGGTGATCACTCCGGCCAGCACCGGCATCACCGCAATCAGCAGGAAGGCGGTGATCAGCCAGGTCCAGACGAACAACGGCATGTCCATCATGCGCATGCCGGGCGTGCGCAGATTGAGAATGGTGGCGATGATGTTGATGGCACCGAGAATCGAGCTGATACCCGCCAGGTGCAGGGAAAAGATGAAGAAGGTCGTGGACGGCGGCGCATAGGTGGTCGACAGCGGCGCATAGAAAGTCCAGCCGAAGTTGGGCGCGCCCCCCGGCATGATCAGGGTCGCCAGCAACATGGAGAAGGCAATGGGCAACAGCCAGAAACTGAAGTTGTTCAATCGCGGCAGCGCCATGTCCGGCGCGCCGATCTGCAGCGGGATCATCCAGTTGGCCAGACCGACAAAGGCCGGCATGACGGCGCCGAAGACCATGATCAGACCGTGCATGGTGGTCATCTGATTGAAGAACTCCGGCTGGACCAGCTGCAACCCCGGCTGAAAGAGTTCCGCGCGTACCACCATGGCGAAGAGGCCGCCGATGAAGAACATGGCAAGCGAAAACAGCAGATAGAGCGTGCCGATTTCCTTGTGATTGGTCGTCAGCAACCAGCGCATCAGCCCCTTCGGCCCGGCATGATGGGTGTCAGACACCGTACCGGCAGCCTCGAGCTGGTGAGACTGGGCGGATGATCCGGGCGGCAAGTGCGAAGCCATGGCCTACCTCCTCGATATGCACCGCACCCTCAGGGTGCGTCGAGCAATTCGGCAATCCGGGCCGGCTGAATGGCGTCGCCGGTCTCGTTGCCCCAGGCATTGCGTTCGTAGGTGATCACCGCCGCGAGCTCGACGGCATTCAGGGTGTTACGGAAGGCCGGCATGGAAGAGCCTGACACGCCGTTGACCACTGTCTCGATATGATAGTCAGCGTCGTCCAGCATGGCCTGATTGCCGGCAAGTGCCGGGAAGGCCGGCGGACTGCCCTGACCATCCGGCTGGTGGCAGGAAGCACAGATGCTGCCGTAGACCTGTTCGCCGCGCGTCATCAGCTCATCGAGGGCCCATTCGCGGTCGACTCCCAGTGCCGCCTGCGCCGCAGCCTCCTTGCGCTCCGCCAGCCAGGTCTCGAAGCGTTCCGGCTCGACTGCCTCGACCACCACCGGCATGAAGGCATGATCCCGCCCACAGAGCTCGGCACACTGCCCACGATAGGTACCTGGCTCGTTGATGCGCACCCAGTTCTCGTTGACGAATCCGGGTACCGCGTCCTGCTTGACCGCCAGATCCGGCACCCACCAGGAGTGAATGACATCATCCGAGGTCATCAACAGCCGTACCTTGCGATCCACCGGCAGGACCAACGGCTCATCGACTTCCAGCAGGTAGTTGTCACTCTTGGCACTCTCCCCGGTCACCTCGGAACGCGGCGTGGCCAGGTTGGAGGTGAGGGACACGTCCTCGCCCAGATAGGAATAGCGCCAGCGCCATTGCTGGCCCGTGATCATCACGTCCAGATCGGCAGAAGAAGCGTCATACATCTTCTTGAGGGTCGCCGTGGCCGGTATCGCCATGGCGACCAGGATCAGGGTCGGAATCAGCGTCCAGATCACTTCGACGGTGGTGTGCTCATGGAAACTGGCTGCCCTGGCCCCTCGTGATCGGCGATAACGGAACACCGAGTAGAAGAGCGCACCGAAGACCACAACGCCTATCGCCACACAGATCCAGAAGATGATCATGTGCAGTGAATGAATCTCGCGACTGACATCCGTGACGCCGACCGGCATGTTCCAGTCGACGGCCAGCGCGCTTTGGGGCAGCCCCAGACAACCCAGCGTCGTGGGCCACACGTGCCGAATGCGCATGGCCTCCTCCCCCCATATCTTGTTGTTTTACTGGTTGCTACGTTTTCCTGCTTTCCACAGTCAGGAGTATAGAAGAGCTTGAGTTTTCGTCACGCTTCAATCGCAATCAATTGAACTTCACACAATCCGGAAGGCGTCACCCGAGGCCCAGCAGCCCCGTGATGAGCGGCAGCAGAAAGGCGGTGAGCAGCCCGGTCAGCCCCATGGAGAGGCCAGAAAAGGCCCCGGCCACTGCACCCAGGCGAGCGAAGCAATGTGCCGTTCCGAATCCATGGGCCGACAGCCCCATGGTGAAGCCCTGCACTGCCGGATCGCGGATCCCCAGCAAGCGAAAGATGCCCGGCCCCAGTGCGCAGCCGATCGATCCGGTCAGCAGGACCAGTCCCGCCGCCAGCGAGGGTATGCCCCCGATCTGCTCGGCGATGCCCATGGCAATGGGCGACGTTACAGAACGCGGCGCCAGAGACATCAGCGTCTCCTGGCTGACGCCCAGCAGAATGGCAATGCCGAGGGTACTGGTCACCGCCGTGAATATCCCTGCCATACAGGCCACGACGAGTGGCCAGAGCAGCCGCCTGACCCGCTCGCGGTGATCGTATAGCGGTATCGCCAGGGCTACCGTGGCCGGCCCGAGCAGGAAGTGAATGAACTGGGCACCCTCGAAGTAGCTGGGGTAATCCATGTCCACCAGCAGCAGGAATCCAATGAGGATGGCGATTGCCAGGGTGACGGGATGCAGCCAGGGCGTGCCGCCCACCAGGCGGTTGATGCGGACCGCCAGCGCAAAGGCGACCAGGGTTGCCAGCAGCGACAGCAAGGGGCTGCCGGACAGGTAGACCCAGAGGGTGTCGAGAGCCGGAACCTTCATTGATTGCCCCCGTCATGACGCCCCACACCGAAGCGACGCTGCAAGCGGGCCAGTACCCAGGCTGTCACCGCCAGGGTCAATGCCGTCGAGCCGAACAGGGTCGGCACGATGGCCAGCAGTTCCTCGCCGATCAGGGCGCCATGCGCCATCAAGCCCACCCCGGCAGGCACGAACAGCAGCGTCAGGTACCGCAGAAGCCCTTCCCCCGCCAGCCGCAGACTGTCGGGCACGCCGCCGCGCACCATCAGGCCGACCAGCAGAATGACCATGCCCAGGACGGGTCCCGGCACGGGCAGCGACAAGCCCCGCGCCACCAGCTCCCCCAGCATCTGGCATGCCAGGAGCATGCTCATCCCCATGACCAACGGCATTCTCGCCTCCCGATGTAGTGTCTGATGAGTGATAAACCATGAGCGCTAGGCACTGTCTGAAAAGTCGACGAGCGAAGGTTAGACAAGGCGAAAAGCTGTGAAAATGCGGAGTTTACAAGGAGTAAATGAGCAATTTGATCAGATTTTCAACGTCGTATAGCCGAGCACAGGCAGTTTCCAGACATTGCATAGTGTGGCAGAGCCGGGGCCACGACCACCATACCGCCTCCCAGCTCTCAAGCACCTGAAAAAGAAGCGCAAAAGGGGCTTTTCATTTGGTCATTAACGCGCTAGTATACGCCTCGTTCTCGGGCAAGTCCGGGACCATCATCGGAGCGTGGCGCAGCTTGGTAGCGCGTCGCAATGGGGTTGCGAAGGTCGCTGGTTCGAATCCAGTCGCTCCGACCAGAATCCTGAAAACCGCCACTCACGGGTCATGCCGGGTGGCGGTTTTTTGTATGTCGCCTGCGGCTCGTCGTCCATGGTGCCCTGTGGTGTGGTCGCTCCGACCGATGAGCCAGCAGCCGGGACTCAGTCGGCTCGGGCACGAGTCATGGGCGACAGATTCAACAGGCTGTGCAGCAATGCCATCACCACTAGCGTGGCCGCCAGCGCCACGCACATCGAGCTGAATCGGTAGAGCGCGTCATAGAAGAAATCCTGATTGGGCCCGAGATACTGGCCATACAGAATCCCCAGAGTGGTCAGGCCGCCGAAGCCGACTCCCGATCCCCCTCCCTCGAGCAGATGCGCGCGACTGAACAGCATCAGCCCGATCCAGTAACTCAGCACCACCAGCAGCAGATGGTCACTCTGCGAGAACAGCACCAGCTGCAACACCAGCGCCATGTTGCAGCCCAGCAGCGTCCCCATGGCGCGTTTGATGGCCGATAGCCGGGCACCATGATAGCCCAGCGAGAAGAGAATCAGGATGGTCGCCATCTGCGCCGACAGGGAATCCCGCAGGTCCAGTATTTGAAACACCAGGAAGGACAGCGTAGCGGTGATGGCACCGATCAACGTCTGGTGTCGAATCAGGGCGGATGATTTCGCCTCGCCTGCGGGTGGCGTCGACACCGTCCGGTTCGGCAGCAGCCAGTACATGACAGCCGCGATCAGCACCGCCAGCAGACTCGCCACCAGATTGCTGGCCAGCAGGTCGGCCAGGTCGAGACCGGGATAGCTGGCGAAGTGCATGAGCACACTGAGCGTCAGCACCCCGTTGGCGCCGAAGACAAACAGGGGCCCCCTGGCCATCAGGCGGAAACGAGCATAGAACAGCAGGAACACCAGCAGCGTCATGACCACCGGCATGTGCTGGGTCAGGCCGACCACCAGGCTCACTTCCAGGACATTGAGACAGGCATTGCCCAGGAACTGACGCACCACATGCGCATTGAACACCGGGATGATGCCCAGCAGGAACATCGGAAAGACGGTAAAGAAGACCCCATAGTTCCAGCCCATCAGATGACTGATCAAAAAGCCGATGGTCGCCCCACCGGCAATCCTCAGGCACTGTCGGAAATGATCATGCGTGAAGGCCGATTCACCGGGCTCGGCAACGGAGTCTTGTCCCCTGTGCGGCATCACCAATCCGACGGAACGGGCCAACAGGCGACGCACCCCCTGCCCCAGCCCCTTCAGGCTGTTACCCGGCTCAGTAGACATGATGCAACCAGGCCATCAGATGAATCTGGATACTCCCCAGGAAGCCGGCCAGCGGATTGGCCTGCGGCAACAACTGCACCGTGGCGCGTGCACCACTGACCGGCATGGGCTCGGGCGGCGTTTTGACATCGAGATGCAGGCGGACCCGTTGGGCATCGCGCACCCAGCGATCGGTGGTCGGTATATCCGCCAGACTGCCGTCGGCCATCAACTGCCCGGCCTTCACCCCGGCATCCCGGGACGTCACCCGCGCCTCGAACACGCGCCCCGGATAGGCATCGAAGACCACGCGAGCCGGTTCGCCTTCCCGAATGTGGCGCAGGCTCTTTTCCCGGAAATCGGCGACCAGATCGAGGCGATGGCCGACCAGTGCCATGGCCGGCTGCCCGCGAGTGGCATAATCGCCCTCCCGCAGCTGCAGATTGGACACCACCCCGTCGCGCTCGGCGCGTACCAGGGTGCGGGAAAGGTCGAGTTCGGCCTGGTCGATGGCATTGCCGGCCTGGCGTAATTGCAGATTGGCTGCGTCTCGCTCCCCGAGCTTGACCTCCAGATGTCGAATGCGGGCCCTGGCCGCATCCACCGCGGCGCCGGCCTCGCGTTGATTGGCGGCGATCTGCTCGAAGCGCTGGCGCGACATCCCCTGTCGCTGGACCAGGGTCTCGGCACGGCGGCGCTCGGCCTCGAGTTCCTCCGCCGTGGAGCGGGCGGATTCGAGCTCCGCCCTGGCCTCGGCCAGATCGGCCTCGATCAAGGCATTATCGCGCCGGACCGCCTGGCGGGCCAGACGCGCCTCCTCGAGGGCCAGCTGATAGGGATCACGTTCGATGCGGAACAACACGTCTCCCTGCTCGACGGCCTGATTGTTGTCGACCGCCACGGCCTCGACACGCCCCCCGACCTCAGGTGCCACCTGGACGACCGGCCGCAGAACGCGGGCCTGGGGCGTCATCGGCATGAAGGTATCGGCCACCACGAAGTACACAAAAAGGGCGCAGAAGGTCACGAGCGCAACGCGGACCCAGCGCGCAAAACGCTGATCTGGAGACATGGACGAATTCCTGGACAGACGTTCCTGGCATCGGTTCCGGCAAGCCTGGCTCATCGGCCGTCACCGACATGACGAAAGTCGAACAGGTTAGCACAAATGTTAGCCTGCTAAAAACATTCCCCCTAATATCTCCACCATGCAGGAACCATTCGTGGACCGCCGCTATGCCCTTGCAGGCACAGCGGCGTTACCATGAAGGCAGGATACTCAGCGGCTCGGCCTGGTTGCCGCTCCGGATACGCAACGGCCATCGCGCAGGATGGCCCGAAGGAGATTGCATGAACATCGCCAAACGTTCGATTCTGATTAGCGCTTTGCTGACCGGGCTTCTGCTGGGAGGCTGCACGACCTATACCTGGCAGGACGGCAGTCGCGAGACGGTGTGGGGCGTACCCGCCGAGGATGAAACCAAGACTCGGCAGGAACGCCAGCGGGAAGGCCCGCGCTATCGCGTACCCGGTGAGATCCCGGAGGGGCGCTGATAACGCCCCGGAAGCAAACTTATCTGGCCAGACGCTCGGCCACACGCCGGGCCAGCGCTCGGTGATCCTCGTCGAAGCGGCGAATGCCCTCGGCCAGCTTGTCATTGGCCATGGGGTCGGCATTGTGCTGCCAGCGGAAACTGGCCTCGTCGATGGCTTCGCCCGGCGAGCCTTGCCCGCTGCCCATCTTGACGCGAGGGGCGACATCGCCCTCGCTGGAAGCCAGCTCCTCGAGCAGTGCCGGCGAAATGGTCAACCGTGGACAGCCCGCCAGGGCCAGCACCTGATCGACCGTACGGAAGCTGGCGCCCATCACCACCGTGGCATGCCCGCCTTGATCGGCACGCCGACAGACACCGCGCACGAATTGAACGCCGGGATCCTCGTCCGGCGCGTATTCCTGGCCCGTGGCCTGCTTGTACCAGTCGGTCACCCGCCCCACGAAGGGGGACACCAGGAAGACCCCGGCATCGAAGCAGGCCTGCGCCTGAGCATCGCTGAACAACAGAGTGAGGTTGCAGTTGATGCCTTCGCGTTCGAGGCGCTCGGCGGCGCGAATGCCTTCCCAGGTGGCCGCCAACTTGATCAGGATGCGTTCGCGTCCTACCCCTCGCTTGTCGTAGGCCTCGATCAACTCCCGGGCCTTGCGCAGACTGGCCTCGGTATCGAAGGACAGCGCGGCCGGTACCTCGGTGGATACCCGGCCGGGAATCAGGCCGGCAATCTCGCAGCCCTTGGCCACGGCGAGCCGGTCGATGGCTTCCGCCACCGCTGCATCGCCGTCCCCGGAGACGGCCGCCAGCTCCCGGTCGATCAGATCCTGATAGGCCGGCATGTCGAAGGCCTTGAGCAACAGGGAGGGGTTGGTCGTGGCATCCTGGGGACGGTAACGACGAATGGCGTCCAGATCACCGGTATCGGCCACCACGAGAGAATGTTCTCGCAGCGCATCGAGTCGCGTGGTCATGTCAAGCTCCTGTCAGTTGTTGGGGATGGCATGGTGGCGATGCAAGGCATCGCGATAACGGGCATAGACCCGGTGATAGGCCTCGACACTCGCGGGTTGCGGCTCGGCCGAGGCCGCCGGATCCAGATGTACCAGGCGCTCGCAGAGCGATGCCAGGCTGGTGGTGGCCCGGCGATCACACCAGGCCGCCTGCAAGGCCCCACCCAGCGCCGCGGCATCGGTGATCTGCGGGCAGACGACCGGGGTCCCGGTGATGTCGGCGACCATCTGTCGCCATACCGGACTGCGGGCACCTCCGCCGATCAGGCGAATCTGGCTGGCGCCCTCGGCCAGCGGTCCCAGCCGCTCGAGCCCATAACGCATGCCGAAGGTAGCGCTTTCCACCACGGCCCGGCACAGATTGGCCGAGGTGGTATTGACACTGTTGAGCCCCAGAAAGCTTCCGGTGGCCTGGGGCAAGGCCGGTACCCGCTCGCCATTGAAGAACGGCAGGGTCGTGACCCCTTCCGCCCCGATCGGCGCATGAGCGACCCGTTCGTTGAAGCCGGCGACGTCCAGCCCGAACATCTCGCGTACGCAATTGGTCGCCGAGGTCACATTCATGGTGCAGATCAACGGCAACCAGCCGCCGCTGCTGGCGCAGAAGTTGGCGACCATGGCGTCCTCGGCCACGACCGGTCGCTCGGAATAGGCACAGACCGTGCCCGAGGTTCCCAGGCTCAGCGTCACCAGTCCCGGCGCGATGTTGCCGGTGCCGATAGCCCCCAGCATGTTGTCGCCACCGCCACTGGCCACCAGGACGTCATCGCGCAGCCCCAGCTCGCGCGCCAGGGCCGGCCGCACCACGCCGGCCGGCTGCTCGGCCTCGATCAGACGCGGCAATACCCGCTCCGCATCGAGTTCCGGGGCAATCTCCGCCAGAACATCATGCCGCCAGCAGCGGCGATGCGTGTCGAAATAACCGGTACCCGAGGCATCGCCGGCTTCGGCGACCCGTTCGCCGGTCAACCAGAAATTCAGATAGTCATGCGGCAGCAGCAGTGTGGCGATGCGCCGATAGCGCTCGGGATGATGCGCCCTCAACCAGGCCACCTTGGAAGCGGTATAGCCGGTCTGCAGCACCAGCCCCAGCTTTTCCAGGCACCCCGCTTCGCCGCCCAGACGCGCGACCAGATGGGCATTCTCGGCCGCGGTTTCCGTGTCGCACCAAAGCTTGGCCGGGTAGACGGGCTCACCGGCCTCATCCAGGGCCACCATGCCGTGCTGCTGCCCGGATACGCCAATGGCGCGCACCTGCTGCGGATCGACCCGCGCTTGCGTCACCGCCGCCTTGAAGGCCTCGCGGAAGGCCGCGATCCAGTCGGCGGGGTGCTGCTCGCGACGCCCGTTCTCGCCCTCGTCCAACCGGTGCGCACGACTCGCTTCGCCGAGCAGGCGGCCGGCTTCCACATCGACGACCACCACCTTGGTACTCTGGGTGCCGCAATCCACTCCGATATACATCCTTTTCCCCCTCAAGCCTGGACCAGCGACTCAAGGGTAGCGCGTGCGCCGCCTTCGTGCAGGCTATCGAGCGCCGTGCGATACGCCTCGACGAAACGCGGCTGTGCGGCCAGATCGCCGAACAGCTCGCGCTGCTCGATGAAGGCCAGCGGCTGACGGGATTGCGCCACGGCCTTTAATGACTCGCTGAGCCGGTCCACCACCTCGATGGGCTCGCCGGCCTCGTCGATGCCCTCGGCGTAACGCGCCCAACTGGCCACCACGGCCGCGGCGCGATGCAGCTCGCCCCCGTTGGCCAACTGCTCGCGTATCACCGGCAGCAGCCACTTGGGAATCCGGTCGGAGCTCTCGGCGCACAACCGAGCCAGGGTGTCGCGGATCTCCGGATTGGCGAAACGCTGGATCAGGGTACGTCGATAGTCGTCGAGATCCACCCCGGGCAATTCCGCCAGGGTAGGCGACGCCTCCTTGACCATGTAATCGAGCAGGAAGTTGACGAAGAGCTCGTCCTGACAGACCTCATGGGCATAACGATAGCCGGCCAGGTAGCCGAAATAGCACAGCGCCTGATGGCTGGCATTGAGCAGACGCAGCTTCATCAGCTCATAGGGTTCGACATCCTCGACCAGCTGCACGCCGACGTCCTCGAATGCCGGCCGACCCTGGGTGAAGTGATCCTCGAGCACCCATTGGGTGAAGGGTTCACAGACCACCGGCCAGGCATCCTCGATGGTAAAACGCCGGGCCACCTCGTCGATGTCGTCAGGGGTGGTCACCGGGGTGATGCGATCGACCATGGAATTGGGAAACGCCACCTCGCGCCGCATCCATTCACCCAGCTCCGGATCCCGCGCCGCGGCGAAGGCACTGAACATGCGCTTGGCCACCTCCCCGTTGCCCTGGATGTTGTCGCAGGACATGACCGTGAACGGCGCCAGTCCCCGTTCACGACGCCGGGCCAGGGCCTCGGTCACCAGGCCGAAGCTGGTCCGCGGCAGGCTCGACGCTGTCAGATCCTGATGCACGGCGGGCTCGTCGAGATTGAATTCTCCGGTGACCGGGTGCAGGTTATAGCCGCCCTCGGTCACCGTCAGCGAGACGATTCGGATGGCCGGATCGGCCATGGCCTCGATCACCGCCAGCGGGTCCTCCGGGGCATGCAGGTAATCGATCATCGAGCCGATCACCCGCGGCTCGTAGCGACCGTCGGGATGCTTGACCACCAGGGTGTAGAGATGGTCCTGGGCCGACAGGATCTCTTTCATGCGGGCATCCCCCGGCATTACCCCGACCCCGATGATCCCCCAGTCATGGGCCTGTCCCCGGGACATCAGTTGGTCCAGATACATGGCCTGATGGGCGCGGTGAAAACCGCCGACGCCGATATGCACGATACCCGGCGTGATAGCGCCACGGTCATATTCGGGACGCGCCACCTTCGCCGGGAGCCGGGCTAACTGGTCGTTGCTGAGTCGTGTCATGTTCATCTCTCCTGGCGATTGTGGAGGGGTGCGACAAGCAAGCGCCCGTCGCCATGCTGCAGGCCCTGAGCGCTGCCGGCACAGTCCTGGCGTTGGTATGTGGCGTAATGGATTACACCGGGCGCCACGCCAGATCGGCGGCGACCGAGTGCGTCTTGATCAAGCGGGCATTGAGCATGTCCTTGTCGCGGGTGCGCTCGAGCGCCCCGTCAGGGTCCTGGCCCATTGCCTGCCAGCGTTCGAGAAGGCGGGCTTCCAGGAGGTCGTCATCGACATCCAGGAAGAGCGTGAAGTCGAAAATGTCATGCAGCGCCGACCAGGGGGCCTCGTCGAGCAACAGATAGTTGCCTTCCACGATGACCAGACGGTGACGCCGCGTGACCTGCCGCGCCCCGGCCCGGGCCAGATCCAGCGGACGGTCGAACACCGGCACGGCGACCGTATCCTCGCCGCGACGGATGCGCTCCAGATCATGCTGCAGGCCGGCGCAATCGAAGGTTGCCGGTGCGCCCTTGACCGGCAGCAGCCCACGGGGCTCGAGCACGGCATTGTCGAAGTGGTAGCCGTCCATGGGCACGACCACCGCACTGCCCGGCTCACGGTCATCGAGTGCCTGACACAGGGCTTGAGACCAGAAGGACTTGCCCGCCGCCGGCGGCCCGGCCAGCGCCACGATGAAGCGGTCACGCCGCTCCGCCGCCGCGAGCAGCCGAGCCACCACCTCATGAATATCGGATGTCATGTCAGCTGTCCTGCCTCCTTCGCATACTCCGACACTGGCAGGGTCGATCCGGGCGCGCAGTCGCATCCGGCCATCGACCGGTAAAGCCGGTATCCGTTCGACGCGCGACCGGCGCGAGGGATATCAGCTCATCCAGTTGCCGCCATCCACATTCAGGGTCTGCGCCACGATGTAGTCGCTGTCATCCGAGGCCAGGAAGGCGGCGGCACCGGCATAATCCTCGGGGCGGCCCATGCGGCCCATGGGCACTGCCTCCCCGACCAGCCGTTTCTTCTCTCCTGCCGGCCGACCCTCGTAACGGGCGAACAGCGCGTCCACCTCCGCCCACATGGGGGTATCGACGACCCCGGGCGCAATAGCATTGACGCGAATGCCATGCTCCACCAGCCCCAGGGCACAGGACTGGGTCAGGCTGATCACCGCCGCCTTGGTGGCACAGTAGGTGCTGACCAGAGCCTCGCCGCGTCGCCCCGCCTGGGAAGCCATGTTGATGATGGCCCCGCCCTGCCCGTGCTCGACCATGACCCGCGCCACGGCCTGCAGGGTGAAGAAGAGCCCCTTGACGTTGACGTCGAACTGGCGATCGAAACTGGCGGCCTCGACCTCCAGTACCGGGGCCATGTCAAACACAGCCGCATTGTTGACGAGAATATCGATCCGCCCGAAATGCTCCAGCACCTCCACCACCATGGCGTCGATCGACGCCTGATAGCGCACATCCAGTGACAGCCCCAGGGTTCTGTCGTCGTCGCCCAGCTGATTCAGGCCTTCATCGATGGCACGGGCGTCCACATCGGCAATCACGACGCGCGCCCCTTCGGTCAGATAACGACCGGCAATCGCCAGGCCGATGCCCTTGGCGCCACCGGTGATCACCGCCACCTTGTCGGCGAGTTTCATTTCCCCCTCCCCACACCCGTTAGTCGTTCGGGCCCTGTCTGTCGCCATTGAGCGACCAATCCCGGCAGTTCATGCATGCGTGCCATCACCTGCCAGCTACCGGCCGCACGCAGCCGTTCGGCCTGACCGGGCATGACGTGACTGGCCCCGGTGAAGCCGACCACCGTCATGCCGGCCGCACACGCCGCCGTGACACCGGCCACGCTGTCCTCGACCACCAGGCACTCGCCCGGTCGGCACCCCAGCTCATCAATCGCCAGCCGATAGACCGCGGGATCCGGCTTGGGCCGTGCCACCTGCTCGGCACAGAAGATCGGTGAATCGCCCAGACAGGCATTCAGGCCGGTATGCACCAAAGAGGCTCGAACCCGGCCGCGATGGCTGTTGGACACCACCGCCATCGACATGCCGAGTTCGCATATCGCCTCCTTCACCCCGTCGATGGCGGTGAGTTCCAGCGCCAGACGGCGCTCGATTTCGGCATCCATGGCACCCAGGGCATCGGCCGGCAGGTCATGCCGGCTGAAGGCCGCCAGCCGCTCCAGAATGGCGGCCGTCGTCAGCCCCAGGGCCTCGCCCAGTCGGGCATGAATATCGACATCCGGCAGCCAGGTCGCGAGTCGTTCGACCAGCGTCGCCTCGGCAATTGCCTCGCTGTCGACCAGCACGCCATCGCAGTCGAAGATCAACATCTCCATGGCGGCTCCTCAGGCATCGGCGTCGCTGGCCGCACGATGATCCTGGCGGGTCAGGGATGCCAGCGGGTGCCGCTCGAGGCTTTCCAGCGCCATGTCGTCGCCGGTGAAAAGATGACCGCGGCGCGGCTCGAAGCTGAAGCGCACGTCATCGCCGACCCGATGCGCCACATCGCCATCCACCATCAGGGTGATCAGATCGTCGTCCATCTCGACATACAGCGACGTCTGACCGCCCAGGCGCTCGATGACCTGAATCCGGCCCTGCAGCGGACCGCTCTCGTCGAGCACCAGATGCTCGGGACGCACACCCAGCGTCAGCGCCTCGCCCGGCTGACAGCCCGTGCCCTGCACCGGGACACGGGTGGTGTCCCCGCCGGGCAAGCGAATGGTGACCCCATCGGCGGCGGGCGACTCGGCAGTGACCGGTAGGAAGTTCATCTTCGGCGACCCGATGAAGCCCGCCACGAAGCGGTTGCGCGGATGGTGATAGAGCTCCATGGGCGACCCCACCTGCTCGACCACACCGCCCTGCAGGACAACGATCTTGTCGGCCATGGTCATGGCCTCGATCTGGTCATGGGTGACATAGATCATGGTCGCCTTGAGTTCTTCATGCAGACGAGCCAGCTCGATGCGCATCTGCACGCGCAGGGCCGCGTCCAGGTTCGACAGGGGCTCGTCGAACAGGAAGATGCTCGGATTGCGCACAATGGCCCGACCGATGGCCACACGTTGACGCTGACCGCCGGAAAGCGCCTTGGGCTTGCGATCCAGCAAGGGCTCAAGCTGCAGGATGCGGGCCGCCTCGAGCACCTTCTCGCGTCGCGCCTGCTTGTTCTCGCCGGCCAGCTTGAGGCTGAAGCCCATGTTGTCTTCCACCGTCATGTGCGGATACAGCGCATAGCTCTGGAAGACCATGGCCAGGCCCCGCTCGGCCGGTCCCAGGTCATTGACGCGCTGATTCTCGATGACGATATCGCCGGAAGTGGTGCTCTCGAGCCCGGCAATCATGCGCAGCAGCGTGGACTTGCCGCAGCCCGAAGGCCCGACGAAGACCACGAACTCCTGGTCCTTGACCTCCAGATCGACGCCCTGGATGACCTGGGTGTCCTCGAAGCTCTTGACGACGTTATTGAGTTGCAGAGTTGCCATGAAATTGTCCTCTTATTTGACGGCGCCGAAGGTCAGGCCACGTACCATCTGTTTCTGGGTGAGCCAGCCAAAGACCAGGATCGGTGCAATGGCCATGGTCGAGGCGGCGGAAAGCTTGGCCCAGAACAGGCCTTCAGGGCTCGAGAAGGACGCAATGTAGGCCGGCAGAGGGGCCGCCTGGGAAGTCGTGAGGTTCAGGCTCCAGAACGACTCGTTCCAGCTCAGGATCACCGACAACAGCCCCGTCGAGGCAATGCCCGGCAGCGTCAGCGGCATCAGCAGATAGGCAATCTCCTGCAGGGTACTGGCGCCATCCATGCGCCCGGCCTCGAGAATGTCCCGCGGCAGGTCCTTGAAGAAGGTGTAGAGCATCCAGACCACGATGGGCAGGTTCATCAGGGTATAGACGATGGTCAGTCCGGTCAGGGTATCGAGCAGCCCGAAATCGCGGAAGATCAGGTAGATCGGTACCAGCACCCCGACCGGTGGCAGCATCTTGGTCGACAGCATCCACAGCAGGGTGCCCTTGGTCCGCTTGGTCGGCAGAAAGGCCATGGAATAAGCCGATGGAATGGCAATCAACAGGGCCAGCAGGGTCGAGCCAAAGGCCACCACCACGCTGTTCCAGGCGAACTTGAAGTAGTCAGCCCGCGCCTGGACGTCGTGATAGTTCTCCAGCGTCGGCGAAAAGAACAGACTCGGCTCGGCGATCGCCTCGGCCTCCGTCTTGAAGCCGGTCAGGATCATCCAGAAGATCGGGAAGAAGATGACCAGCGCCACGGACCAGCCCAGCACGGCTATGCCCAGGCCACGCAGCCGCTTGGAGCGTACCGCGGCATCACCGCGGGCCGCATCCATGGGCGCATCCTTGTTCGACAGGGTCGTCGTCATGGGAATATCTCCTCGGCTTGGCCGGTTCACTCTTCCAGGTTCTTGGCCACCATGCGGACCAGGAAGATGGCGACGATGTTGGCGAGAATGATCGCGATCACCCCACCGGCAGACGCCGTGCCGACATCGAAGTCGAGCAGGGCTCGGATATAGATCAGATATGCCAGGTTGGTGGTCGCCAGCCCCGGCCCACCCGAGGTGGTGACGAAGATCTCGGCGAATACCGTCAGCAGGAAGATCATCTCGATCATGATCACCACACTGATGGCTCGCTTGAGGTGCGGCAGCGTGATGTAGAAGAAGATGGCAATGGGACCGGCACCGTCCATGCGTGCTGCCTCGACCTGATCGTCATCCAGGGACTGGATGGCCGTCAGCAGGATCAACAGCGCAAAGGGCAGCCATTGCCAGGACACGATGATGATGATCGAGGTCAACGGCAGGCTGGAGAACCAGTCCACCGCCGGCAGCCCGAAGGATTCCGCCAGCCAGGCCAGCACCCCGTTGGCCGGATGCATCATCATGTTCTTCCAGACCAGGGCACTGACGGTGGGCATGACGAAGAACGGCGATATTGCCAGCACCCTCGCCACGCCACGCCCGAAGAAGTCCTGCTGAAAGAGCACGGCCAGCAGAGTGCCCCCGACGACGGTAATCGCCAGCACCCACCCGACCAGTAGCAAGGTTGTGCCCATGGCCGACCACAGGGCCGGATCGGTGAGCAGGTATTCGTAATTCTCGGTGCCGGCGAATCCTTTCATGCCGGGCATCAGGAGGTTGTAGCGCTGGAAGGAGAACCACACGGTCATCGCCAGTGGTATCAGCATCCAGAGCAGCAGCAGGGTTACCGCGGGGGCCTGCAGCGAGAGGGTACGCAGACCGCCGACGGTACGACCGGAGGCACGAGTCTTGTTCATGGGTCGTTACTCGTCGGTTGTAATGCCAGCAAGGGCGGGAAACGCGGCGGTGCCGGAACACCGCCGCGGATGGCACAAGCGATCACTCGATGTACCCGGACCTCTCCATGGCACGTTCGGTTGCACGCTGGGCGGAGTCCAGCGCCTGTTCGACGCTGACCTGACCGGTCAATGCCGAGGCGATCATCTGGCCTACCTGGGTGCCGATCGACTGGAACTCGGGAATGCCGGCAAACTGCACCCCGACATAGGGATTGGGCTCCAGGGTGGAGTCCAGCGGATCCGCCTTACGGATGGCGTCGACCACGAAGCCGGCGAACGGAGCTTCCTCCTGATAGCGCTCACTGGCATAGGTGGACTCGCGCGTGCCGGGAGGTACGTTGGTCCAGCCTTCACGCTCCGCAACCAGGTTGACGTAGTCTTTCGACGTCGCCCAGCGAATGAAGGTCTTGGCCGCTTCGGTGGATTCCGAGGAGCTCGGAATCGCCAGCGCCCAGGACCACAGCCAATGCGACCCCTTGGGGGTCTCGGCCACCGGCGCGGGCGCAAAGCCGAGCTGATCGGCGACCTTGGACTCGTCGGGATCGAACAGCTTGCCGGCTGCCGAGGTGGCATCGACCCACATGGCACAGCTGCCTCGCGAGAACAACGCCAGGTTCTCGTTGAAGCCGTTGGAGCTGGCTCCCGCCGGTCCATAGTCGTTGAGCAGGTTCACATAAAAGGAAACCGCTTCCTGCCATTCCTCACTGTTGATCTCGGGGTTCCAGTCCATGTCGAACCAGCGCCCGCCATGGGTATTCACCAGGGTGGACACAAAGGCCATGTTCTCGCCCCAGCCCGGCTTGCCACGCAGGCAGATGCCGGCGACTTCATTCTCGGGATCATGCAGCTCGCCGGCCCAGGAACGCACCTCGTCCCAGGTCGGCTGCTCGCTCATCTCGATCCCCGCCTGCTCGAACAGATCCTTGCGAAAATACATCATCGAGCTTTCGGCATAGAACGGCAGCGCATGCAGGGTACCCTCATGGCTCAGACCGTCTCGCACCGGCTTGAGCAGGTCGTCCTGATCATAGGATTCCGGCAGATCATCCAGGGGCTCCAGCCAGCCACGCTCGGCCCAGATCGGCGCTTCATAACTGCCGATGGTCATGACGTCGAACTGCCCGCCCTGGGTGGCAATATCCGTCGTCATGCGTTGACGCAGGACATTCTCCTCGAGCACGACCCAATCCAGGGTAATATCCGGATGCGCCTTCTCGAAGGCGTCGGTGAGGCTCTGCATGATCACCATGTCGTTGTTGTTGACGGTGGCAACCGTGATGGTTTCTGCCTGGGCCGCCGTGGTGGCGGTGGTCCCCAGTGCCGCAAGCGCGGCCAGCGGAAATAGACGATGACGCTGCATGGCATGCTCCTGTTGATTCGACGCCTTCACAGGAAGGCCTTCTTGTTGTTGCTCGACGGGGCCAGACCCCACGCTGATCCGATCAATGAAATCAGCGATTGATCAAATGATCGATCAAGGGCGCGTAAAACGCAAAGCCGAGAGGCTTAGACTTTAGGCTAGGCTGGGGATGCGAGCTGCGAGGTTCGAGGTTCGAGGTTCGAGGTTCGAGTTACGAGCGACGAGCTTCGAGCAGCGAGCTGCGAGGTTCGAGTTACGAGCGACGAGCTTCGAGATTCGAGCGGCGGGTAGCGAACTTCGGGGTCAGGGGTCAGGGGTCAGGGGTCAGGGGTCAGGGGTCAGGGGTCAGGGGTCAGGGGTCAGGGGTCACTTCAAGCTTCAAGCTTCAGGCTTCAGGCTTCAAGCTTCGAGTCATCGACTCCCAACCGCTCGTTTCTCGTTTCTCGTCTCTCGTTTCTCGCCGCTGGTTGCTCGTTTCTCGCTCGACGCTCGCCCTTAGCGGCCTAGATATGCTCGACGATATAACGCGCCGCCTGCTCATCGGTCACCAGACTCTTCAACCAGCCACCCCGCAGCGCAGCCAGGATCGCCGGTGCCTTGCTGCGGCCTCCTGCCAGCGCCACCATTTCCTGATCACGCAACATCGACAACGGCAGACTGGTGACGCGCCAGCTGGTCGAACAGTCGATCAGTTCACCGTGGGCATTCATCGGCCAGCCCAGCAACTCGCCGACGGCTTCCCGCTCAAGCAGCTCCTCGAGTTCGACCTCGCTGATGAAATGGTCCTGGAAGAGTGTCGCCTGGCGGTCGATGCGCCCTACCCCGATGAAAGCCGCCTCGGACTGATGCGCCACACCGGCAATCGCCTGAAACAATGGTTGCCCCAGCAGCGCTTCCTTTTCCTGAACGGAGCCCGCCACCACCGGTGCCGGCAGCAGAAACCGCTCACTGCCGGTCTTGTCGGCCAGCAACATGACACCGTCATAACGGTTGGCCGAGCCATCCCGGGCAATATTGCCGACCAGCGAGACGATGCGATGCTGCGGTCGATCGAGCCGGCGCAGTGACTCGACCATGGCACGTACCGAACGCCCGGTGCCCAGCGACAGGGTCAGGGGGTCGGAGCGCTCGAGGAGCCGCGCCAGCCGTTCGGCCCCCGCCACGGCCAGATACCGAGCATTGTCGCCCCCGGCATCGGCATCCGCCGGCACCACATCGCAGAAGCCCAGATCGAAGGCATCGCGAATGGTCTGCGAAAGTGCCGTGCACTGCGCGATGGGGTGATCGATATGCACCTTGACCAGGCCTTCCTGGCGCGCCAGGGCCAGCAAGCGCTGCACCCCGGGACGCGACACCCCGAGCTGGGCGGCGATCTCGTCCTGCGTCCGCCCACCGACATGCGACAGCCAGGCCGCCCTCGCCGCCTGATCCAGCTTGACCTCATACTTGTCCACGCTATGCACTCACTGACGAATGGGTAGTCGACCTATCTTCGCAACCCGACCGACCCGACACAACGCCGCTTATTCGCGGCGCAGTACCAGACTGAGATTATTGGCCGGCATCTCGACCACACGATCCAGAACGAGACCCTGGTTGTTTGCCTCGGCCACGACGGTGCCCAGATCACGAATCCCCCAGCGCGGATCCCGTTGCTGCAGATCGGCATCGAAAGCCGCATTGCTGGAGGCCGTATGCCGCCCATCGCGCCGATAGGGCCCATACAGATAGAGCACACCCTGCGTCACCAGCTTCTCGCCGGCGCGAGTCAGTAACGCCTCGGTAACCTGCCAGGGCGAGATATGCACCAGATTGATGGCCACGATGGCATCCAGCTTACCATCCGGCCACTCCCGGCTCGCATCCAGACGGATGGGAGTGGCGAGATTGTCGGGGCCGTAGGCAGTTCTCCAGGCCTCGATGGACGCCAGCGACTCATCCTCCAGGTCGCTGGGCTGCCAGCGCCAGCCCGGCATCGCCGTCGCACAATGCAGGGCATGCTCGCCACTGCCGCTGGCCAGCTCCAGCACCTCGGCCTGCTCCGGCAGCACCGCCTGCAGGACCTCGAGAATGGGTTGCCGGTTACGCACCGCGGCGGGGCTGCTGAGGGGCGTCGGGGATGTGCCCCAACGATTAGTTCGTGACATCATGAACTCCTGGGCATTGTACGAAAGTGCCTGGAACACGGGACGGCGGTTATCGCCGTTCTGATATTTTCCGTTTCCACCAGAATGGACGCACAGGATAACGCATGGCCGGCTCCCTGCCCCTCTACCTGAAGATACAACGACATCTGCTTGATAAGATTCACAGCGGCGACTGGCCTCCGCAATACCGAATTCCCCCTGAAGAACGGCTCGCCGAAGAATTCGCGGTCAGTCGCATGACCGCCAACAAGGCCATCCGCGACCTTGTCCAGAAGGGATACCTGACGCGTCAGCCGGGAGTCGGTACATTCGTCACCGACCGCAAGGCGGAATCCTCGCTGATCGAGGTTCACAACATCGCCGAGGAAGTCCGCAGTCGAGAACACGTCTACACCAGCGAAGTCCTGCGTGCCGAAGCATTGGACGCCGACGACGAAACCTCGGTTTACCTGGGAGTCCGCAACGGCGCCCGGGTCTTCCATACCCTGATCGTGCATCGCGAGGATGGCGTGCCCATTCAGCTCGAGGACCGCTACGTCAATCCCAGCCGAGTGCCCCACTACCTGGAGACGGATTTCACCCGGCATACACCCAATGAGGTGCTGGTGGCGGCCTGCCCGATCAATGATGTGGAGCACGTCGTCGAAGCCGTGCTGGTCGACGTCGACACCGCACAGCGACTCGACATCACCCCCCACGAACCCTGCCTGAGAATGATCCGGCGCACCTGGTCAGGGGACCACCTGATCAGCTACGCCCGCCTGATCCACCCCGGCGACCGATACAAGCTGCGTTCCTCGCTGCATACCAACTGAACGGCGTCGACCGGCGCTGATGTCACCCCGGCGCCCCTCCCACTTCCAAGGCCCTGCGACGCACGCCATGCTCCTCAAGCGGCCAGTGCCTGCACCAGGTAACCCGCCGGCACTGCCAGCAGCAGGCTCAAGGCCACCCGCAGGAACCATACGACCACGATGCGCCCTACCGACAACGGGATACTGGTGGACAGGATGCAGGGAATCGAGGCCGAGAAAAACAGTACCGAGGAAACCGACACCACACCGGCGGCGAAGCGTGCCACAAGGCCGGCATCGCCCATCAGCAGGGCCGGCAGGAACATCTCGGCGAGCCCCGCTGCCGAAGCCTGGGCCAGGGCGGCGGCTTCATCCAGCCCCCAGATTGCCACGAAGGGATAGAAGGCCCAGCCGAGCCACTCGAACAAGGGTGTGTACTTGGCCAGCAAGAGGCCGGCCAGCCCCACCGACATGATCGACGGCAGGATACTGATCGCCATCAGCAGCCCCTCGCGGAAATTCAGCGCCACGCTAGACAGCAGGCTCGGCGCCCGCTCGGCCACCTCGAGCCCGGTACGCCAAGCGGTGGCGAGACGACGCCCCGACACGGCCTCCGGCTCACCGTCACGCTTGCTGTCATCCATGCTCGACAGGGGCGGAATCCGTACCGTGATCGCGGTCACCGTGAACGTGATGGCCAGAGTCAACCAGAAGTAGAGATTCCAGATCTCCATCAAACCCAGCGTCTTGGCGACGATGATCATGAAGGTCGCCGATACCGTGGAGAAGCCGGTGGCGATGATCGCCGCCTCCCGAGCCGAATACTGTCCCGCCTGGTAGACCCGGTTAGTGATCAACAGGCCGATGGAATAGCTGCCGACGAAGGACGCCACGGCATCGATCGCGCTCCGCCCCGGCGTGCGCCACACCGGCCGCATCACCGGCTGGACCAGTACACCGATCAGCTCGAGCAGGCCGAAACTGATCAGCAGCGCCAGAAAGATGGCACCGATCGGCACGATCAGTCCCACCGGAATGACCAACTTGTCGAACAGAAACGGCAGCATGTCCGATTCGTGCAGAAAGTCGGGCCCCCAGCCGGTCAAGGCCATCACCGCTGCCGCCACACCGGCCAGCTTGAGCACGGTAAAGACCCGCTCGGTCATGCTGCGCCGCCAGCTTCCCTTGATCAGGGGATAGAGCGCCCCGGCGACGATCAGCGCCAGAGCATAAATGCCACTGCCCTCGCCCAGCAGGCTTCGCGCACCGGTCACCATGTGATCCAGCGGGATCGTCGTATTGCCACCGAGCGTCATCGGCACGAAGAAGATCAGTACCCCGACGAGGCTTGGGACGAACAGCTTGAACACAGTGGCCGTCGAGGGACCCCGACGCCGGGAATTGTCGGATGAGGAACTCGCCATGGAAGGCTCCTGGATCGTCTTTGTGGGCTGGGGTGTTCTTGTGGGGATGCAAAGTGTCGGACTATTTGTATATACAACAGACCAAAGAGTTACGCCATTCTCCCCTGGTCTTCAGCCTTAATACTTTGGTCGTACCCTTGCAGGACAACTTGACCAAAAGCATCCATGTAGTCAGTTAAAATATTGATTTTAATTACTTAATCACACTGCTTCGCGACTTTTCAACTTTCGAAAGGAGCGCATCACACAGGATGACGAAGACACAAGAATGCGCTAGCCTTTTGTATATACAAATGCACCAGGAGGCGTCAGCATGACCCACCCCCGGACTCACCGACTCTGGCAGGACGTCACCGTCTTCGATGGCCAGCAGACCCTGCCCGATTCCATGGCAGTGATCGTCGAGGACGACCGCATCCACTCCCTGATCCCGATGCGTGAACTCTCGGCCTCCCTCGCCGATACATGCCTTCCGATGGGCAGCGGCGGCGTAATGACGCCGGGCCTGGTCGATTGCCACACCCACCTGGTATTCGGCGGCGGTCGCGCCGACGAGTTCGAGTCGCGTCTGGAAGGCGTCAGCTACGAGGAAATCGCCCGACGCGGCGGCGGCATCATCAGCACCGTGCGCGACACGCGCGAAGCCAGCCAAGACGCGTTGTTCGCCGCTGCCCTGCCACGACTCGACGCTCTGCTCGCCGACGGCGTGACCACCGTGGAGATCAAGTCGGGCTACGGCCTAGACGTGGAGAACGAGCTCAAGATGCTGCGCGTCGCCCGCCGCCTCGGCGAGGCCCGGCCGGTGCGCGTCGTCACGACTCTGCTCGGCGCCCACGCCCTGCCGCCGGAATACGCAGGCGACAGTGACGGATACATCGACCTGGTCTGCGACAAGATGATCCCGGCGGCCGCGGCCGAGGGGCTGGCCGACGCCGTCGACGTCTTCTGCGAGAAGATCGCCTTCTCGGTGGCCCAGTGCGAGCGCGTCTTCGAAGCGGCCCGGGGCCATGGCCTGCCGATCAAGGCCCATGCCGAACAGCTGTCCAATCTGGGCGGCTCTGCCATGGCCGCCCGTCACGGAGCCCTGTCCGCCGACCATATCGAATATCTCGACGACGCCGGCATCGCCGCCATGCGCGATGCCGGCAGCGTGGCGGTGATCCTGCCGGGCGCCTTCCACACCCTGCGCGAGACCCAGCAGCCGCCCATCGCCGGGCTACGCGAGGCCGGCGTACCGATGGCCGTCGCCACCGATGCCAACCCCGGCAGCTCACCACTGTTCATGCCGACCCTGATGCTCAACATGGCCTGCACCCTGTTCCGCCTCACCCCGCGAGAGGCACTGACCGGCATGACCGCGCACGGCGCCCGGGCGCTGGGAATGCCCGAACTCGGCAGGTTGCGCGAAGGTGCGCCTGCCGATCTCTGCCTCTGGAACATCGACACCCCGGCGGAACTCGCCTATGCCGTCCAGCCCGGTCGACTGCGCCAGCGCGTCGTCGCCGGCCAACCCGTGGAGGATCAGGCGCATGGCCACTGAGATCGACATGAGTCCCTGGCAGGGCCGCGTTGACCCCGAGCCCGACAGCGATCGCTGGCATCAACGCGTCGCGCCTCTCGCCGAGGACGCCCCGAGCGGGTGTGCCCTGCTCGGATTCGCCAGCGATGCCGGTGTGGCTCGCAACCAGGGCCGGGTCGGCGCCGCCGACGGCCCCGCCACGATCCGTCGTGCTCTCGCGCCATTGGCCTGGCATCGCCAGGGACCGGCCTTCGACGCCGGCGACGTGAGCTGCGACGGCGACGCCCTGGAAGCCGCCCAGGAGGCACTGGCCGAGCGCCTGGCCCCATTGCTCGACGCCTGCCACCTGCCCATCGTGCTCGGAGGTGGCCACGAAGTCGCCTACGCCAGCTGGCAAGGGCTCGCCCGGCACCTCGCGCCCCGCGAGACACGACCGCGTGTCGGCATCATCAACCTCGATGCCCACTTCGACCTGCGCGACCCGGTCCATGTGCGCTCCTCCGGGACTCCCTTCTCGCAGATCGCCGAAGCGTGTCAGGCCAATGGCTGGCCGTTTCGCTACGCCTGCCTCGGCGTCAGCCGGGCCGCCAACACCCGAGCGTTGTTCCGGCGCGCCGACGACCTGGGCGTGTTGATCCGTGAGGATCGCGACATCACGCACACCGGAATCGACGCCATCCGGCGCGACCTGGAACGTTTCATCGCTCGTTGCGACGCCCTCTACCTGACCATCGACCTGGATGTCCTGCCCGCCGCCGAAGCACCGGGCGTCAGCGCGCCGGCGGCGCGCGGCGTGCCCCTGGCACTGATCGAGCCCCTGGTAGAAACGGTACGCAACAGCGGCAAGCTGCGCCTGGCCGACCTCGCCGAGCTGAATCCCGAGCATGACATCGATGGCCGCACCGCCAGAGTGGCGGCACGCCTCGTTCACCTACTGACCCTGAACGGCTGAGTCTGCAGTCCGGCCGTCAGCCCCCTTACCGTGAGACCCTGCGAGGAACCAAGAAATGTCCCATACCGACAAGCGTCACGACCCCAGCCGCGAGATCGCCGCCCCCACCGGCAGCGAGCTCACCTGCAAGAGCTGGCTCACCGAAGCACCGCTGCGCATGCTGATGAACAACCTGCACCCGGACGTCGCCGAGCGCCCGGAGGACCTGGTGGTCTACGGCGGCATCGGCCGCGCCGCCCGGGACTGGGAATGCTACGACAAGATCGTCGAGACCCTTCGGCGCCTGGAAGACACTCAGTCGTTGCTGATCCAGTCCGGCAAGCCGGTGGGGGTGTTCGAGACCCACAAGGACGCGCCCCGCGTGTTGATCGCCAATTCCAACCTGGTACCGGCCTGGGCCAACTGGGAGCACTTCAACGAGCTGGATAAAAAGGGCCTGATGATGTACGGCCAGATGACCGCCGGCTCCTGGATCTACATCGGCTCACAGGGCATCGTCCAGGGCACCTACGAGACCTTCGTGGAGGCCGGCCGCCAGCATTACGACGGTACCCTCGAGGGACGCTGGATCCTCACCGCCGGTCTCGGCGGCATGGGCGGCGCCCAGCCACTGGCCGCCACCCTGGCCGGCGCCTGCTCGCTCAACATCGAGTGCCAGCAATCGCGCCTCGACTTCCGCCTGCGCACCCGCTATCTCGACGAGCAGGCCGAGGACCTGGACGACGCCCTGGCTCGCCTCGAGCGCTACACCGCCGAGGGCAAGGCGGTATCCATCGGCCTGTGTGCCAACGCCGCCGAGGTGCTTCCGACCATGGTCGAGCACGGCGTGCGTCCGGACATGGTCACCGACCAGACCAGTGCCCACGACCCGCTGCACGGCTACTTGCCCGCCGGCTGGACCTGGGACGACTATGTCGCTCGCGGCAAGACTGAACCCGAAGCGGTGGTCAAGGCTGCCAAGCGCTCCATGGCCGTGCACGTGCAAGCCATGCTCGACTTCCAGCAGCAAGGCATCCCGACCTTCGACTACGGCAACAACATTCGCCAGATGGCCCAGGAAGAAGGCGTCGAGAACGCCTTCGATTTCCCCGGCTTCGTACCAGCCTATATCCGCCCGCTGTTCTGCCAGGGCGTCGGGCCCTTCCGCTGGGCGGCACTGTCCGGCGACCCCGAGGACATCTACAAGACCGACCAGAAGGTCAAGGAACTGATCCCCGACGACCCGCACCTGCACAACTGGCTGGACATGGCCCGCGAACGCATCAGCTTCCAGGGCCTGCCGGCTCGAATCTGCTGGGTCGGCCTCAAGGATCGTGCCCGTCTCGGCCAAGCCTTCAACGAGATGGTCAGAAACGGCGAGCTCAAGGCGCCGGTGGTCATCGGTCGCGATCACCTGGACTCCGGCTCGGTGGCCAGTCCCAACCGCGAGACCGAGTCGATGATGGATGGCTCCGACGCCGTCTCCGACTGGCCGCTGCTCAACGCCCTGCTCAACACTGCCGGCGGCGCCACCTGGGTCTCGCTGCACCACGGCGGCGGCGTGGGCATGGGCTACTCCCAGCATGCCGGCGTGGTGATCGTCTGCGACGGCAGCGATGATGCCCATGCCCGCCTCGGCCGGGTGCTGCGCAACGACCCGGGGACAGGCGTGATGCGACACGCCGACGCCGGCTATGACACCGCCAAGGAGTGCGCCAAAGAGAATGGACTCGACCTGCCGATGCAAACTAAGTAGCACTCGGGGATATCAGCAACGCGTAACATGATAGATGACGGTGCTTTCGTGCGACGAGCAAGTCAGCACCATTTATAAGATTAGTACAACAAAACCCAACGGAGGCTTCTATGCCAACACAAGGCAACAAAAGTCTAAATCGAAAGGTCTTTATACCAGCTTTCGCCATCATTTTGCTGGCAGTCACTATCGGACTGATCAACAATGAGTTGCTGGTCAGTGTTGCCAGAAAGCTGTTCTATCTCTCACTATCCGACTTTGGTTGGCTCTATCAGTTACTGGCTTTTACAACGCTAGGCATAACCACTTATATATTCTTTTCCAAATCCGGAAACATTCGCCTAGGTGGCGAAAATGCCAAGCCTACTTTTTCTATGCCGACGACTTTCGCCATGGCACTTACCGGTGGCATTGCCACTGGAGTGGTGACTTACTCAGTCAATGAGCCGATCATCTATCTGGGCAATGTTTATGGCGAGATCGATAACCAATCATTCGACCCGAGGAGCGCCGAGGCTGCCATCTTCGCACTGGCCAGAAGTTTCCACAACTGGAGCTTTATCCCCTATGCCATGTACTCTATAGTCGGTTTGATGATTGGCTATATGCACTTTAACTGCCAACAGCGCTTCTCTATCTCGTCAACACTCGTACCAATTCTCGGCAACGCCGAAAGCAAGCCATTGATTCGCGCAATTGTCGATATTATATCCGTACTAGCAATCGCCCTGGGGCTCGCCTCATCGTTGGGAGCCGGCTTAGCTCTAATCAGCTCCGGACTAGAAGTAGAGTATGGAATCACCTCCAACCCCACTACTTGGCTGGCACTAACGTTAGTCATCTCGGCTATCTTTATCACTTCGGCACTTTCCGGCCTTAAACGTGGTATTCGTTTCTTATCATCAGTTAATGCTTATATTTTTTACGCCTTCGTCGCAATTCTACTGATAATAGGGCCGCTAAACTACATCCTCAGTCTGTCGGTTACCAGTCTGGGTTATTGGTTCGATAACTTCTTCCTTTGGTCATTCGATACCAAAGAGTCAGGAGGGGAAGCCCTGGTGACCTGGTGGACTATGTACGACTGGTCGATCTGGATCGCTTATGCTCCATTGATGGGACTGTTCCTAGCACGAATCTCCTATGGAAGAACACTTCGTGAATTCCTTATCATCAACTGGATCCTACCCGCGGTATTCGGCATAGTTTGGTTCGCCATATGGGGCGGATCTGCCATCAAATGGCAGATGGATGGGACCCTAGACCTCATCGAAGTGGTGACCCAGAGCGGCGCAGTATCAGGGCTCTGGGGGTTCCTACAGCACATCCCACTGTCCGTCCTACTGATTCCACTAGCAATACTTACTCTGATCCTCTCTTTCTCCACCGCCTCTGACTCGATGTCCTCAACAATCGCCACCATTTGCACCAAGAACATGAGTGCAAGCGAAGAGGCTCCCCGGAAGCAGAAGATTATTTGGGGACTCTCGATAGGCGTCATCGCCTTTATAATGGTGGCCTTCGGTGGCGGTGCCCAGGGAGTAGATGGGATCAAGTTCTTAGCTGCAGCAGGCGGCTTTATCGTGCTGTTCTTGTTCGCACTGATCGTGGCCTCAGCAGTCAAGGTTTTTATCGGCCGAGGAGCGCCTAAACAGCAGTCTGATAGTTCGGATCAACCGGCGGAGAAAACTTATGAGTGACGTGAAGCATATCGAGATCGGCTCAACCCCTACCGACTGGCGGCAGGTGGTTGAAGTCGCACGCCACGGAGCCGCTCTTTCACTGTCCTCGACCGCTTGGGAGCGAATTGGCACGACACGACAGGCCGTAGAAGAAATTGCCTCTTCAGGCACACCGCATTACGGTATCAATACCGGCTTAGGTGCGCTATGTAACGTAGTTCTCCAAAATAGCGAGCTCCAACGCCTCTCACACCACACGCTGATGAGTCATGCCTGTGGCATCGGTCCGCCACTTCGCACTGAGCAAGTTCGGGCGATTCTCTGCTGTGCTGTTATCAACTACAGTCATGGATACTCCGGCATTAGCCCCGCTGCCGTGGAAGGACTTTTGCGGCTTCTGAACGAAGGCATCACCCCTGTCGTCCCATCTCGGGGCTCGGTCGGCTATCTCACCCACATGGCGCACATTGGTCTGGCACTGATCGGCCATGGAGAGGTCGAGTTCCATAGCAAGCGAATGCCGAGCCAACAAGCTTTAAACGCCATCGGCATGTCACCTATCCGTCTCGGCCCAAAGGACGGCCTCAGCTTGGTTAACGGCACCCCGGCAATGACTGGCCTGGCTTGCCTGGCGCTTGACGATACTGCTCGCCTTGCCGCCTGGGCCGATGTCATCGGTGCTATGACCTTTGAGGCTCTTGGTGGCCAGCAGGATGCCCTCTTGTCGGAGGTGACACAGCTCAAGCGGCATGAAGGCGTCCAGTATTGCGGGGAGAACCTACAGCAAATGCTGCAGGGCAGCCGGCGTCTCGCGCGCTGCCAAGGGCATCATCTCCAAGACGCGCTCAGCCTACGTTCGATGCCTCAAGTCCATGGTGCCTGTCGCGATCAGTTCGACCATGCCGCCAGACAGATAAGCCGCGAACTAAATGCGGCGACAGACAATCCTTTGATGATCAAAGCGGAATCTAGCTTCCGCCCCGTCTCCCAGGCCAACCCACACGGCGCCTCGGTTGCTATGGCATGCGACCTGCTCGCGATCGCCGTGTGTGAGTGGAGTTCTATCTCCGAGCGTCGAACTTATCGTCTCGTGACGCCACAGACCAACCAGCTTCCACCTTTTCTTACATCTGAGAGCGGAGTGAAGTCAGGCATGATGATCGCCCAGTACTCAGCCGCATCGATGGTCGCCGACAACAAGCGCTTATCTCAGCCTGCAGTCACCGACAACTTCCTAACCTCGGGACTGCAAGAGGATCATCTAAGCTTCGGCGAAAGTGCAGCCCTGAAACTAGACCAGGCCCTCGACAACGCCTTCCGTGTACTCTCTATCGAGTATTTGGTGGCCGCACAGGCATTCGATTTGATCGATGATCAGGAGTTCGCATCAAGCACTGAACTGGCATGGAGAATACTGCGAGAAGTAATTCCTTTCTATGAAGAGGAGCATGGCTTGTATCTGGATCTGCAAGCAGCCTACGACTTGCTTCGCGATACCTCACGACAGGATCTCTTCATCGCGCGTGTTCCCCACTTATACCCCTCGGAGAGGAAGACATGAACCATCTCGAGATACAACCCGGCAAGATGACCCTGGCCCAGGCGCGCCAGGTCTTCGAAGCCCCTCTCCAGGTCTCCCTGCCGACCAGTGCCGATGCCGATATCGCCGCCGGCGTCGACTGCGTCAATCGTGTAGTCGAGGAAGATCGCACCGTCTATGGCGTCAACACCGGCTTCGGCCTGCTGGCCCAGACCCGCATCGAAAAGAACCAGCTCGAGGATCTCCAGCGCTCCCTGGTGCTGTCCCATGCCACCGGCGTCGGTGCCGCCATGGACGACGACCTGGTGCGACTGATCATGGTCCTCAAGGTCAACAGCCTGGCCCGCGGTTTCTCCGGCATTCGCCGTGAGGTCCTGGATGCCCTGGTGGCACTGATCAACGCCGAGATCTACCCGCACATCCCGCTCAAGGGCTCGGTAGGCGCCTCCGGCGACCTGGCCCCGCTCGCGCACATGAGTGTGGTGCTGCTCGGCGAGGGGCAGGCACGCCATCGCGGAGAATGGCTGCCGGCCCATGAGGCCCTGGCCAAGGCCGGCCTCGAACCGTTGTCGCTGGCGCCCAAGGAAGGTCTGGCCCTGCTCAATGGCACCCAGGTCTCCACCGCCTACGCGCTCAAGGGCCTGTTCGATGCCGAGGACCTGTTCGCCGCCGCCACGGTCTGCGGCTCGCTCACCGTGGAAGCCACCCTGAGTTCGCGCTCGCCCTTCGATTCCCGCATCCATGAGGTGCGCGGCCAGCGTGGCCAGATCGATGCCGCCACCGCCTACCGGCAATTGCTCGGTGAGCGCAGCGAGATCAGCGACTCGCATGTCGATTGCGGCAAGGTCCAGGACCCCTATTCCCTGCGCTGCCAGCCCCAGGTGATGGGCGCCGCCCTCACCCAGATCCGCCAGGTCGCCGAGGTCCTGGGCATCGAGATCAACGCCGTCTCGGACAACCCCCTGGTGTTCGCCGAACAGGGTGATATCATCTCCGGCGGCAATTTCCATGCCGAGCCGGTCGCCATGGCGGCCGACAACCTGGCGCTGGCCATCGCCGAGATCGGCTCGCTCACCGAGCGTCGCGTCTCGCTGATGATGGACAAGCACATGTCCCAGCTTCCGCCCTTCCTGGTGGAACACGGCGGCGTCAACTCGGGCTTCATGATCGCGCAGGTGACGGCGGCCGGACTCGCCAGCGAGAACAAGGCGCTCTCGCACCCGCACAGTGTCGACAGCCTGCCGACCTCGGCCAACCAGGAGGACCACGTCTCCATGGCGCCGGCCGCCGGCAAGCGACTGTGGGAAATGGCCGATAACGTGCGAGGCATCCTCGCCATCGAATGGCTGGCCGCCTGCCAGGGACTGGATTTCCGCGACGGCCTCAGGACCACCGACACCCTGGAAGAAGCTCGCCGGGTACTGCGCGAGCATGTCGCCTACTACGACAAGGACCGTTTCTTCGCACCGGACATCGACGCCGCCAGCAAGCTCCTCGCGAAACGCCATCTCAGTCGTCTGGCGCCCGCCGAACTGTTACCCAGCCAGGTGTGTTGACCGGCAAGCATCGCCCCGTCGCCCCTTCCAAATCTTGCCGTATCAGCAGCGGATAGGGGCGACACCAACAACAATCGACATCCTCAACAAGGACAAGACATGAACGCAGTAGTTCTGGCCATTCTGGTCATGGTCACCCTCAGCCTGATGCGCGTTTCCGTTGTGTTCGCGTTGATCGCCGCGGCCCTGGTCGGCGGTCTCACCGCCGGCATGCCGCTGGGGGAGATTCTCTCCGCCTTCAACGACGGCCTGGGCGATGGCGCCAAGGTGGCGATCTCCTATGCCGTCCTCGGTGCCTTCGCTGTGGCGCTGTCACGTTCGGGGATCACCCAGCTGCTTTCCAACAAGGCCATTGCCGGTCTCAACCTGGATGATGCCTCCGCCAATCACCGCGGCATTGCCTTCATGGTATTGGGCGTACTGCTGGCCGCAGCAGTCAGCTCCCAGAACCTGATCCCGGTGCATATCGCCTTCATCCCGGTACTGGTGCCACCGCTGCTCAAGCTGATGAATCACCTCCAGCTCGATCGCCGCGCCGTGGCCTGCGTCATCACCTTCGGCATTACCGCCCCCTATATGCTGCTGCCGGTCGGCTTCGGTTCGATCTTCCTCAACGACATCCTGTTGACCAACCTCAACGACAACGGCCTGGACGTGACAGCCGGCATGGTGCCCATGGCCATGATCGTGCCCATCGGCGGCATGGCCATGGGCCTGTTCATCGCGGTGTTGTTCAGCTATCGCCGCAAGCGCGATTATCAGGATATCGACCTGGCGCATGGCGACGAAACACCCAGCGAGGCCGCCCAGCACCTCAAGCCCTGGCAGCTGGTGATCCTCGGCCTGTCCCTGGTCGGCACGGTGGCGGTCCAGCTGTTCAGCGGCTCCATGGTGCTGGGTGGCCTGTTCGGCTTCGCCCTGCTTTCGGTAAGTGGCGTCTTCCGCTGGCACGAGCAGGACGACATCTTCACCGAAGGCATGCGCATGATGGCGCTGGTCGGCTTCATCATGATCTCGGCGGCGGGCTTCGCCAGCGTCATGCAGGCCAGTGGCGAAGTCGAGGCGCTGGTCACCAGCTCCACCGAGATGATCGGCGACAACAAGGGCCTGGCTGCCCTGATCATGCTGCTCGTCGGGCTGTTCATTACCATGGGCATCGGCTCGTCCTTCTCGACGATTCCGATCATTGCGTCACTCTATGTGCCCATGGCCCTGAACTTCGGCTTCTCGCCCATGGCCACCATCGCCCTGGTGGGTGCCGCAGCGGCATTGGGCGACGCCGGCTCCCCGGCCTCGGACTCGACGCTAGGCCCGACCGCCGGCCTCAATGCCGACGGCCAGCATGACCACATCTGGGACAGCGTGGTGCCGACCTTCCTGCACTACAACATCCCATTGATTGCCTTTGGCTGGGTTGCAGCCATGACCCTGTGACCCGGGCGATGCCACAAGGACAGCAAAAGGCCCGCCGGTATTGAGCCGACGGGCCTTTTGCATGTCAGGCAGAGGAGTACCGGCTCGCACTGTTCGCGCGGCCACTCAACCGTGCTTCAGCAGATACTCGAGGTCGCCGACGATCGACTCGATGGAGTCGAAATCACTGGCCATGAAGCGCGCCTCACCCTGCCGATTGAAGGCAAAGACACTGCTGGAGTGAGTGACACTATAGTCGCCCTGCTCATCCGGCTCGCCATACTCATAGGTCACGCGATAGCGATTGGTCAGCGCATCGATCTGCTTGCGCTTGCCGGTCAGGCCGATGAACTGCGGGCCGAAGGCCTCGGTATACTGTTTCATGACCTGCGGCGTGTCGCGTCCAGGATCCACCGACACGAAGAGCACCCGGACGTCATCGCGCTGTTCCTTGTCGAGCTGCTTGATGGCCGCCGACAGCTTGGCCAGGGTGGTCGGGCAGACATCCGGGCAGTGCGTGAACCCGAAGAACATGAAGGTCGGCTTGCCAATGTAGTCCTGGGCGCTGACGTCCTGGCCATTCTCGTCGACCAGGTCGAACTCCAGATCCGGCATGACATCCGTGATGTCATTGGTTTCCCAGTTACGATCGACGCAACCGACCATCATCAGCATGACGAACAACAGGGCAACCAGGCGACATGCGGTGTGGCGATCGGCTCTGCCCGGGGTAGCGGAAACGGGAAACACCAAGATTGACTCCTACATGGACGTGGGCGGAACCGCCTCGAACTCGACCGACAGCGATTCACGCTGTTCGAACTGCAGAGTGATCTCCACACGGTCCCCCACGGCGATCTCGCCGACGGCTTGCATCAGCATCAAATGATAGCCCTGGGGGGCAAACTCGATCGGCTCGCCCGCCGGTACTTCCAGGCGGTCTACCGCTTCCATGCTGGCCATCCCCTCGTCGCTCATGCTGCGATGCAGTTCAACCCGCCCGAAGGCCTGGCTCTGGGCGCCGACCAGCACCACCGTTCGACTCCCGTTGTTATCCAGCCGAAAATAGCCGGCGGCCGGAGTGTCACCCGGCAGCACGCGCATCCGGGCATCACTGACCTCGAGATCGGCGGCCTGGGCATTCAGGGGCAGGACACCGCCGACCAGGGTAGCCAGCAGCATTGCCGCCGTGGCGGGAAAACCTTTCCTGCGAATTATCTGCGTCATGCAACTATCCTCTGAAGGCGATGACTCGCGTCATCGGGTGGGCGGCCCCGGGTGATGGCTCAGCAGAAGGACGACAGACCACAGTTCGAGGTAAAGCGGTCCGACTCGATGTCCAGGGTGACTCGCCCATTGATGGTATTGTAGAAAAAGGATGCGTAACCGTTCTCCGATGCGGCCGACTTGTAGACACCGCAATAGCCATAGCCGTTGTTGACGCGCTGCAGCTTGTCGACCTCGATTGCCGCGCTGCTCGCCAGCTTGCCGGCCAGCGCCTGCTCGATCTCGCTGTCGAGCTTGATGGCCGAAATGGCTTGACCACCAAAGATCAGCCCCGCCAGCAGCAACAGAAACCCCACCGGGACGGCGAGACACAGCACGAGACCACGGTTCTTCATCTATCAACCTCCGTCAGAAAGCACGCCCAGCTTCACGACCCGAGCGTTCAGCCACGCATGCAGCACTGCTTGCCCTTCCTGCCACTACCACACGGACAGGGCGAGTTGCGGCCCGGCTTGAGGCGGGTCACCCGGGGTTCACCATCCACATAGCACCATTGTCCCTCGCGTCGAATAAAAGTCGAGTCTTCCTCGAGCACGCCCCAGCGGCTGCCTTCACGAAAGGTGGCACGAAACTGCACCCGCCCCTGGTCGCCGTCGCCATGCGAATCGACGATCTCGAGGCGTACCCAATGGGTCGGGTCCTCGTCCGGCAGACTGGCCGGCCGCTTGTCCGGATGCCAGGTCGCCAGCAGATAGTCATTGCGCCCCAGTGCAAAGGCGCTGAAGCGGGCACGCATCAGCGCTTCCGGCCCCGGGGCCGGCTCCCCCGCATGGTAGCGACCACAGCAAGCGGCCAGTGTGTCGCCACTGCCGCACGGACATTGCTGCTCCATGACCGACCACCCCTTATCATCAGCAAAGTGGCATCATACCCTGCCTGACGAAATTTCTCAGCCATGCGGCCCGGCCAGCAACCCCTGCGGGCCGCCTGAATCCTGCGTCACAGCGTCGCACCGGGGAATGCCTACTCGACTGCCTGTTGCTCGCCTCAGGAGCTCCATCGGGTGGTTTTCTCACCGCGAGCTGTCATGCTGGTGTCATCTACTGACGATGTCCGGAAAAGCGTGCTGCATGAGTGACTCCCGACCCGCCATGCGTCTACTGCGTGGCCCGCTATTGAGCTTCCATCACGACCCGGGAGACAGCGATGCCCCGGCCGAGGGCAGTGTCTTCCATGACGAGGACGGCGCCATTCTGATCGAAGGCGGTCTCATCCGTCGCGTCGGTCACTATGCGGCGCTGGCCGAGGACCTGCCGGCGAATATCGAGACCGTCGACTATCGCGACAAGCTGATGATGCCCGGCTTCATCGATACCCATGTGCACTATGTACAGCTCGACATCATGGCCTGCTGGGGGCGTCAGCTGCTCGACTGGCTCAATCACTACACCTTCCCCGAAGAGTGCCGCTTCGCCCGCCAGGCCCATGCCGATGTCATCGCCGAGGCCTTTCTCGACGAATCACTGCGCGTCGGCACCACCACGGCCCAGGTGTTCTGCACCTCTCACCCCGGCTCGGTCGATGCGTTCTTCACCGCCGCCCGGCGACGCGGGCTGCGCATGCTGGCCGGCAAGGTGCTGATGGATCGCCACGCCCCGCCCGAGTTGCTCGACAGCCCGCTGGGCGGCATCGCCGACAGCGAACGCCTGATCGCCGACTGGCACGGCCGTGACCGCCTGGGCTATACCCTGACGCCGCGCTTTGCGCCGACCTCGACCCGCGAGCAGCTGGATGCCACGGGAGCCGTCCTGCGCCATGCGCCGGATCTGCACCTGCAGACACACCTTTCCGAAAACCAGGGCGAGATCGACTGGGTGGCCGAGCTGTTTCCGGAGAGTCGCGACTACCTGGACGTCTACGAACGCCACGGCCTGGTCGGCCCGCGCAGCACCTTCGCGCATGGCATTCACCTGACCCAGCCCATGCGCCAGCGGCTGGCGGATGCCGGAGCGAATGTGGCCTTCTGCCCCACGTCCAATCTGTTCCTCGGCAGCGGCCTCTTCGATCGCCAGGCCTGCCGCCAGGCGGGGCTGACCGTCAGCCTGGCCAGCGACGTCGGCGGCGGGACCGACCTGTCACCGCTGGGCAGTCTCAAGGCCGCCTATCAGGTCGGCCAGTTACTGGGGCAGCCACTGACCGCCTGGCAAGGCTTCTATCAGCTGACCCTGGGCAATGCGCGAGCCCTGCGTCTCGACGAGCATATCGGCCAACTGCGCCCCGGTGGCGAGGCCGATATCGTCGTCCTCGACCCGGATGCCAGCCCCTTGCTCAAGCGACAGAATGCCCGCTGCCGGAACCTGGCCGAGCGCCTCTTCGCGCTGATGATGCTCGGCGATGATCGCGCCGTGCATGCCACCTGGGCCAACGGCGAGCGGGTTCATCAGCGATCGGAGTAAGCAGGCCACCTCCCCCGACTGACGTCCCCTTCAGCCATCCGCCAGCCGGGCCTGCAGTTCGGCACGCCTGGCCTCGTTCATGAAGGCCTCGTCGATGGCATTGGCCGCCAGTTGCCGGAAGGTCGCCTCACCCCAGCCGAAGGCCTCCCGGCAGGCCACGAAGTTGTCCAGCATGCCGCCGCCGAAATAGGCAGGGTCGTCGGAGCTCAGGGTCAGTCTGAGCCCCGCCTCGAGCAGGCGCGGCAAGGGGTGCTCCGCGAGTCGCTCGACCACCTTGAGGCTGACGTTGGACAACGGGCAGACCGTCAGCACGATGCCACGCTCGCGTAGTGTCTCGACCAGGGCCGGATCCTCCAGGCAGCGCACGCCGTGATCGACACGGCACACCTGTAACTGCTCCAGCGCCTCGTGGATATATTCGGGCGGCCCCTCCTCGCCCGCATGCGCCACACAGGCCAGCCCCATCTGCCTGGCACGCCGGAAGACCTCGGCGAAGCGGCCCGGAGGATGCCCCATCTCGGCACTATCCAGTCCAACCGCGGCGAATCGCTCACGGTAGGGCTCGACCGCTTCCAGCAACTGCATGGCCTCCTCGACGGGCTTGTCGCGCAGGAAGGCCAGAATCAGGGCCGTCGATATATCGAGTTCCCGCGCGGCCCGCTCACGGGCCCGCTCCAGGCCGTTGAGCACCGCGTCGAGCGACACGCCGCGGGCCAGATGCGCCTGGGGGTCGACATGCATCTCGACATGCACCACGCCCTCGGCATGGGCGCGACGCAAATAGTCCATGGCCAGGTCTTCAAAATCCGCCTCATGGCGCAGGACGCTCATGCCGAGAAAATACAGCTCGAGAAACGCCGACAGATCGGCGAAGTCATAAGCCCGGCGGACCTCTTCGACCGATGCATACGGCAGAGGCACACCATTGCGTGCGGCCAGTGCCATCATCAGCTCCGGCTCGAGGGTCCCCTCGATGTGCAGATGGAGCTCGGCCTTGGGCAGTTGCCTGAGAAAATCCTGCATAAGTTCACCCGATCGACTGTGAGGCTCACCATGCTCCGGCATGCCTCACCGCTGTGGCAAGCAGAGGCGCCGCCGCTCACTGGCCGGGCCCACTCTCACCCCTGATGGGACAGGTTCACCCGGCGGCTCACCCCCGGCAAGGGCTGAACCTCTGGTTCATGGTGATGGGAAAAGACGATCACGCTGCGCCCTTCCAGCCACTGGTCGAGACGCGCCGCCAGTCGCCGCGCCAGGGGCGCATCCAGGCCATTGAAAGGCTCATCGAGCAGCACCAGGCCCGGATCACGGAGCATCAGGCGTGCCAGGGCCACGCGCCTGGCCTGGCCGCCGGACAGCCGCCGGCCACCCTCGCCGACTCGGGTGGCCAGTCCATGGGGCAGCTCACGCGCCCAGTCGCCCAACTCGACGTCATCGAGGCGCTGCCACAGCGCCGCCTCGCTGGCCTGCGGATTCCCCAGCCAGAGGTTGGCCGCCAGGCTGTCGTCGAACAGCTCGCTGTCCTGAGTCAACACCGCCAGGCGGCGGCGCAGGGCGGCCTCGTCAAGTTCCTCGACAGCACATCCCCCGAGGTAGATGGCCCCGCTGTCCGGCCGCAGCTGGCGAGCCACCAGTGCGGCAATACTGGACTTGCCGGCCCCCGAGGGCCCGCACAGGGCGACCCTCTCGCCCGCCGCCAGGGTCAGCGAGACATCCGCGAGCGCCGCTTTCAGGGCACCGGGATAGCGCAGGCTGACCCCATCGAGCACCAGCGGCAGAGGGCCCGACGGCAAGTCGCGACTGGCGACTGGCTCACTCGGCGCAAGACGCGCGGCTTCCAGGGCATTGAGTCGCTCGGCGGCCGCCAGGGTGGCACCGAACTGGGTGAAGGCCATGGGCAATGCCATCACCGCTTCATTGAGCGCCATGATGGCCAGCGGGATCATCACCAGCACGGGACCGGAGAGACGCTCGGCCTCCCACAGCGTGGCGCCGACCCAGAATGCCAGCAGCCAGGCCAGGCCGATCACCAGACCGCCCAGCGCCATGCCCAGGGCCGCGATGCGGCCCAGTTGGCGTTGATCCTCGCGCAGGCGTGCCTCGATGACATCCAGACGCTGGCGCTGCTCGGCCAGGGCACCAAAGGTCTCGAGTTCGGCCATGCCCGCCAGATGCTCGATGACCCGACCGCGCAGCCGCTCCAGCTCGGCCACCCGACGCCGACTCGCCGCCATGCCCCAACGGGCCTGGCCGAAGGTCAGCCAGACCCAGACCAGCCCCAGCACCAGGGCCACCGACCCGCCGGCCAGCGGCGCCCACAGCGCCACAAAGCCGCTCAGCGCGAGAATCGCCACCAGTGCCACCAGCGCCGGCGCGAGCAGACGCAGAAAGAGGCTATCCAGGCTGTCGATATCGGCGGTCAAGCGGTTCAGCCAGTCGCTGGCGCGACGCCGGCTGAGACTGGACAGATCCAGCGCCGCCAGCACCGAGAACAGGTGGCCGCGCAGGTCGGCCAACAGCCGCAGCACGGTGTCATGGTTATAGAGACGTTCGCCGTAACGCGCCAGGGTACGCGTCAGCGCAAAGGTGCGTATGCCGCCCCCCGGCACATAGACATCCAGGGTCACGGCCGCCCCGGCCGCCAGCGCCAGGCCGGTCAGGCCCGTGGCGGTGATGAACCAGCCGGAAAGCGCCAGCAGCCCCAGGGCCGCCATCAGGGCCAGCAGCATCAGCAGAGCACCGATCGCCAGACGCCCGCGCCGACGCGCCAGATGTCTCAGCCAGGGCCGCAGCGTCGTGATCACCCCGGTCTCATTCATCGCCATGCCCTCCCTGCTCCTGCAGCGTCAGCCGCCGACTCGCCAGGGCCAGCGGCGCTGCCCGGTGGCTGGCGATGACCAGGGTTCGGCCCTGTTCGATCAGCGCGGAGAAGGCCGCCAATACCCGCGCTTCGCTGTCGGCATCCAGGCTGGCCGTGGGTTCGTCCAGCAGCACCACCGGCGCCTCGGAAAGGAAGATGCGGGCCAGCGCCAGACGCTGAGCCTGCCCGCCCGACAGGCCGACACCCCGCTCGCCCAGCGGAGTCTCGAGCCCCGCCGGCAGCGTCGCCAGGAGATCACCCAGGCCGACACGTTGTAGGGCATCGCGCAGGGCCGCGTCGCTTGACTGTGGCGCGGCAAGCCGCAGGTTGTCGGCCAGGCTGCCATGAATCAGCAAGGGGCGCTGGTCCATCCAGGCCAGGCGCAATCCCGGCACGACGCGATGCTCACCGGCGCTGGGCTCGACGAAGCCGGCCAGCAGCTGCAGCAGTGTCGACTTGCCCACCCCGGAAGAACCGCTGATGCCCAGCACCTCGCCGGCTTCCAGCGTCAGGTCGAGCGGTCCCAGCACACGGCCGCGTTCAGCATGACGGACACAGACCGCGTCCAGCTCGACCAGCGCCTTGCCCCGCGGAGCGGCCGGCATGTGGCCCTGCCGCGGCGAGCCTTCATTGAGCAGTTCGACCATGCCCTCGGCCGCGCCCAGGGCCGCAGCGCGATCATGATAGTGCTGGGACAGGCTGCGCAGCGGCTGGAAGAACTCCGGCGCCAGCAGCAGCACCAGCAGACCGCTGAACAGGGTCAACTGGTCCGCGGGCCCGAAGGTGATATACCCCAACAGACCGAAGCCCACGTACATGGCCACCACCGCGATGGCCACGGCGGCAAAAAACTCGAGCACCGCCGAGGACAGAAAGGCGATACGCAGGGTGCGCATGCTGCGCACGCGATAGGCATCGGCGGCCGCGTACACGTCATCGGCCGCCTGGCGACCGGCACCGAACAGCTGCAGGGTGGTGATGCCCCGCACCCGGTCAATGAAATGACGCGACAGGCGCGACACCGTCTCGAACTGATCGCGATTGAGGCGTTCGGCCCCCATGCCGACCAGCGCCATGAACAGCGGAATCAGCGGCGCGGCCAGCAGCATGAACAGCGCCGCCAGCCAGTCCAGGGCCAGCACGACCCCGAGAATGACCAGCGGCACCAGCACCGCCAGCCGCATCTGCGGCAGGAAACGCGCCACATAGCCATCCAGGGCCTCGACCTGATCGACGACCCGATTGGCCAGGCTGGCAGTATGATGCCCGGTCAGCCCCACTGGACCGAGTGACTGCAGATGATCCAGCAGGATACGCCGCGCCTCGGCGCGAACCCGCAGGCTTGCCTGAACGCCGGCGGTTTCCTGCCACCACTGGGCCAGTGCCCGCAGCACCATGGCCACCGCCAGCAGCGCGAACCCCGGCAACAGCGTCGCCGGCCGGACGGCGTCGATGACCAGGGCGCTGACCAGCCAGGCCAGGGTCGCCATCTGCAGGATGGTCATCAGGCCGGCCACCAGACCCGCCACGACCGCCAGGCCGAGCGACCTGCGCTCGGCCCGGGCGAGACGCGCCAGCCAGCTGCGCGCCGTCAGGGATGATGTCATCTCGGGCATCGGCTCAGTGATAGCCCTGACCTTCGCGGACCTTGCCGCGGAAGACCCAGTAGGTCCAGGCGGTGTAGGCCAGCACGATGGGAATCACGAACAGCACCCCGAGCAGCAGGAACAGCTGGGACTCCGGGGCCGAAGCGGCATCCCAGATGGTGTAATCCGGCGGCACGATGTAGGGCCACTTGCTGACCACCAGCCCCAGATAGGTGAAGACGAAGAGCCCCAGGGTGGCAATGAAGGGCTGGCCTTCACGCCGCTGCCGGACGGCCCGCCACACCAGACCGGCACACACCAGGGCCAAAACCGGGAAGATCCAGATCAGGTGCAGATGCCCGAACCAGCGTTCGCGCACGAATTCGTCGACGAAGGGCGTCCACACACTGATGATGGCGAACACCGCCAGTACCCCGACCAGCAGCCTGGGGGTCAGACGATAGACCCACTCCTGCAGACGCCCCTCGGTCTTCATGATCAACCAGGTCGCGCCCAGCAGGGAATAGCCCGCCATCAGGCCCAGGCCGGTCAGCACGCTGAAGGGCGTCAGCCAGTCGAAGGGCCCGCCGACATAGACATAGTCCTCGACCGCAAAGCCCTGGATGTAGGCGCCCACTACGACGCCCTGGGCGAAGGAGGCCACCGCCGAGCCCCAGCAGAAGGCGCGGTTCCACCAGTGGCGGTTGCGATGCGACTTGAAGCGAAACTCGAAGGCGATGCCCCGAAAGATCAGCCCGGCCAGCATCAGGAAGACGCCCAGATACAGCGCCGGCAGGAAGACCGTATAGACCAGCGGAAAGGCCGCCAGCAAACCGGCGCCGCCCAGCACCAGCCAGGTCTCGTTGCCATCCCAGACCGGGGCCACGGTGTTCATCATCACATCGCGCCCCACTTCGTCCGGGGCAAACGGAAACAGCAGGCCCACGCCCAGATCGAAGCCATCCATGAGCACGTACATGATGACACCGAAGCCGATGATCGCGGCCCAGATCAGCGATAAATCCAACATTTCCATGACTCAGCTCCTGCCCGGTTGACTGGCGGCGTCCTCGAAGGGGACATGAGTGGCGGAAAGCGGGCGCATCGGCCGCTCGACCTCATCGTCATGCGGCTCGAGGTCCGGCAGCATGCCCTGGCGCACCACCCGGGTCAGGTAGTAGACACCGACCCAGAAGACCACGGCATAGACGGCCACATAGCCGAGCAGGGTGGTCAGCGCCATCCAGCCACTCAGCGACGACGTCAACGACTCGGCCTGATCCATGATGCCGTAGACCAGCCAGGGCGCCCGGCCGATCTCGGTGACGAACCAGCCGGCCAGTACCGCCACGAAAGGCGCAATGCTCATCACCCGCATCAACTGCAGGAAGCCGCGACTCTCGTACAGGCGCCCCCGGGCGCGCAGCCAGAGCCCGGCGATCGCCACCCCGATCATCACCAGGCCGACTCCCACCATGACGCGGAACGACCAGAAGACCAGCCACACCGGCGGCTGTTCGGCGGGCGCCGCTTCGCTGACACCAGGAATCTCGCCGTCGACATCATGGGTCAGGATCAGGCTCGCCAGCCCCGGAATGCCGAACTCCACCAGATTTTCCTGCGCGTCCTGATCCGGCCAGGCAAACAACAGCAGGGGCGCATTGCCCTGGCGATCCCAGTTGCCCTCCATGGCGGCCACCTTGGTCGGCTGATGCTCCAGGGTGTTGAGGCCATGGGCATCACCCACCACCGCCTGGGCCGGTGCCAGCACCAGCAACAACCACAGGCACATGGAGAAGGCCTTGCGATTGGCCTCGACATCGCGACCGATCAGCAGGTACCAGGCGCTCACGCCGGCGACCACGAAGCCCCCTGTCAGGAAGGACGCCAGCACCATGTGCGCGAAGCGATACGGGAAGGAAGCATTGAAGATCGCCGCGGACCAGGACGTCACCTGGAAGCGGCCATCGACCATCTCGACCCCGGCCGGCGTCTGCATCCAGCTGTTGGCCGAGATGATCCAGAACACCGAAATGAAGGTCCCCAGCGCCACCATCAGGGACGCGAAGAGGTGAACGCCCTGGGGCACCTTGCCACGCCCGAACAGCAGCACCCCCAGGAAGGCCGCCTCCAGGAAGAAGGCCGTTACCACCTCATAGCTGAGCATGGGACCCAGCAGATTCGAGGCCGCCCAGGAGAAGTTGCTCCAGTTGGTGCCGAACTGGAAGGACATCACGATGCCCGAGACGACCCCCATGCCGAACACCACGGCAAACACCTTGGCCCAGAAGATGGCCAGACGTTCCCAGGCTGGATTGCCGGTCTTGTAGAAGAGACCGTTGAGCAGAGCGAGATAGGAAGCGATACCGATGGAGAACACCGGAAATATGGCGTGAAAGGAAACCACGAAGGCAAATTGCAGTCGAGACAGCAGCAGAGGATCGAGTTCCATATCCGGCTCCAGATGGCTGCGCGATAGACAAGGCAGGCAGGTCCTGCACGATCCGGCATCGTCGACAGACTCCTGGACACCGGATGGGCGTCCGGGAGTCTGTCGGTCATGCTCCGGCTATCATAACGCCATCGGGATGACAGGCTAGCGTGTCGCATTGTCGCAGCCTGCCCAGCGTCTCGAGTGATCAGCCGCCCTGCACCACCAGATTGATCATGAAGCCGGTATAGACCAGATACATGGCCATCAGGGCACCGCCCTCGAGCCGATTGATGCGCCCGGCGCGCCCCCGCCAGCCGAGGGCGAAGACACTCATGAGAAGGGTCATGGCCATCATCAGGCTCCAGTCGCGCAACAGCACCTCGGAGGCCACCTCGATGGGTGCGATCAGCGCCGCCAGCCCCACGACACCCAGGGTATTGAACAGGTTGGAACCCACCACATTGCCCAACACCAGGTCATGTTCGCGGCGCCGCAGGGCACTGATCGACGAGGCCAGCTCGGGCAGCGACGTGCCCACCGCCACCACCGTCAGGCCGATGATCAGGTCGCTGACGCCGAAACTCTGGGCAATCGAAACCGCGCCCCACACCAGCAGGCGCGAGCTCACTACCAGCAGCACCAGCCCCAGAGCCGTCCACATCAGCCCGGCGCGCAGCGTCATCGAGTGCTGGGCGAGGCTCTCCTCGGTGTCAGTGGACAGCGCATCGGACGTCGTCTTCGCCCCCTGCCGAATCGAGAAGGCCATGAAGGCCGCCAGGATCAACAGCAGCAACCCGCCCTCGAGACGGCTCACCACGCCGCCCAGCAACAGCAGCGCCGACAGCAGGGTTACGCTGCCCAGAATGGGCAGCTCGCGACGCACCATGCTCGAATGCACCGCCAGTGGCGAGATCAGCGCCACCAGCCCGAGAATCAGGCCGATGTTGGCAATATTGGAGCCATAGGCGTTGCCCAGCGCCAGCCCAGGATTGCCCTGGTAGGCCGCAATGACCGACACCACCAGCTCCGGTGCCGAGGTCCCGAAGCCGATCACCAGCATGCCGATCAACAGGGGCGAAAGCCCCAGATGGGCAGAAGTGGCGGCCGCACCATCGACGAAACGCTCGGCACTCCACATCAACAGCACAAGACCCGCTAGCACCGCCAGTACGGGAAGCATCATGGTATCTCCAGTCACATTCGGGCCTGTATGTTTGACTATGGTTCCGTCGGCGTCAACGTGACACACTTGGCACTGACGCTTTACAGCAACCACTTGTTTGACCATGCCAGCCATCATGAGAGTGACGCGCTAGTGCCAAGGCCGATTCCCCCGCCGATTCCGCTGCCCGGATCAGCGCCGCTTGTCGACCAGTCTCCACCGGAGTCGCGTCACTCACGGCGGCGTCTGCGGGCCTGCCACCAGTGCGACTGGGTCATGGCCCTGCCGCCGCTGCGCTCCGGCGAGCAGGCCACCTGCCCGCGCTGCGGTCACGCCGAGGTACGTCGTCACCGCTACCCGGCGCAGCGCAGCATGGCCCTGGCCGTGGCCTCGCTGGTCACCCTGTTGCTGGCCATCAGTTACCCCTTCCTCGGCTTTACCGTCAAGGGCGTCAGCAACCACATCGAGCTGACCCAGTCGGCCACGCAACTCATCGGCTACCATGAACCCGTGGTCGCCATCGCCGTTCTGCTGACCATCCTGGTGCTGCCCGCTCTCTACCTGTGCGGCGTCATCCTGTTGCAGATCGGACTCCTGACCGGCAGGCCCCTGCCCCTGAGTCGGGTCATCGCCCGCTCGCTGGCGCATCTCGAGCCCTGGATGATGGCCGATGTCTTTCTGGTCGGCACTCTGGTCAGCCTGATCAAGATCGCCGGACTGGCACAGGTCGATCTCGGCTCCGGCTTCTGGGCCTTCGGTGTCTTCGTGATCCTGCTGGTGGCCACCAGTCAGTCCGTGGATCGCGACTGGCTGTGGTTTGCCCTGGCCGGCGAGCCCTCGGCCCCCGACGGCAGTCGCACCGGTCAGACCGCCGCGCCCCAGGGCCTGACCGGCTGTCACACCTGCGGGCTGGTCAACCGCCTGGACGCCCGCGGCAAGGGGCGCTGCCAGCGTTGCGGCGAGCCCCTGCACCACCGTCGCCCCCTGAGCCTGCAACGCACCTGGGCCTTGATCGCCGCCGCGGCGGTGTTGTACATACCCGCCAATGTCTATCCGATCATGACCACCACCAGCTTCGGGCGGCCCGATCCCTCGACCATCATCGGTGGCGTCGTCAAACTGATCGAGATGGGATCCTGGCCCGTGGCCCTGGTCATTCTGGTGGCCAGCGTGATCGTCCCGCTGGGCAAGCTGATTGCCCTGGCGTGGCTGTGTCTGGTTGCCCCGAGAGCGCATCGCATGAATGCCCTGGCAAGGACGCGACTGTATCGGCTGACCGAGTTCATCGGTCGCTGGTCGATGGTCGATATCTTCGTGGTCGCCATCCTGGTGGCCCTGATCCGTGCCGGCAACCTGATGTCCATTACCCCGGGACCCGCGGCCCTCGCCTTCGGCGCCGTGGTCGTGATCACCATGCTGGCCGCCATGAGCTTCGACCCACGGCTGATCTGGGATGAGCCTGCCGAACCGAAAAGGAAACGAGGACGCCTTCGATGAATGATACTCCTGCCGACAATGATCGGGACGACAACGATCACCGGGCCCGGACCTCCCGTCAGGCCCCGCTGTCGCCGATCTGGATCGTGCCCATCGTGGCACTGTTGATCGGTGCCTGGCTGATCTACGACAACTACGCCAGCCAGGGCCCCATGATCACCCTGACCATGGACAGCGCCGATGGCATCGAGGCCGGCAGCACCCTGATCAAGTCGCGCAATGTCGAGGTCGGTCAGATCGAGTCCGTGTCACTGTCGGACGACCGCTCGCATGTCGTCATGAAGGCACGCATGAAGACCCAGGCAGAGCCCATGCTGGTCGAGGACAGCAGTTTCTGGGTGGTCAAGCCGCGCATCGGCCGTGAAGGCATCAGTGGCCTCAATACCGTGCTCTCCGGCGCTTATCTGCAACTCGAACCGGGGCGCAGCGAGGAAGAGGCACGCTCCTTCGAAGTTCGCGAACAGCCCCCGGTTGCGGCCCCCGGCGCCGAAGGCCTGCGCATCAACCTGGTCAGCCAGGTGGGCAATGCCCTGAGCGTCGGCGATCCCATCACCTTCCAGGGCTTCCCCGTGGGCCGTGTCGAAAAGGCCGATTTCGACATCGAAGATCAGGAAATGCAGCACCGGGTGTTCATCGAGAGTCCGTACCACAGGCTGATCACGCGCAACACCCGTTTCTGGTCGACCAGCGGCATCGACTTCAGCCTCGACTCCCAGGGCGTCAACCTTCAGGTGGAATCCGTCGAAGCCCTGCTCGGCGGCGGGGTGACCTTCGGCGTGCCCGACGACCTGCCCCAGGGAGACCCCGTCTCGGCGGACACTACCTTCACTCTGCACCCCGATGAGAAGAGCGCGCGCCAGGGAACCTTCGATGAATACCTGGAGTATGTCCTGCTGATCGAGAACACCGTGCGCGGCCTGTCCAAGGGCGCTCCCGTCGAATTCCGCGGCGTGCGTATCGGCACCGTGGCCAGCGTGCCCTGGAACTTCACCGCCCCGCAGCCGGACGGCCGCGACCGCCTGGCCATCCCGGTGCTGATCCGCATCGAGCCGCAACGCCTCGGCATCGACAGCCAGGAACTCGACCTGGAGGAATGGAAGGCGCGTTTCACCCGCCTCTTCGACCGTGGCCTGCGCGCCTCGCTGAAGAGCGGCAGCCTGCTCACTGGCGCTCTTTTCGTCGACCTGACCTTCGACGAACAGCGCGCCGGAGAACATACCGCCGAGACCTTCGCCCAGCGTGACGTCTTCCCGACGACCTCCACCGGCCTGGCCCAGATCCAGTCACAGGTCACCGCGCTGCTCGACAAGCTCAACGGCCTGGAAATCGAGCCGATCCTGGCAAGCCTCGATAATAACCTGGCGACATCCAATACCATGCTCAAGGAAGTCCGCGAGTTGTCCGAGAGCCTCGACGCACTGGTCAACGATCAGGACGTTCGCGACCTGCCGGGCAACCTGAATGCCACCCTCGAGGACCTGCAGACCACGCTGCAGGGGCTGTCCGCCGACTCGCCGGCCTACCGCGAGCTGACCGACACCCTGGATCAGGTGGAGCGCCTGATGCGCGACCTCCAGCCCGCGGCGCGCAAGATCAGTCAAGACCCGCGCGCGCTGCTGCTCGACACCCAGGACGGCGAAGATCCGATTCCGCGCGCCCCCGGCACAAGGAGCCAGCCATGAAGCCACGCGGCCTCGCAACCCTCTTGACCGCCACGCTGGCGGCACTGGCCCTGAGCGGCTGTGCCACCAGCCAGGCGCCGGTCAACCAGTACACCCTCCCCGATGCCGCCGTCGCCCAGCAGGATATCGACGCCTCGGCCGAACACCAGCTGGTGATTCGCCCGATTCGCCTGGCCAGTTACCTGGACGTCGAAGGCATCGTCTTCCAGGTCGACGAGCTGACCGTGCGCGCCGCCCAGAGCCACCAATGGGCCGAACCGCTGGGCCGGCAACTGGAACGCGGCCTGCGCGATCGACTGGCCGCCCGGCTGCCGGATACACGCGTATTGCTGGACGACGAGACGCGCCGCCAGGACACGCCGGTCGCCCTGCGCATCGAGATGACCCGTTTCCAGGGCCATCATGATGGCCAGGCCATCGCCGAAGGACGCTGGCAGCTGCGCGACGCCAGCGGCGAGCTGCTCGCCCTGACGCCCTTCCGCCAGACCACCCCGCTGCAGGCCGACGGCTACCCGGCGCTGGTCAAGGCCCTCGGCGCCGACCTGGACAGCCTCGCCGAACAGCTCGCCGACCGCATCCGGCAGCTGCGCTGAGGCCAGGGATATGCCATAATAGCGCCCTTCGCGGCATCGCTGGTCCCTCCTGCCGCGTCTGACCCTATTCCTGCGTCTCGATCCGGGACTGGCCGGCTGCCTACAGCAACCGGCACGGATCGCGACGTTGCTGCGGAGACTGCATGAGTTTTTCCGACCTAGGCCTGAGGCCTGAACTGCTGAATGCCATCGAGGCACAAGGCTATACCGAAGCGACCCCCATCCAGCGCCAGGCCATTCCGGCCGTGCTCGACGGCCAGGACCTGCTGGCCAGCGCCCAGACCGGCACCGGCAAGACCGCCGGCTTCACCCTGCCGATGCTGCAGCGTCTGGCCGGCGGCAAGCGCCCCGCCAAGCGCGGCGTGCGCGCCCTGGTACTGACCCCGACCCGCGAGCTCGCCGCTCAGGTGGGCGAGAGCGTGCGCGACTATGGCCAGAACCTGTCGCTCAGCTCCCACGTCATCTTCGGCGGCGTGGGCCAACAACCCCAGGTGGATGCCATCCGCCAGGGGCTCGACATCCTGGTGGCTACACCGGGCCGGCTGCTCGACCTGCAACAGCAGGGTCATGTGGACCTGTCCGGCGTCGAGATCCTGGTCCTCGATGAAGCCGACCGCATGCTCGACATGGGCTTCATCCACGATATCCGCAAGGTGCTCAAGCTGCTGCCGGTCAAGCGCCAGAACCTGCTGTTCTCGGCCACTTTCTCCAACGAGATCCAGACCCTGGCCAACCAGCTGCTCGACAACCCGACTCTGATCGAGGTGGCGCGCCGCAACACGACCGCCGAAACCGTCGACCAGGCCGTGTACCGCGTCGACCGCGAGCAGAAACGCGACCTGCTCGCCCACCTGATTCACTCCCAGCGCTGGTTCCAGGTGCTGGTCTTCACCCGCACCAAGCATGGCGCCAACCGGCTGGCCGAACACCTGGGCAAGCGCGACATCCCGGCCATGGCCATCCACGGCAACAAGAGCCAGTCGGCGCGCACCAAGGCGCTGACCGCCTTCAAGGCCGGCGATCTGCAGGTCCTGGTGGCCACCGACATCGCCGCCCGCGGTCTGGACATCGACGAACTGCCCCATGTGGTCAACTTCGAGCTGCCCAATGTCGCCGAAGACTATGTCCATCGCATCGGCCGCACCGGCCGTGCCGGCAATGAAGGCCAGGCCGTGTCGCTGGTCTGCGTCGACGAACACGGTCTGCTGAAGAACATCGAGCGTCTCATCAAGCGTGATCTGGTCAAGCATGTCGAGCCCGGCTTCGAGCCGGACCCCAATGCCAAGCCGGAGCCCATCGAGAATGGCCGCGGCGGTCGTGGCCGTGGGCGCGGTGGCCCCGGTGGCGGCAAGTCCAGCGGCGGCAAGCCCGCCAATGCCAAGGGCACGGGCGACGGTGATGCCGGCAACCGTGAGGCCCCGGGCCGCAAGCGGAGTCGCCGCGGTGGTCAGAAACGTCAACAGGCTTGATACTGACACAGCCGACACGCCCGGAGACGCCGCCGGTAACGCCAGGCACTACCTCCGGGCACCACGCCAGGCGACGGCCTGGCACCATGCACCCAGGGCACCGCGCGATTGCGCGGGCCCACTCGAACGGCAAGCAAGGAACGCCATGGACACCCAGAATCTGCTCCGTGATTACAATCGCTGGCTGACCTTCCAGCGCCAGGCTCAACTCGAACGCGAACACAGTGCCGCCGTGCGCGAGCTGGACAAGTCCCGCGTGTCGGCCACCCGCATGACCGAGGCCTATCGCAGCATGGCCGAGAAGGCGGCCAGCGAGGGCGCCTGCTATCGCACCCTCTTCCTGCGCAACGTCGAAGGCCAGGCACTCGCCTGCGAAGGCTGGCTGTTCGTTCGTCGCGTGCTCGCCGAAGGCGGTACCACCCGCGTGCGTGCCACCCTGCTGACCACCTTCACCCTGCAGGATGGCCGACTGAATCCGGGCGACCAGCCGGCGGAAAAGGTCACCCTGGAAATCTTCGAACACCTCAAGGTCGACCAGGGCATGGCCAGCATGGCAAGGGTCGACCGCGTCAATGGCGGCGAGGACATGCAGTTCATCACACTGCTGGATTCGGCACGCGGCGATCTCGGCCAGCACATGAAATAGGCTCACATGTCCGGCTCCCGTCAGACCGCCCACCCGGCGCTGTTCATGCTGCTGATGATACTGGTCGGCCTCAACCTGAGGCCGGCCTTGTCGTCACTGGCCCCCGTACTGCCGCGCATCGAAGCCCAGACCGACATCAGCGTGGGCGGTATCGGCGCACTGACAACCCTGCCCGTGCTCTGCCTGGGGCTCTTTGCCCCCCTGGCCCCCTGGCTGGCTCGTCGGCTGGGCGCCGAACGCAGCCTGTCCCTGGCTCTGCTGGTCCTGGCCACGGGACTGGGATTGCGCGGGCTGGCCAGCCCCGTCTGGCTGTTCACCGGAACCTTCCTGGTCGGCGCCGGCATCGGCGTGGCCGGCAGTCTGCTGCCCGCCCTGGTCAAGCGTGAACTCCCCGCTGCCGCGGATCTGATGACCGGCGTCTACACCATGGCGTTGTGTCTCGGCGGCGCGCTGGGCGCCGGCCTCAGCATCCCCCTGGCCGATGCCCTGCACAGCTGGCCGCTGGCCCTGGTGGCCTGGTCGGCACTGGCGATCACGGCCCTGGTCGCCTGGCTGGCCCTGATGCCGCAGCCATCCAGCCCCGCGATCCAGCACGCCAGCGGCGGCAGCATCCGGGCGCTGCTGCGTCAGCCACTGGCCTGGCAGGTCATGATCCTGATGGGACTGCAGTCCTCGCTGGCCTATATCGTCTTCGGCTGGCTGCCCAGCCTGCTCATCGAACGTGGCTATGACGATGCCCGGGCCGGCTGGATGATGGCCGCCTCGGTGATGGTCCAGCTGGTATCGGCGCTGGCAGCCCCCTGGCTGGCACGGCTGGGGCGTGATCAGCGCCCGGCACTGCTGCTGATGCTGTCGATGGTCGCGACCGGCTTGAGTGTGCTACTAGTGGGCCCCATCGAATGGCGCTGGGCCGGCGTGACGCTGCTGGGGCTCGGCCAGGGCGGCAGCTTCAGCATGGCGCTGACACTGATCGTGCTGCGCACCGCCGACTCGCGCCTGGCCGGCCGGCTCTCCGGACTGGCCCAGGGCGGCGGCTATAGCCTGGCAGCCCTGGGGCCGCTGGCCGTTGGTCTGATGCGGGAGTATGACCTGAGCCTGATGACCATCAATCTGGTATTGCTCGCTATCGCCGCCCTGGCCGCCGGCTTCGCCGTGCTCGCCGGGCGCCAACGCCGTCTGGAAACCGATGAACAGGGCCGCCTGTTCACGCGCATCTACCACTGAGCGCCGCGACGAGACCTCAAGGAGCCGCGATGTCAGCCACCACTCCCTCACTGCTGGTCATCTACACGGGCGGCACGCTCGGCATGGTGGAAAGCGAATCGGGCCTGGTGCCGGGCCCGGACTTCGAGGGCCGCCTGCGTCGGACACTGCAGGCACTGCCAGCCGACAGGCGTGACGCCCTGCCCGACTTCACATGGATGCAGACCGAGCCGGCGATCGACTCCAGCGCCGCCACACCGGCCGACTGGCAACGCCTCGGTCACCTCATCGCCGCTCACTATTCGGCGTATCAGGGCGTGCTCATCCTGCATGGCACCGACACCCTGGCCTGGACGGCCTCCAGCCTCGCCTACCAGCTTCAGGGCATCCACTGCCCGGTCATCATCAGCGGTGCCATGGCCCCGCTGGAGCGTGAAGGCAGCGACGCCCTGGGCAATATCGAGGCAGCCATGCACTTTGCCATCCGGCCCGATCTCGCGGAAGTCGCGCTCTGCTTCAACGGTCAATTGCTGCGCGGCGTGCGCAGCCGCAAGTGGCAGACCCAGCAGGCGGACGCCTTCACCAGCCCCAACCACCCGCCTCTGGGCGCCTTCATCGACAACCAGGCCGTCATCTACTCCGGACGCGGCTTGACCGACCATCAGCGTGGCGCACCGCGTTTCGAGCTGCCGGACTATGGCAGCCTGAGTGCCGGCGGCGTGCCCCGGATCGCACTCTGGCCCGGCATCAGCGCCTGGCAGCTGGAAGCCTGGCTGCTCGACGAGCGCGTCCAGGGAGCCCTGCTGGAAGTCTGGGGCGGCGGCAACGTACCGGAAGACCCGGCCATTCTGGGCGTCCTCGCCCAGGCCTCCGGGGAAGGCAAGCTGCTCGCGGCGATCAGTCAGTGCCCTCAGGGTGGCATCAGCCTGGGCCACTACGCCGCCGGCCAGGGGCTGGTGGACGCCGGCGTGATGTCCGGCGATGACATGACCCCGGAAGCCGCCGTGACCAAGCTGGTTCACCTGCTCGCCCAACCGCTGGACGACGCCGAACGACGCCGACGATTCCTGACCCCTTTGGTCGGCGAACGCAGCGCACCGCTGGTCGAGATGTAAGCTGGAAGCAAAGAGCAGCGGCGAGGTGCGAGCCACGAGCCACGAGCGGTTGGAAGCGGGACGCGAGCTGGGTGTTTTTCACCGCGCCGATGGCAGTAAGCTCACACGCCAAAGCCCGCAACCAACTGCTCTCAGCTCGCAGCTCGTACCCCACAGCTCATAGCTCGTACCCCGCAGCTCGAAGCCCGCAGCTCGAAGCCCGCAGCTCGAAACTCATAGCTCGTAGCCCGCAGCTCGTAGCTCGTAGCTCGTAGCTCGTAGCTCGTAAGCAAACAACACCATCAGCGTCTAGTCTTCACTCATCGACACGCATTACGAGGAGCCTGTCATGGAAGCCTATGACCATCCCTTCAGCGAACTCTTCGATCAGCTCGGCCTGGCGTCGGATCCCGACTCCATCAAGCGCTTCATCGACCATCACGCGCCGATTCCCGAGGACGTCGCCCTGCCCGATGCGCCCTGCTGGAACGAGGGGCAGTCGGAGCTGCTGCGCGAGGCGCTGGAAGCCGACGCGGACTGGGCCGAGGTGGTCGATCACCTGGATGCCTCGCTGCGCAAGACCGGCTGACGCGGGGTTCACTCCCCCGCGTGGAGACGCGCGGCGACGCGGTCTAGGATCTGCTGGCTGACGCGATTGACCAGGGGAGTGGCCGCCCGCCGCACGGCCTTCTCGACGAAGCGGTTCTTGATCTCGTACTCCACGCACAGCGCGACCTGCGTGCCTTCCGGCACCCGGGTCAGCTGGTAACGCCCGGTATTGTGAACACCATCCACGGACTCCCAGGCCAGCACCGAGGGCGCCACCGACTCGGTGATGACCACGTCGAAGGTCCAGTCCATGCCCACCGCCCTGACGTGCCAGCGGTAATGCGCGTCACCCAACGGCTCGATGGCCTCGATCAGGTCGGAGTAGTCGACAAAGTCCTCGACCCGCTCCAGCAGGGCGAATACCCGCTCGGGAGGCGCATGGAGAGTGGCGCTGTGTTCGATCGTGGACATGATGACCCCATGAAGGCATGTGATACAGCGGCAACGTCGGACGCTGTCGGCGGCGGCTGACTGCAGCGCCAGTATATCAGCCCGTGCGTGGCACCCGAACCACGAAACATCGCCCGCCATGGCCGGCGCCCTCCCTGCCGACCTGCCGAACTTGGCGCCCCTGCCCTCGGCAACGTAGACTATGCGCCCGCCGGACCGGAACCCGGCCATCAAATTCTCCGACTTGCAGGCCCGAAATGTCCCAGTCTTCCTCTTCCAGTGCCACCGTGGTCATCTACTCCGGCGGCATGGACTCCTATACCGTATTGCACCGTGCGCTGCGTGAAGGTCTCGAGGTACACGCCCTCTCCTTCGACTACGGTCAGCGTCACAGCCGCGAAATCGAGGTTGCCCGGCGTGTCTGCGCCGCGCTCGAGGTGCCTCACCAGGTCATCGACATCCGTGCCATCCATTCCCTGATCGACAACTCGGCTCTCACCGACAGCGACCGCAGCATGCCCGACGGGGACTACGACGCCGACAACCTGACGGCCACCGTGGTGCCCAACCGCAACATGATGCTGCTCTCCATGGCCATCGCCAAGGCCGTCAACATCGGCGCCGGCCGGGTCGACTACGGCGCCCACGGCGGTGACCATGTCCTCTATCCGGACTGCCGCCCGGCCTTCGTCGAGGCCATGAACGCCGTGGCCGGCATCGCCAACTTCGAGCCGGTGACCATTCACACGCCCTACCTGCACAGCAGCAAGGCCGAGATCCTTGCCGATGGCCTCGCCATGGGACTCGATTACGCCGCCACCTGGACCTGCTACGAAGGCGCCGAGCTCGCCTGCGGGCGCTGTGGCAGCTGTCGCGAGCGACTGGCGGCCTTTGCCGCCAACCGGGCCAGCGACCCGCTGGCCTATGCCGCCACCGCTGAGTCAGCCGGGTCGAGCGAGGGCCGCGAGGATGTATAGCGTCAAGGAAGCCTTCTACTCCCTGCAGGGCGAAGGCGGTCAGGCCGGCCGCGCCAGCGTCTTCTGCCGTTTCGCCGGCTGCAACCTCTGGTCGGGGCGCGAGGCCGATCGTGCCACGGCTGCCTGTCACTTCTGCGACACCGACATCCGCGGCACCGACGGTCAGAACGGCGGTCGCTTTGGTGATGCCGACGCCCTCGGCGCCCATCTCGAGTCACTCTGGCCGGGCGGCCCGGATGGCGCTCATCCCCAGGTGATCTTCACCGGTGGCGAGCCGCTGCTGCAGCTGGATGATGCCCTGATCGCCGCCATGCACGAGCGCGGCTTCGATGTCGCCGTGGAAACCAACGGCACCCTGGCAGCCCCGGCCGGCATCGACTGGCTGTGCGTCAGCCCCAAGGGCCGCAACCCGCTGGTCCAGACCCGGGGCGATGAACTCAAGCTGGTCTACCCCCAGGCCGAGGCACCGCCCGAGCGCTTCACCGGCATGGACTTCCGGCACTTCTATCTGCAGCCAATGGATAGCGCACCGCTGGCCAGCATGGAACACAGCGGCGACACCATGGCCAGCACCGTGGCCTACTGCCTGGCCAACCCGCGCTGGCGGCTCTCGTTGCAGACCCACAAGATCGCAGGGATCGACTGATGACACTCTTCGTCAACCGCCTGACACAACTGGACACCTCCATGTGGTGCCCGACGCGAGGCCTGATCGGCACCAGCTGGCAGGTCGATGCCGAACTCGACGGCGAGCTCGGCGACGACGGCATGTTATTCGACTTCGGCCGGGTCAAGCCGTGGATCAAGTCACGCCTCGACCAGAGCCTCGATCACACCCTGCTGGTGCCCACCGAGGCGCCCGGGGTGAACGTTCAGCCCTGCCCGGAAGGTCTGCGCATTCGCACCGAGACGCCCTATGCCATGGAGGTCCGCGGTCCTCGCCAGGCCTTCAGCCTGCTGCCCTGGCCGACGATCAGCCTGGCGCGGCTAGCCGAGCATCTCGAGCAGATGCTGATGCGCCAGCCGCCGACCAACGTCGAGGGTGTGCGCCTGACACTTGCCGATGAAGCCATCGAGGGTGCCCACTACACCTACAGCCATGGCCTCAGGCGTCACGACGGCAACTGCCAGCGCATCACCCATGGACATCGTTCGCGGCTGCGCATCTGGCAGAACGGTCAGCGCGTGCCGAGCCTCGAGGCCGACTGGGCGCAGCGCCTGGCGGACTGTTATCTGGTCGACGAAGCCGATGTCGCGGAAGGCCTGGAGGCCTCCTTCATGGGGCGGCTGATCGCCAGCTACCGCGCCGACCAGGGCCGCTTCGTGGTCAACCTGCCCCGTGAACGCTGCGTGGTCATGCCCCATGCCACCACGGTAGAAAACATCGCCGCCTGGCTGGCGTCGCAAATCGCCCGGGAGAGCGGACAGCGGACCCGGGTTCAGGCCTTCGAAGGCATCGACAAGGGGGCTATCGCCGAAGCTCGAAGCGGCGAGTAACGAGGCTCGAGAGGCGAGAAACGAGCGGCGAGAAACGAGGGGCGAGAAACGAGACACGAGCGGCGAGAAACGAGCCGCGAGAAACGAGCGCTTGGTAGCAGACTGCGGGGTCGAGACACGAACCGCGAGTTGCTAGAGCTGGGTATTCGGCTGCGGGGTCGAGAAACGAGAGGCGAGCAACGAGCGACGACCGCATGATAGTAGGCTGCAGGGCACGGGCGGCGAGCAGTAAACGCGAATGCTACTCCTGGCCCTGTAACTCGACTGCCAGCCGCTCGTCGCTCGCAGCTCGGCTGCTCGAAATTCAGGTACTCACTTCCAGGGCGGCGATACGCGCCAGGGCCTGGTCGCGATTCTCGCCGCAGAGTTCAGGGTCATAGTCGAAGGCCCGGCACACCTCGGGGCGGCGGGGGTCGCCGAACAACCTGCACAGGTTGTCGGCGTCGAGCTGCACGCAGCGTACGCCCTGCGGCTTGCCGTCGGGCATGCCCGGAATCGGCGAGCTGATCGACGGCGCAATGCAGCAGGCGCCACAGCCCGCACGGCACCCCGTATCAGCGGAGGAGCGCGCCTCTTGATCCTGATCGCGCCTTGCCATTGACGTATCCTCCCACCGTTGAGGCTCGTAGGCGACCGGCCCCCACACTAGCTGCCACATACCCAGGTTGGCGCCAACAGCTTGTCTCGAGCTTCGAGAGCCGAGCTGCGAGCGGCTGGAAGCCGAACTCCAGGGCCGGGACCGGCACCTTTGCATACTAATCGCCACTCGCGGCTCGCTTCTCGTTCCTCGCCACTCGCATCCCGCAGCGCCCGCAACTCGCGGCTCGTTTCTCGCCGCTCGTCACTCACCGCCAGTCCCTAGACATCCGCCAGATGCGGCAGTCGCTTGTCCAGCAGGTTGCGCCAGCGCACCAGCACCGGGGCATCACTGTGACTGACGTCACCCAGCAGACGCCGGAAGGCTTCCCGGGCCTCGCTGTCCTCCGGGTCGACCAGGGTCAGCCACAGTTCGAGTCCGCAGAGCTCCTGGTGCAGGTTGCCATCATCGCGCGCCTGCTGCAGGGCCTGCTCGGCCAGGCCGCGCACGACCTCGGCCGGACGCCCGAGGTGATGCCGGACCCGAGCCAGCTGGATGGACAGCTCCGGAATGAACAGCGTCGAACGCTCGCGAGCCACCAGCAGGGACTGGTCGAGATAATCCTCGGCACGCTCCAGTTCGTTCATGGAGACGCAGGCATCGACGAACCACAGCGCCGGGCGTTGATGCGGGTCACGGCCGGTCAGGTCGGTGAGCTCCTGCAGGGTGCCCTCGAGCACCGCCAGACCCTCCCGGTCGCCGGCCATGGCACGCTGCCAGCCGAGCACGCTGCGCGCCGAAATCTGCCACAGATGCAGATCCGACGAGCCGGTGATCCGGTAAGCCCGCTCGGCGCGGCTCGACGCCAGGTGCACATGGCCCAGCTGGCGATACAGGGCCGCGGCATACATCAAGGCCATGGCCAGACTGCCGGGATGATTGAAATGCTCGGCCAGGCGAATCGCCGCCTCGGCCTGGCGCTCGGCACGCTTATAATCGCCGCGCAGACACAGCGCCCAGCCCTGGAAGCAGGAAGCCGCCACCTGTGGATGATCGGAGAACGGCAACCACTCGATCATCATCGGCGAATTGAGCGGATCGATCTCCTCCAGATGCTCATAGGCCTGCTCGATACGCCCGGCCCAGTACTCGCAGCTGGCACGGGCGAAATCCGCCAGGCGACGGTAGCGAGGGTCCTCGAGGCGCGCCGCCACATCGGCCAGCCGCGATGCCAGCATGAAGGCATCGGCATGCGCATTGCGCTGACTGCAGCCGACCCAGAGCCCCCACTTGACCAGGAAGACCTGCTCGAGATCCTCGTTGTCCTCGGGCAGCTCGTCGCAGCTATTCAGCAGCTCGCGGGCACGCACGAAACTCTCGTGCGCGGTCGGCGAACCGTGCCCTTCCAGGGCAAAGGCGGCCTGACCGCGCACGGTATGCAGACTGATCTCGCGCTCGACCTGGTCCTCCACGTGACGCAGGCTCGCCAGGCCGAAGTCGGCCATGCGCAGCGCCGTGCGATTGGCGCTGACCTTGAGGGCCTCGCGAGCGGCCAGCTCGAAATAGCGAGCGCCCCGGGCGTAGTGGCCACTGCGGCGTAGATGGGTGGCGAAATCCCCCGGATGGCGGCTGATCCAGACCGGGAAGTGCTCCTCGATCAAGCCCACCACCTGACGATGCAGATCGACCCGGATATCCCGCGGGCACGACAGATAGGCCGCTTCCTGCAGCAGCTGGTGGGTGAACTGGTATTCACGCCCCTCGCTGTCGTTGTCCACCGGCTCGATGATCTCCAGGCGAATCATCTGCTCGATGGCCGACTTGAGACGCGTCATGTCCCAGCCGCTGCACTCGGCCAGCAGATCGAGGCGGAATTGACGCCCCAGCACCGCCGCCACATGCGCCACCTCGCGGTCGGTGTCCAACTGGTCGATGCGGCTGGCCAGCAGCCCCAGCAGGCCACGCGGCAGCTCGTCGAGCTGGGTCGTGCGACCCTCGCGACGATCCATGTCGACGCGGCGGCAGATCTCCTGCAGGTACAGCGGTACGCCATCGCAGCGCTCGATGATCTGACTGCGCAGCCTGGGGCTGAGATGCAGTCGATAGCGCTTGGCCAGCTGCGTCAGCAGCCGGGATGACTGGGTCTCGTCGAGGCGCCCCAGGGTCACCTGCTGATCCCAGTCGAGTCGGGTGGGCAGGGCCTCGCGCCCGTGGTGGCTGGCCACCAGCATGAAGGGACAGTTGATCGGCAGGCGCGCCTGCAGCGCGGCCAGCACCTTGAACGACGGTTCGTCCAGCCACTGCAGGTCATCGACCATCAGCACCAGGGTACGCGATTCGGTCAGCGCCGCGATCAGGCGCGTCAGCAGGGCCACCACCAGCTCGACGGCCTCGCCGCTCTTGATCAGGGCCGCCCCCTCGCGCGGCTCGCAGACCCCCAGGGCTTCCTTGAGCAACAACCGACGCTCATCGGACAGATTGTCCGGCATCAGCTCGACCAGGCGCTCATCGAAGTCCGCGCAACTGATATCGCTCTCCAGATGCCAGCGCACCAGCTGGCGAGCCACGCCATACGGCTCCTGGACGGACAAACGCGTCGTGGGTTGCCAGCAGATCAACGCCTCGCGACTCTGATCGAGCTGACGGAAGCCCACCAGCAGCGCCGACTTGCCGAGTCCCGAGGGCCCACGCACCAGCACGCTCTGACGCAGGCCGATGCCGGCGCGGGTCAGGGCATCACGCAGGGTCCGCAATGCTGTCTCGCGCCCCACCAGGCTGGGCGGCGTGGCTTCACGTCCACCCTCGTTGTCGCCCAGCACCAGGGCACGCAGGCGCACCCGGCCATCATTGGCGACCAGGCGCGACGTCAGGCGCGGCTGAAGATCCAGGGCCGGCGGCATGTGCTGACTGGCTTCCTGAGAGATCACCAGCTCGCTGCCCTCGGCGGCATTCATCAATGCCACCGCCACCTGTGTCACCTGGCCCAGCGGATCGACCAGATGACGCTCCGGCAGGTAGACCACCCGACCACTGTTGAGGCCGGCGGCAAACTCGAACAGCGGCGGCTGACCTTCGCCGCTCCAGTGCCGCTGGCACTCCTCCGGCAAGGCATGGCGGCAATGTTCGTACAGGGCCACCAGCTCGGCCAGCTGATGCGCCGGGCCATGGGTACCAAAACAGGCCAGGCCGAGGCCGCCGGTGGCGCCGGGCAGCCAGAAACCGCCCAGGTGATGGCACTGCTGCTCCAGCCAGCGCATCAGTTCGATCTGCAGGGCCAGGAAGTCGCGAGCTTCGCTGCGCGACGACAGGTCGGCATCGATGTTCAGGCGAATGGCCATGACCGACAGCTGGCGCTGCTCGACCTCGTCTTCGCGGATCGGTGCCGTGTTGTCGGCAATGGTCCGCGAGAAGGCACCACTCGGACCGGTCGCCGCCGGCTCGGACGAACCATCCGACCAGTAGCGCGCCAGCTGCAGAAAGCTCGGATCGGGTTGCTGACCACTCAGGGCCAGCTGTTGCAGATAGGCATTGTACTGCTCGTGGGCCGCGGCCTGCTGACCATGCTCGGCCAGCTGGCGCACGAGTTTTTCGTGGAAGGGGCCGTAACCCGAGAAACGGCTGACCAGGGCCTCGAGAAGCTGATCGGGGAGCGGCTCGCTCTGGTCGAGCACGGCCTCGGCAAAGCGGATCACGCGCTGGCGCCATTCATTGCGCACCTGCACCAGCCAGCGCAGGAATTCGGAGCAGTTGGGCAACTGCAGTTCCTCGACCAGGTCACCCTGATAATGTGACAGGACTTCTTCCAGGGTCTCGACGCTGGGCGGGCCATCCAGCAACGTCTGCAGTTCGTGGAGATCGAAGGTCCAGTGCTCGGGCAGCCGGAAGGCGATGGTCTGGCGGGACACGATCAATACCTGATCGGCCTGCTCGCCCATGGCCTGGCGCAGGCAATGCAACGCATGGCGCAGATTGGTACGCCCCGAGGACAGGCCCTGATCGGGCCACAGCAGTTCGGCCAGGCAGGCACGATTGACCGGCTGATCGTGCAACAGCAGATACACCAGCAATGCCTTGACCTTGTCATAACTGAAATGCGTCAGGGCATCATCGCCGAGGGTCAGCGAGAAATGTCCGAAAAGAGCCAGGCTGTCCTGCTCTTCACGAACGACGTCTTCGGAAGCATCCCGCATGATGGCACTATCCTGCTGGGCGGCAGAAGCCGGCGTCAGGCCGGCACCCCGCTGTGAAAACGAAATTCGGTGTCTGGTGTGGTGATCAACTCCGCCTCCCGGGCAATGAAGAAGGCGACCCTGTCATCGATCGACTCTTCGCCAAGCCGTCTGGCGAGCATCAGGTAATCCTCGTAATGTCGGCCTTCCGACTTAACCAGACCGCGATAGAACTTTGCAAGCTCATCATCCAGGTGTGGGATCAATCGCGCGAAGCGCTCGCAACTGCGCGCTTCGATGATCGCGCCGACGATCAGCACATCCACCAGCCGCTGCGGCTCCTGGCTGCGCACATGGCGACGCATACCCTCGGCGTAGCGGGCCGCCCCGATGGGCCGGTAGGCAATGCCCCGCCCTTCCATCAGCTTGACCACCTGCTCGAAGTGCAACAATTCTTCACGAGCCAGACGCGCCATCTTGGTCAACAGCTCGCTGTCGTCGACATAACGATACAGCAGGCTCATGGCCGTCGAAGCCGCCTTCTTTTCGCACTGCGCATGGTCGATCAGCAGGGTCTCGGGGTTCTCCAGTGCCCAGTCGACCCAGGCGGCAGGCGTCGGGCAGGCCAGGAAGTCGAGTATTTCCCCGGGCAGTCTGGGGTCATGTGTGGCAGTCATGGCAATTCCGGTCAAAACGGGTTCCGCTAGCGTCTGATGGTTGGCCGCACCCGGCCCCAGATCGGCTAGATGATGGAGGCAAGACGTCGGCGACGCGCTTCGGCGGACTGGCACAGCTCCTCCGCCAGGCGCTCGTGAAGCGCCTCGGCGTCCAGGCACGCGTGAGGTTCCAGCCCGTAGCGCGACAGGTCACGAATACGCCCACGCCCGACACGCAACAGTTCGACCGCACGCGACAGCGCCGGCTGGTCCTCGCGATAGCGAATCCGATGGCGGTCGAGCTGTGCCTGCAAGGCCACGGCGTCCACCACTCGCAGATGGCGGCTCGCGACGCTCGCCCGCAAGGCATCCAGCTCGGCCATGCGTTCACCGCGCTGGTCGGCTTCGAGCGCCGGCCAGTCACGAATCTCGTCATCGATTCGCTGGCAGCCACGACACACCCGGTCGCCGAGCGTTGTCGAGCAGACGCCGACACAGGGTGACACCACGCGCCCGGACATCGCAGACCCTCCCTCGATAGGGTCGCTATGGTAACGCGATAACGTCCGTCTGGCACCCCGTGCGGGCCATTAACAGCGTGTCGCCGACCAAAGTTCAAAGCCCGCCATCACGGGCCTTCTTAACATTGTCGACAGTTTCTTCTAGAATATTGCAACCGATGACTGCGACGTCCAAGTGCCGACCCGCCCCTGTCGGGCCCGCTGCCCGCCAGACCGACAGCGTCGGCCGCCATAACCAATGAGGGCCACCACGTGCTTGAAGCCTATCGCCAACATGTCGAGGAACGTGCCCGGGACGGCGTTCCGCCGAAGCCGCTGAATGCCGAGCAGACGGCCGCCCTGGTCGAACTGCTGAAAAACCCGCCGGCCGGCGAGGAAGAGCTCATCCTCGATCTGCTGACCAACCGCGTTCCCCCCGGCGTCGATGAAGCCGCCTACGTCAAGGCCGCCTTCCTCACCGCCATCGCCAAGGGCGAGGCCGAGTCCCCGCTGATCGACAGGATCCACGCCGTCAAGCTGCTCGGCACCATGCAGGGCGGCTACAACATCGTCTCGCTGGTCGAACTGCTCGATGACGCGGCACTGGCCGGCGAAGTCGGCGAACAGCTCAAGCACACCCTGCTGATGTTCGATGCCTTCCATGATGTGGAAGAACGCGCCAAGGCCGGCAATGAGGTCGCCAAGGACATCATCCGTTCCTGGGCCGAGGCCGAATGGTTCCTGTCGCGGCCGGCACTGGCCGAGAAGATCACCCTGAGCGTCTTCAAGGTGCCCGGCGAGACCAACACCGACGACCTCTCGCCGGCACCGGATGCCTGGTCGCGCCCCGACATTCCGCTTCACGCCAATGCCATGCTCAAGAACGAGCGTGACGGCATCGAGCCGGTCGAGCCCGGCAGTATCGGCCCGCTCAAGCAGATCGAGGACGTCCGCGCCCAGGGCTTCCCGGTCGCCTACGTGGGTGATGTGGTCGGCACCGGTTCCTCGCGCAAGTCGGCCACCAACTCCGTGCTCTGGTACTTCGGCGACGACATCCCCAATGTCCCCAACAAGCGCGCCGGCGGCTTCTGCTTCGGCGGCAAGATCGCGCCCATCTTCTTCAATACCATGGAAGATTCCGGCGCCCTGCCCGTCGAAATGGATGTCGAGAAGCTCGAGATGGGCGATGTCATCGACGTCTACCCGTATGAAGGCAAGGTCTGCCGTCACGGCACCGACGAAGTCCTGACCACCTTCGAACTCAAGACACAGCTGCTGCTCGACGAGGTGCGTGCCGGCGGCCGCATTCCGCTGATCATCGGCCGCGGCCTGACCGCCAAGGCACGCGACTACCTGGGACTCGAGCCGTCCGAGGTCTTCCGTCGCCCGGAACAGCCGGCGGACAGCAACAGTGGCTTCACCCTGGCCCAGAAGATGGTCGGCAAGGCCTGCGGCATGGAAGGCGTGCGCCCCGGCATGTACTGCGAGCCGAAGATGACCACCGTCGGCTCCCAGGACACCACCGGTCCGATGACCCGCGACGAGCTCAAGGACCTGGCCTGCCTGGGCTTCCAGTCCGATCTGGTGATGCAGTCCTTCTGCCACACCAGCGCCTATCCCAAGCCGGTGGACGTGGAAACCCACCACACCCTGCCCGACTTCATCATGAACCGTGGCGGCGTCTCGCTGCGCCCCGGCGACGGCATCATCCACAGCTGGCTCAACCGCATGCTGCTGCCCGACACCGTGGGTACCGGCGGCGATTCGCACACGCGCTTCCCGATGGGCATCTCCTTCCCGGCGGGTTCCGGCCTGGTGGCCTTCGCCGCCGCCACCGGCGTCATGCCGCTGGACATGCCGGAATCCGTGCTGGTGCGCTTCAAGGGCAAGCGCCAGCAGGGCGTCACCCTGCGTGACCTGGTCCATGCGATCCCCTACTACGCCATCCAGAAGGGCCTGCTGACCGTCGAGAAGTCCGGCAAGAAGAACGCCTTCTCCGGCCGCATCCTGGAAATCGAGGGCCTGGAGGATCTTACCGTCGAACAGGCCTTCGAGCTTTCCGATGCCTCCGCCGAGCGTAGCGCCGCCGGTTGCACCATCACGCTCTCCGAGGACAGCGTCAGCGAATACCTCAAGTCCAACGTCACCCTGCTCAAGTGGATGATCGCCAACGGCTACGGCGACAAGCGGACCATCGAACGCCGTATCCTGGCCATGCAGGAATGGCTGGATAACCCCAGCCTGATGCGTGCCGACAAGGACGCCGAGTACGCCGAAGTCATCGAGATCGACCTCGACCAGCTCGACCAGCCGGTGCTCTGCGCGCCCAACGACCCCGACGACGCCCGCCTGCTCTCCGATGTCGCCGGCCGCTCCATCGACGAGGTCTTCATCGGCTCGTGCATGACCAACATCGGTCACTTCCGCGCCGCCGGCAAGCTGCTCGAGAAGCAGCCCGCCGGCAGCCTGAAGACCAAGCTGTGGCTCGCGCCACCGACCAAGATGGACCAGCACCAGCTCACCGAGGAAGGCTACTACGGCATCTATGGCCGCGCCGGCGCGCGCATGGAAATGCCCGGCTGCTCACTGTGCATGGGTAACCAGGCGCGCGTCGCCGCCAAGAGCACCGTGGTATCCACCTCGACGCGCAATTTCCCCAACCGTCTGGGTGACGGCGCCGATGTTTTCCTGGCCTCGGCCGAGCTGGCCGCCGTCTCCGCCGTCGAGGGTCGTCTGCCAAGTGTCGACGAGTACCGTCGTTACATGGCAGAATTCGATGCCATGGCAGGCGAGATCTACCGTTACATGAACTTCCACGAGATCGAGGAGTTCCAGAACGCCGCCTCCAACGTGATTCCGGTGGCCCAGGAGGCCTGAGGAATCAGTACGCTCGACTCCGATGCTCGCAACATCGAAGGTCGCGCCGCCCCGGCGGCGCGGCTGGAGCCGATGACAGAAGCGCCCCACGGGGCGCTTTTTTTATGTCCGGCCTGCCCCTTTGTACCCACCAAGGGAGTATTTTCCTTGTCGCCGGCTGTGGCATCATCGGGGCTTCACGCATCATGAGAAGGTCGCCCACCATGACGACCATCATCACCCCCGATATCTGCGATGAATATCCCGAAGTCGCCGTGCTCGACCCCATGCTGCTGAATGTCGGTGGCATTGAGGCCTTCGGCGGGCCGGTGCGCACCGTCAAATGCTTCGAGGACAATTCGCTGGTCAAGCAGGCCATCGACGAGCCCGGCGAAGGCGCCATCCTGGTGGTCGATGCCGGCGGTTCCACCCGCTGTGCCATGCTCGGCGACATGCTGGCCGAAAAGGCGGCCGGCAATGGCTGGGCCGGGGTGATCATGTACGGCTGCGTACGCGACGTCGACGAACTGGCCGAGACCGAACTGGGCATCCAGGCGCTGGCCGCTCATCCGCGCAAGAGCGAGAAGCGTGGTGAAGGTCAGCGCGATACTCCCGTCACCTTCGGCGGTGTGACCATCTCCCCCGGCCAGTGGTTGTATGCCGACAACAACGGTGTCGTGATCAGCGAGCGTCAGCTTTCGCTGGGCTGAAACGCGTTTGCGAGGATGTCAGGTAGTTAGGCGAGCTTTCGCGCACCGCACAACGCCGCGATTTGCATGCGCAGGCATTTAAGCAGTGTTTCCTAAGACGCGTTTGCGAGGATGTCAGATAGAGTGTCAGGCTGATTTCATCACCACCCGATCTGTCTGCCCATGACCGCTATCAAGTCGCTCGGCGCCGATGTACTGAGCAACCTGCGTCAGCATCTGCGCCCGCTGATCGCCTATCACCTCTTCTACACCATCCTGGCATCCAGCCTGCTGCTTCCAGCGGCCGGTTGGACCCTGGCCTGGCTGCTCGGCCATGTCGGCCACCCCTTGATCTCCAACGCCGACCTTGTCGCTGCCCTGCTCACGCCCGCCGGCCTTGGCTGGTTGCTGGTGACACTCGGCGTCAGTTTCCTGCTGCTGTATCTTCAACAGGCCGGCATGACCCTGGTGGCCATCCGGCCCCGGGGCAATCATTATCGGCTGGCCTTCGAGACGCTGGTGACCAGTGCACGCCGGCTGCCCGCCCTGAGCGGGCTGGTGATCATCCAGGTAGGCAGTCACCTGCTGCTGCTCCTGCCGGTGGTCCTGGCCGTGGTCGGCCTTTATCAGCACTTCCTCGGCAACCTGGAAAGCTACTATATCCAGCAGGTGAAACCACCCGCCCTGTGGTGGTTTGCCGCCAGCAGCCTGCCGCTCGTCGTCCTCTGGTGCTGGCTGGCCGGCACCCTCTATGCGCGCTGGCACCTGGCGCTCCCGGCAATGGTCCTCGAGGAGCTGACACCCCGCCAGGCACTTCGCCGCAGCGTGCGCCTGACGCACGGTCAGCGACGCCATATCGCCGGCGCCATCCTGTTGCTGCTGGCGATCATCGTGCTGGCCCCGATCGTGGCGACTCGCCTCTTCGATGCGCTGTTCACACCACTGATCACCCGGCTGCCGGAACGACAGCTGATTCTGCTGCCCGCCATGCTCGGCTATGTCGGCGCCTATGTACTGCTCACCCTGGCCGTCACCTTCCTGGGCATCGCCTTGAACGCCCTGCTGGGCACCTGTGTCTATCAGCGCCTGGCCGAACGACCAGCCCGAACGACACATGACGCTCGGCATCCGGCTCACCCCGGGCGCCTGGCCTGGGCGGTGGAGATCGCTGTCGTCGTCTTTGCCCTGAGTCAGGCCTGGCTGATTCTGAACCGGTTCGAGATACAGGAAGACGTGGAAATCATCGCCCACCGGGGCAGTTCGGCCCAGGCACCCGAGAACACCCTAGCCGCCATCGAGCTGGCGATGCGCGATGGAGCCGACAGCATCGAAGTGGACGCCCGTCTGACCGGAGACGGCCAGGTCGTGCTGCATCATGATGCGACCCTCCGCCGCCTGGCCGGGGACCCGCGACGCATCGACAACCTGGGCAGTGACGTGCTCGCCGGCGTCGATGTCGGCAGCTGGTTCGGCGACGCCTTCGTCGGCGAACCCATTGCTACCCTCACCGAGGCGCTGGAACGCACCCGCGGCCAGACGCGCCTGATGATCGAACTCAAGCCCTCGCGGGGCCGGGAAAGCGAACTGATCGCCGGTGTGGAGGCAGCCCTGGAAGCCGAACGCCAGGCGCGCGCGGACTGCCGGCAACACGAGCCCCCCGAGGACTGCGGCCCGGCCGATCCCTGGCAATCGGTCAGCCTGGCCGCCCTCTCGTATGATCTACTGAATGAGGTACAACGGCATCGTCCCGAGGCTCGCACCACCCTGCTGGCACAACTGGTGATGCGCGGCACACTGCCACTGCAACCCTTCGACACCCTGGCCCTGCGTCATAACCGCATCACGTTGCAGGACGTCAAGCGCGCCCGCCGCAATGACTACCGACTCTACGCCTGGACGGTCAACGACCCGGCACGCATGGCACGCCTGATCGACCTGGGCGTGGACGGCATCATCACCGACCGCCCCGGTCGCCTGAAGGAACTGCTGGCCGAACGGGCCGAAATGAGTGATGGCGCCCTGATGCTGGGCAAGCTGCGACACTGGGTCAGGGACTAGGTTTTGTGGGTACTCACCCTGATGCCAAGCCTGCTGGTAGCTAATCAACAAGCCGGAGAGACACAAGGCTTTTTTCCACATACTTACCCCAAGCCTTGAGGGGAAACTGGCCTATCAAATGACAACAAAGATAGTCATCGAGGCATTTGATCACTTTTTTACTCAACAGCCCTGATGCTTTCACAGTAGTAGGCCCGAATGCATCGCACCCAGGTGTCCAAGCGCAAGATTCTGGAGCAGATGTAGCATCGCGAGCATCTGACCAATTCCGCGCCAAAACTAAAATTAATGTCCGAAGTTCAATCGCTAGCTGAGAGCCTATTCTATGGTAAGTAGCACACAATGAATTCTGCACTATCACTTACGCTTTCCCTTAGATACCCTCGCGACCATGTACAAGGAAATCAAACCTGGATGTCAGGAGTTTCAATTACGAGTTGCAACAGCCAATGCAGCTCCACCCAGAGCAAGTGAACCAATTCGGTTGGCAATACGTGTTGCTCGAGGTGTACGCAACAAAAGATGTGCCTTATGACTGAGGAAGGTCCAAACCAGATCAACCGCCGCTAGCGTGATCAAAGTTACGGCTGCGAGAACTGCCCACTCTTGGAAACCTGCCGCCGAAAGATCGATTAACGAAGGCAATAACGCTAAGTAAAATACCATAATCTTTGGGTTACCAATGGTGAGAGCTATGCCAGCACTGAACATGGACAACGAGGTGGAGTGACGAGGCAGTTGATCAACACTTTCCTCCACAGGTTGCCGCCACATCTTGACTGCCAGCCAGCATAGATAGGCAATACCGAGCCACTTCACAACAAGAAAGCTAAGCTGGAACGTTTGAGCCAGTGCAGTCAGCCCAGACATCGCCATCGTGAGCCAAATCACTTCACCGACCCACATCGCGACAACGAAGGGGATTATGTCTCGCCACCCGTTAGTAATGACACGGGAAACCAGCGCCGCGATACTGGGTCCTGGAGTACCCGCATTCAGGAGCAGGGCGCCTGCGAAAATGGCAACAGACAGCGGTTCCATATCTTTCCACCACCAAATGAAGTTTCCTCAGCGCTGCCGAACCGATGGGTTTACCGAAAGTAACAGTCCAGTCCACACATTATTGGCTAGGAACTATCAGTCACTTCTGACTAGCTCAACAGAGTTCAACACCCAAGGATTCATCAAGCCCAAGCATCAGATTTAAGTTCTGTACTGCCGCACCGGATGCCCCCTTGCCAAGGTTATCGAGTTTAGCCATCAGCAGCCCCCGATTACCATCCACGGATCCGAAGAGATGGATATGAACTTTGTTGCTTCCATCCAAGCCATGCGGTGTCAAGAATGGTGCCGTTTCTGGATCGAGTTTATTGAAGGCCTTAACTAACACAAAATCTTCTGAATGATATGCCTTCTCGAGAGCGTTCTGCATCAGCATAAGCTGTTCTTCACTTACCTGTGGCAATGGGATACTCACTAACATTCCTTGTCGGTAGTTTCCCACACTCGGTATAAAGATAGGAGCATGAATCAAGCCGCTGACCACCTGGATCTCTCGGATATGCTTGTGCTGAAAATCCATTCCATAAGCTGCCACAGCGGGGTTCTGAGCTACCTGGCTCTCGTAGTGCTCAATGAGGGACTTTCCACCTCCAGAATAGCCCGAGATGGCATTGATAGCATAGACAGCATCTGAGGGCAGAACGCCAGCTGAGACCAAGGGTGCCAGCATCAGAATGGCGCCTGACGCATAACAACCAGCATTGGCTACACACTGCGCATCAACAATCGCAGAACGCTGCTATCCGTTCAGTTCCGGCAACCCAAATACCCACCCCTCGGCTGTCCGATGGGCTGAGCTTGCATCAAGCACACGACAGTCTACTGACCGTGCCAGCGCAGCCGACTCTTTCGCAGCGGCATCTGGCAAACAGAGTAATGCAACATCAACCTCCCGCATCAAGCGACATTTTTCAGTCGCATCGCGTTTTCGGTCCGGATCAATGCTCACAACCTCGATTTGCGGGTGGCGGGCCAGACGTTCGCGAACCTGAAGTCCCGTGGTCCCTGACCCTCCATCGATAAAGACACTCTTCATGCTCGATCACCTATTCCCTGTGGCAGTGTCAGATACCCGAGAAAGTAGTTCACGGCCCGCTCTTGATCGCTATTCGCCGTAAAATCTATCAATCGTCTGGAAAGGCCAGGGAAGGCCACTAGCTGCCATCAACCAGATTATTTCGATACTCTGAATAAATTACCGAGCATAGTAAAGGCCAAACCGTTTCCGACTAACCATTGCGATTTAAGCATCCCTGAGGTCAAGCAGGGCACCAGGGGCGAGTGTTAACCGTCTTCTTGCTGGGCCCTATGCGTAGTCGCCAAGGATGGCGACTAAGGACTAGCGATTTGCATGCACAGGCATTTGAGCAGTGTTTCTTTTAGTTCCGGGCCTTGTCTGCGCGATGACAGCGCCACCAGGCCAGCCCCCCGATCAGGGTGATAGCGGCCAGACCGGCGGCACCCAGGCCCAGAATCTCCACCAGCCGGTGATACGCCGCCGGCGCCGATCCCGGCCGCGCGGCCATGCCGAATTCCGCCAGCCGGGCTCCGCCATAGAGCAGGCCGGCCACCAGCGCCAGCGACCAGGTCGCAGCCAGGGGCGCCAGGGCGCGGGTCAGCTTCCAGGGCTCGCTGGGTGTCCGATCCCGACCGCGCTGCGACGCTGACCGCTCCCCGGCCTTTTGTGAGGTCGCTTTTTGTGAAGTCGCTTTCTGCGCCGAGGCCTTGCCGGATTTCGCCTGCTCCGCCTGGCTCAGCTTGAGCTTTTCCTGCTTCGGCCGTGAATGGGCCCGGGTCGAACGCCCGCTCGAGCCCCGGGCCTGCTGACGGCCCCGCGACAGGCCCAGCCGGCCGCCCAGCCAGCGCAGGCATCGCCACAGGGTCCAGCCCGCCAACACACTCAGTGACAGGGCCAGGCCCCCCATCACCACAAAATACGTCATCGCGCGAGTCCTTGATCAGGATAGACGCGACATGGTGCCAAAAACCCGCACCAATGTGGACATCCCGCCAGGCCGCACATGGCAACACCCGGCACAGGGCCGGGTGTCGAGCGTCGCGGTGAAGCGGAAGAAAGGCGGATCAGCCGAGCTTCTCGCCTGCCAGCATGAACCAGGTCTCCAGCACCGCATCCGGATTCAGGGATACCGAGTCGATGCCCTGCTCCATCAGCCACTTGGCCAGATCGGGATGGTCCGACGGGCCCTGGCCGCAGATGCCCACGTACTTGCCCTGGGCCTTGCACGCCTGGATGGCCATGGCCAGCAGCTTCTTCACGGCCGGATTGCGCTCCTCGAAGTGGTGCGCCACGATCCCCGAGTCGCGATCCAGCCCCAGGGTCAGCTGGGTCAGGTCGTTGGAACCGATGGAAAAGCCGTCGAAGTACTGCAGAAACTCATCGGCCAGCAGGGCGTTGGCCGGCAGCTCGCACATCATGATGACCTTGAGATTGTCGCGACCGCGTTCCAGGCCATTGGCCGCCAGCAGGTCGACGACTTCCTTCGCCTCTTCGGTGGTCCGCACGAAGGGCACCATGATCTCGATGTTGTCGAGCCCCATTTCATCACGCACCCGCTTGAGTGCCCGGCACTCCAGTTCGAAGCAGGGGCGGAAGGCCTCGGATAGATAGCGCGAGGCACCGCGGAAGCCGAGCATGGGGTTCTCTTCCCCCGGCTCGTAGAGCTTGCCACCGATCAGGTTCTCGTACTCGTTGGACTTGAAGTCCGACAGGCGCACGATCACTCGCTCAGGGTAGAAGGACGCCGCCAGGGTCGAGATGCCCTCGACCAGCTTGTCGACATAGAAACTCACCGGATCATCATAGCCGGCCGTGCGCAGATCGATCGTCTGCTGCAGATCGGTGGTCTGCTTGTCGTATTCCAGCAGCGCCTTGGGATGCACGCCGATCATGCGGTTGATGATGAACTCCAGGCGTGCCAGGCCGACCCCCGCATTCGGCAGGCTGGCAAAACTGAAGGCACGATCCGGATTGCCCACGTTCATCATGATCTTGAAGGGAATCTCGGGCATCGCATCGACACTGGTGACGTTGCGATCGAACTCCAGCAGCCCCTCGTAGACATGGCCGGTATCGCCCTCGGCGCAGGAGACCGTGACCTCCTGGCCATCGCTCAGGGCAGCCGTGGCATCCCCGCAGCCCACCACGGCCGGGATCGCCAGCTCACGGGCGATGATCGCCGCGTGGCAGGTACGCCCACCGCGGTTGGTGACGATGGCCGAGGCCCGCTTCATGATCGGCTCCCAATCCGGGTCCGTCATGTCGGTCACCAGCACATCACCGGCATTGACCTTGTACATGTCGTCCGGCGCATCCACGACCTTGACCTCGCCGCGACCGATACGCTGACCGATGGCGCGGCCGGTCACCAGGGTGCGACCCTTTTCCTTGAGCTGGAAACGCTCGAGCTTGCCGCCTTCCTGCTGGGATACCACGGTCTCGGGGCGCGCCTGCACGATGTAGAGGGCACCATCGTCACCATCCAGGGCCCATTCGATATCCATGGGTCGGCCATAGTGCTTCTCGATGGTCACCGCCTGACGCGCCAGCGACATGATCTGGTCGTCATTGATGCAGAAACGCGCACGGTCGGCGAAGGGCACATCCACGGTTTCCACCGACTTGCCGGCACTGGCGTCTTCGGTGTAGATCATCTTGATCAGCTTGGAGCCCAGGTTGCGGCGCAGCACCGCCGGCCGCCCCGCCGCCAGGGTCGGCTTGTGCACATAGAACTCATCGGGATTGACCGCACCCTGTACCACGGTTTCGCCGAGGCCCCAGGAAGCCGTGACGAAGACCGCATCGCGGTAGCCGGACTCGGTATCCAGGGTGAACATCACGCCGGAGGCCCCAGTCTCGGAACGCACCATCTTCTGGATACCCGCCGACAACGCGACATTCTCGTGGGGGTAGCCACGGTGCACGCGGTAGGAAATGGCCCGGTCGTTGAACAGCGAAGCGAAGACCTCATGCACGGCACGCTTGATGTTGTCGAAGCCTTCGATGTTGAGGAAGGTCTCCTGCTGCCCGGCGAAGGAGGCATCCGGCAGATCCTCGGCGGTAGCCGAGCTGCGCACCGCCACCTTGAGATTGGGGTGACGCACCTGCAGCTGCTCGTAGCTCTCGCGCAACGCCTGCTCGAAGGCCGGCGGCAAGGGCGTGTCGATCACCCACTGACGAATCTCCGCCCCGGCCTCGGCCAGCGCATTGACATCATCCACGTCCAGCTTGGCGAGACGCTGGTTGATGCGCTCGTTCAGGCCTTCGTGAGACAGGAACTCGCGGTAGGCGTGGGCCGTGGTCGCGAACCCGCCCGGCACGGTGACACCGGCACCGGCCAGGCCGGAAATCATCTCGCCGAGCGAGGCATTCTTGCCCCCGACTCGCTCGACATCGTTCATGCCCAACTCTTCGAACCACAGAATATTATCGTCCACGCAACCCCCTGGATGTCGACGCAAGAAAGTCCATGACACGGCGTCATGAATGGATGATCGCGACTCTACCAGCGGCCTTCCATATTCGCCATTGGTCTAACATCGAAGTCACTGGAGGTTTTTTACAACATTCGTCGAAATGGCTGGGGTTATGTAGTCGCGAGCTTCGAGCGGCGAGCTGCGGGCAGCAAGGTGTGAGGTGTGAGGTGTGAGGTGTGAGGGACAGGCTATGGGCGGCGACCTGTAGAGCCAAACGCGCGGTGACAACATTCTGCTCGTTTCTCGTGTCTCGCGACTCGTATCTCGCGTCGCATCTCGCGGCTCGCTAGCCGGCAGGGCCGCTTGTGCAATCCCTCTCGGCAACTGACAATGCTCGCAACCTCCACCTGGCGTCGAGAGTCACATGACACGTACCGCTTTCTTCATATCCGATGGCACCGGCATCACCGCCGAGAGCCTGGGCCGCAGCCTGCTGGCGCAGTTCGAGAACGTCGAGATCAGGATGATCACCAAGCCGTACATCGACAGCGTCGACAAGGCACATCAGCTGGCGGCGGTCATCGCCTCCACCGCGGCCCGTGACGGGGAAAAGCCGATCATCATCGACACCGTGGTCGACAGCGAAATCCGCAAGGTCATCCGCGAAGCGCCGGGCTTCAAGGTCGATATCTTTTCCACCTTCCTGGAGCCGCTGGAACAGGAGCTGGCGACCCACTCTTCCTACAGCGTGGGGCGGACCCACGCCATCGGTAGCGACGATGTCTACATGGACCGCATTCACTCGGTGCATTTCGCCCTGGACAACGACGACGGCGCCCGCACCCACCAGTACGACCAGGCCGACATCATCCTGGTCGGCGTCTCGCGCTGCGGCAAGACCCCCTCTTCGCTCTACCTGGCCCTGCAGTTCGGCATCCGCGCCGCCAACTACCCCCTCACCGAAGACGACCTGGACGAAAGCGGCAAGCTCAAGCTGCCGAAGGTGCTGGAACAGCATCGCCACAAGCTGTTCGGCCTGACCATCGACCCCCGCCGGCTGGCGGCCATTCGTCACGAACGCCGCCCCAACAGCCGCTACAGCTCCATGGACCAGTGCGTTCAGGAAGTCACCCAGGCCGAAGCGTTGTATCGGCGCATGCATATCCCCTTCATCGACACCACCCGCTTCTCGGTGGAAGAGATCTCGACGCGCATGATCGCCGAAACCGGCATCAACCGACGCTTCTCACCGCGCTGAACGGCCAGCGACGCGAAACGAGCGACGAGCATCGAGCTGCTTGGCTGAAGTCTCGCAGCACACTACTCGTTTCTCGTTTCTCGCATCTCGTTAACAAATGCTAAAAAATCGCATTCGCGTCCTTATCCGATATTGGTTATCATTACGCCGCCAGTCAGCGTATCTGCCAATAACCAAAAGGACTTCCTCATGCCGACTCGTTTCGCCCAGCGCCCGCTGCGCCGTGCCGTACTGCTCGCCGCCCTGCTCCCGGCGTCCGCCATTGCCAGTGAGGGCGATGTCACCGCCGAGAAGGTCGTCGGCCACTATGCCGATCTGGCACATGCCAACTTTGACGATGCCCTGGGAGCGGCACGCACCCTCGATCAGCACATCGAAGCCCTGCTCGACAACCCCAGCCAGGAAACCCTGCAGGCCGCCCGCGATGCCTGGCGGCAGGCGCGCATTCCCTACATGCAGACCGAGGTCTTCCGCTTCGGCAACCCAGTGGTGGACGACTGGGAAGGCCAGCTCAACGCCTGGCCACTGGATGAAGGCATGATCGACTATGTGAAGAGCGACGATTACCAGCACGAGCTCGGCAATGCCGGCGCCACGGCCAACATCATCGCCAACCAGAGCATCCAGGTGGGCGGTGAACAGGTGGATGTCAGCGAGCTGACGCCCGAGCTGCTCGCCGACCTCAACGAGATCGGCGGCTCCGAGGCCAATGTGGCCAGCGGCTATCACGCCATCGAATTCCTGCTCTGGGGCCAGGACCTCAACGGCTTCGATGCCGGTCATGGCGAGCGCAAGGCCAGCGACTTCATGAGCGGTGAAGACTGCACCAACGGCAACTGCGAGCGCCGCGGCACCTATCTCGAAACCGCCTCCCAGCTGCTGATCAATGACCTCGAATGGATGGTCGCGCAGTGGGCGCCCGAATCGGACGACAACTATCGCCAGGCCCTGCTGGCAGAATCCCCGCAGGAAGGTCTGCGCCGCATGCTGTTCGGCATGGGTTCGCTGTCTCTCGGCGAACTGGCCGGTGAGCGCATGAAGGTCGCCCTGGAGGCCAACTCCGTCGAGGACGAACACGACTGCTTCAGCGACAACACCCACAACTCGCACTACTTCAACGGTCAGGGTGTCCAGAACGTCTACACCGGCCGCTACGAGCGTCAGGACGGCAGCACCCTGGAAGGCCCGGCTCTGGCCGACCTGCTCGCCAGCCACGACGCCGAGCTGCATGCCACCCTGTCCAGCCAGCTCGAGGCCAGCATGCAGCAGCTCGGCGAGATCAAGCAGGCCGCCGAGAATCCGATGTACTTCGACATGATGATCGCCCCGGGGAACGAGGAAGGCGCCGAAATGGTCAACAGCGCCATCGCCTCACTGGTCGAGCAGACCGGCTCGATCGAGAAGGCCGCCGGTGCGCTGGGCGTGGATTCGCTGCAATCCGACGATGCCGGCCACAACTTCTAGGCCAACCACAGGATCGAGCACTCTACACGCTCGGCCAGCACCTGCTCCTCACTCGCCGCCGGCCCGCCCGGCGGCGTTCTCGTCACCGCAAGGCATGAACATGATGCGCCGGCATACACGCCTGACAGCTTTATCCAGACGCCACGCGGTCGGCATGGCCAGCATGTTGACCCTGTGCCTCACCGGGGCGACGCAGGCCTCGGACAATGCATCCCCGCCGGTTCAGCAGACGCCCGCCACCGGCGGCCAGGGCACGGTCAAGCAGTTCGACCACAACGCCTACTCCCTGCCCCTGGACAATATGTCGATGACCAAACGGCTCGACTTCAGCGTCGGCAACAGCTTCTTTCGCAACCCCTGGGTCGAGGCGCCGGCCAGCACCGAGGCACGCGACGGCCTGGGCCCGCTGTTCAATACCAACAGTTGCCAGGGCTGCCACATCAAGGATGGGCGCGGTCATCCACCGAGCGGCGATGAATCCGCCGTCTCGCTGTTCCTGCGCCTCTCGCTGCCGGACGCCGGCGCTACCGACCAGACCCTGGAGCAACGCGGCGTGCACCCGGTGCCGAACTATGGCACCCAATTGCAGACCGCCGCTATCACCGGCGCCGACCCGGAAGGCAGGATGCGGCTGACCTATAGCGAACGCCGGGTCGAGCTGGACGATGGCGAAGTGGTCTCCCTGCGCGAGCCACACTATGCCATCGAAGCGCCGGGTTACGGGCCGCTACCCGACAACCTGCTTACCTCGCCACGCGTGGCGCCGCCAATGATCGGCCTGGGCCTGCTCGAGACACTCCCCGCCGAGGCCCTCGAAGCCGCTGCCGATCCGCACGACGAAGATGGCGACGGCATCTCCGGGCGCGTCAACCGCGTCTGGGACATCCGCCAGGAGCAGACCGTCGTCGGTCGTTTCGGCTGGAAGGCCGGCGAGCCGAGCATCGAGCAGCAGAGCCTGCACGCCTTCGCCGGCGACATGGGCCTGACCTCGAACCTGGTGCCTGCCACCGACTGCATGCCCAGCCAGGAATGCGAACGCTTCCCGCATGGCGGCGAGCCGGAAGTCAGCGACAAGGTGGCAGGCTTCATCACCTTCTACGCCGGCAGCCTGGCCGTGCCCCAGCGGCGTAACCTCGACGACCCCGTGGTACAGGCCGGAGCCCGGATCTTCAACGACATCGGTTGCGCCAGCTGTCACACACCGCGCCACCAGACACCGTCTGACACCGAACGCGCCGCCCTGGCCGACCAGACCATCTGGCCCTACAGCGACCTCCTGTTGCACGACATGGGCGAGGGCCTGGCCGACCATCGTCCGGAATTCGCGGCCAGTGGCCGGGAATGGCGTACTCCGCCACTCTGGGGCATCGGCCTGACCCACAAGGTCAATCCACGCGCCGGCTTCCTGCACGACGGCCGCGCCCGCACCCTGGAAGAAGCCATCCTGTGGCACGGCGGCGAAGCCGAGGCCAGCGCCGCCGCCTATCGCCATCTGCCGGCGGACAAGCGCCAGGCGCTGATTCGGTTTCTCGAATCCCTGTGAAGGACCCCTGATGATGACACCACGCCTATTCAAGCAGCTTGGCCGACTCGGCCTGGCTGCCCTCACCCTGGCCAGCGCCTCCCTGCTGGCCGATGACACCTCGCCCCAGGCCAGGGAGCACTGGCACCAGGCCATCGAGCAGCGTTATGGCGCCCTGAATGACGCCAGTGAACGCCTGGAGGCCAGTGCCGAGCGCTTCTGCAACGAGGCCAGCGACTCCCACCGCCAGCGTCTCACCCGGGACTGGCTGGAAGCCTGGCAGGCCTGGCAGGCCGTTCGCTTCGTCGACTTCGGGCCCATCGAACAGAACAGCCGCGCCTGGCAGATGCAGTTCTGGCCCGATCGCAAGAACCTCGTCGGCCGCAAGATGCAGGCCTGGCTCGCCCGGGAAGAAGCGCCCACCGCCGAACAGATCGCCGAGGACAGCGTCGCCGCCCAGGGCTTTCCGGCCCTGGAGTATCTGCTGTTCGATGACAGCATGCAGGGCACGGATGCCCTGGCGCAGCCGGTTGCCTGCGGCCTGATGAGCGCCATTGCCACCCATCTGGCCGATACCGCCGGCGCCCTGCAACGCGACTGGCAGCGCTTCGGCGACCATTATCGGGGCACTCAGAGTTACACCACCGCCACCCTGCATGGCGCCCTGCTCGCCCTGGAAACCCTGGAGACCAAGCGACTCGGCGAGCCCATGGGGCTGACCGGCGGCAGTGCCAATGGCTACCTGGCCGAAGCCTGGCGCAGCGAGCGCTCCGTGCGCTTGATCGAGGCCAGCCTGCGTGGCCTGGAAGACACCTTCCTGCCCGGCCTCAGGACCCTGCTCAACGCCCGCGGCAAGCCCGATCTGGCCGCCGAATTCGGCGCAGGGCTGGACAAGGCACGCCAGGGCGCCGCCGAGATGGCGGCCGGCGTGGCGCCCGCGCTCGACGACCGCGACCGCTTTCGGGCCCTCCAGGGCCTGTATGTCCAGGTCGGCCAGTTGCGACACCGGCTCGAGACCATCGGCCATGAGCTGGGCATGGTACGCGGCTTCAATTCGAGCGATGGAGACTGAATCATGCAGCGTCGCACCCTGCTCAAGAACGGACTGCTCGGTCTCGGCGCCATGAGTCTGCCTTCTCTGGGCTGGGGACTGCCCGCCCGGGACGACGCCCAATGGCTGTTCAGTGCCGCCGATGACGCCCAAGGCCGCCACTATATCCAGGCCTTCGCTCCCGGCCGCGAGCAGGCCTATCGCATTGCCGTCTCGGAGCGGTGCCACGGTGGCTGTTTGCGCCCCGGCAGCGCCCAGGCCGTGCTCTTTGCCCGCCGCCCGGGGCGCTCGCTGCATGTCATCGATGGGCAGGCCCGGGCCGAAATCCGGCGCATCGACGCCGGCGAAGGCTTTCACTTCTATGGGCATGGCGTCTTCGACGCCGACGGCCATCACCTGTATGTCACGGCCAACCGCATCGACGACGCCGCCGGCCTGGTGCGCGTCTACGATGCCAGGGCGGATTATCGCCATCTCGCCGACATGCCGCTGGATGGCATCGGGCCCCACGAATTGCGCCTGATGCCGGACGGACAGACCCTGGCCGTGGCCCTGGGCGGCATTCGCACCCATCCGGACTACGGCCGGGCCAAGCTCAACCTGGACGACATGGAGCCGGCATTGCTGCTGATGGACCGCCGCAACGGCGAGATCCTGGCACGCCATCGGCCCAGCCACCATCAGCTCAGCTGTCGGCATCTGGATGTCGGTGCCGATGGCACCGTGATCGCCGGCTATCAATACCAGGGCCCGGAGTGGGAACGGCGCCCGCTCCTGGGACGCCTGTCACCACAAGGCGAGTATCGTGAGATCGAACTGCCGAATGCCCTGACCGCCGAGCTGCGCCAGTACACCGCCAGCATCGCCCTCTCGCGTCGCTCACCGCTTGCCCTGGTGACCGCTCCACGCGGTCATCGGGTGCTGGTGCTCGACAGCCGCCACGGCGAACTGCTCGCCAGTCACGACCTGCCGGATGCCGCCGGCGCGCGCTGTGACGGCCAGGGCGGCTTTCTGGTCTCATCGGGGCGTGGCGGACTGTATCGCGTCAGCGGCAACGGCAGCGCCGTGCAGCAGCTCGACGAGCTGCCGATACGCTGGGACAACCACCTGACCTGAGCGCACCACGCCGCCCGCGCCTCAGCGCACGATGCCGCGTCGCCTGAGCTCGGCGATCTCCGTGGCGTACAGGCCCATCTCGCCGAGCACGGCATCGCTGTCCTGCCCCAGTGTCGGCGGCGGCGTGTCGCTGGTGGCACTCTGGCCGTCGAAGCGCAGCGGGTTGGCCACCTGCGGCAGACGCTGGCCGTCCCGCTCGAGCTCACGACACAATCCACGGTGCTGTACCTGAGGGTCGGCCAGTGCTTCGCTCAGGGTATTGATCGGACCCGCCGGAATGCCCGCCGCCTCCAGCTCGGCCAGCCAGTCATCGCGGCGACGCGTCACCAGCCCCCCTTTGATCGCCTCGACCAGTGTCTCGCGATGGGCCACCCGCGCCGCATTGGTAGCAAACCGCGAGTCCTCGGCCCAGGCCGGCTGGCCCAGCAGTTCGGCAAGCCGGGCGAACTGGGCGTCATTGCCCACGGTCAGCACCAGATAGCCATCGGCGCAAGCAAAGGCTTGGTAAGGCACGATATTAGGATGGGCATTGCCGTGACGCTGCGGACTGCTGCCGCTGACCAGGGTATTGAGGGCCTGATTGGCCAGGGTCGCGACCTGGACATCCAGCAAGGCGAGATCGATATGCTGCCCGATCCCGGAATCACGCCGCTCATGCAGGGCGGCCAGCACCCCAATGGTGGCATAGAGCCCGGTCATCACATCGGTGATCGCCACCCCGGTCTTCATCGGCATGCCGTCGGGTTCGCCGCTAAGGCTCATCAGCCCGCCCATGGCCTGAATCATGAAGTCATAGCCGGCGCGCCCTGCATAGGGGCCGTCCTGGCCGAAGCCGGTGATCGAGCAGGCAATCAGGCGCGGGTTGCGTTCGCGCAGACTGGCCGGATCCAGGCCGTAGCGCGCCAGGCCGCCGACCTTGAAGTTTTCCAGCAGCACATCGGCGCCCGCCGCCAGTTCGCGGATCAGTGCCTGGCCATCCGGGGTGGCGATGTCCACGGCCAGCGACTGCTTGCCGCGATTGGCGCACAGGTAGTAGGCGGCCAGCCGCTCGGCATCCGCCTCGCCCTGCCACCAGGGCGGGCCCCAGCCGCGGGTATCATCGCCGCGCTCGGGGTGTTCGATCTTGATGACACGGGCACCGAGATCCGCCAGCAGCTGACCGGCCCAGGGACCGGCCAGCACGCGCGACATATCCAGCACCACGACGCCTGCCAATGGTCCGCTCATCCTGGCTCCTTGCAGAACTACACGAAAAGGACTCTTGCCAACGTCACAAGGGGCTTCGCTCGACGCCTCGGAGATTTCGAGAAGTCGGCGAGCGAAGGGTTAGACAAGGCAAAAATCAGCGAAAAGACGGAGTTTACAGTCAAGTAAATGAGTACTTTGAGCTGATTTTTAACGCCGTATAACCGAGCGCAGCCACTTCACCTACCAGTGAACGCCTGCAGACCGGTCTGCGCCCTCCCCAGAATCAGCGCGTGGACGTCATGGGTGCCTTCGTAGGTATTGACCGCTTCGAGGTTCATCACGTGGCGGATCACGTGATATTCGTCGCTGATGCCATTGCCGCCATGCATGTCGCGGGCCTGGCGGGCGATATCCAGCGCCTTGCCGCAGTTGTTGCGCTTGATCAGCGAGATCACCTCGGGCACCAGCTGGCCGTCGTCGATCATGCGACCGGCGCGCAGCGTGCCCTGCAGTCCCAGGGCGATCTCGGTCTGCATGTCGGCGAGTTTCTTCTGGATGAGCTGGTTGGCCGCCAGCGGACGACCGAACTGCTTGCGCTCCAGGGTGTAGTCGCGGGCCGCGTGCCAGCAGGCCTCGGCGGCGCCCATGCTGCCCCAGGCGATGCCGTAGCGAGCACGATTCAGGCAGGAGAACGGCCCCTTGAGCCCGGAAACGTCCGGCAGGCGCTGTTCATCGCTCACTTCGACATCCTGCATGGCGATCTGCCCGGTGACCGAGGCACGCAGGCTGAACTTGCCGTCGATCCTGGGCGCCGTGAGCCCGGGCATGCCCTTGTCGAGGATGAATCCCCGCACCACGCCTTCCTCGTCCCGCGCCCAGACCACGAAGACATCGGCGATCGGGGAATTGGTGATCCAGGTCTTGGTGCCGTTGAGGCGCCAGCCATGCTCGGTGCGCACCGCCCGGGTCGACATGCTGCCCGGATCGGAGCCGTGATCCGGCTCGGTGAGGCCGAAGGCCCCCACCCACTCGCCGGTGGCCAGGCGCGGCAAGTATCGATCCTTCTGGGCCTGGCTGCCGAAGGCATGGATGGGGTACATCACCAGGCTCGATTGCACGCTCATGGCGCTGCGATAGCCGGAATCCACGCGTTCGACCTCGCGGGCGATCAGGCCATAGCTGACATAGTTCATCCCCGCACAGCCATAGCCCTCGATGGTGGCCCCCAGCAGGCCCAGCTCGCCCATCTCGGTCATGATCTCGCGGTCGAAGCGCTCGTGACGATTGGCCTCGAGCACGCGTGGCAGCAGCTTGTCCTGACAGTAGTCATGCGCCGTCTGCTGGACGAGGCGTTCGTCCTCCTCGAGCTGGTCGACCAGACGAAAGGGGTCGTCCCAGGTCATGCGGGTAATCTGGCTCATGCGAGGCTCCACATAAAAATATCGATATTTTTACAAAATGTAGACTAAACGAGCCGAAAAACCAACCCCGTCACCCCGACGGCTCGACTTCGATGCTGCTGGCAAGGACCGCCACGCCGTCAGTCGTCTTCACCGGCACGGTAGAGCTTCTGAATGCTCGAGAAGTCCAGCCTGCCGCTGCCCTGAGCGCTGTGCAGAGCGAACAGATTGCGCGCCTGGGAGCCCATGGGCACCGTGGCCCGCGTCTTCTGCGCCAGCTCCCAGGCCAGCCCCAGGTCCTTGGCCATCAGGTCGGTGAGAAAGCCGCCCTGATAATCCCGCGACGCCGCCGATTCCGCCATCACGCCCGGCCACGGGTTGTAGACGTTCAGCGCCCAGTTGCCGCCACTGCTCTGCTTCATGATCTCCGACAATACGGCAGGATCCAGGCCATTCTTCACGCCCAGCGACAGGGCCTCGGCCGTACCGCTCATCAGAATGCCCAGCAGCATGTTGTTGCAGATCTTGGCCACCTGGCCATCACCGATATCACCGGCGTGGAAGATATTGCCCCCCATGCACTCGAGCACGGGCCTGGCCAGCTCGAAGCCGGCCGCATCGCCGCCGACGATGAAGGTCAGGGTGCCCGCCCGGGCACCACCGATGCCGCCGGAAACCGGCGCATCCAGGTAGGTCAGGCCACGCTCGCGGGCCGCCTGACCGACCAGGCGCGCATCATCCGGGGAAATCGTCGAAGCATCGATGATCAATGGCTGGTGCGCCAGGGCATCCAGCAGCCCCGGTCCATCGTCCCCCAGATAGAGCCCGCGCACATGCTCACCCGCCGGCAGCATCGAGATCACCACCTCGGCCTCGGCACAGGCCGCTGCGGCACTCGCTGCACGTGTCGCCCCCTGTTCTTCCATGGCCTGCATGGCGCTGGGGACCAGATCATTGACGACGACATCATGTCCGGCGGCCAGCAGGTTGCCGGCCATGGGCATGCCCATGTTGCCCAGTCCGATAAAGGCGATATTCATGGCGTTGCTCCTCGATGTTGGCAGCAGGATGCTGCGCTTCGAATCACTGGCGGATTTCCGCCAGGGCTCCGGTCACACGCCGTTCAGCCCAGATCTTTCAAGGGGTGATCGGCGTCATCCCAGGGCGAGCGCAGAAGAGCCTCGACGTCCGCCGGGGGCACGCTGGCCACGTCGGCATGTGACCAGCGCGGCTGCTTGTCCTTGTCGACCAGCAGGGCCCTGACGCCCTCGCCGACATCCCCGTGGTGAGACACCTGGACCGACACGCCGAGCTCATCGCGAAATGCTTCGGCCAGGCTGCTGTGACGATGGCGTTCCAGCATCCGCCACACCAGATGGGCGGTCATCGGGCAGCCCGTGGCCAGCCGCTGGCGGTTGGCAGCGAGCCAGGCATCCTCGCTGTCATCATTCAGCACCTGCGTCACGGCCTCGCTGACCGTGCCGCGATCGGTCAGCGACTGGACATGATCGCGTTGCGCCATGACCCGCCCTTGCGGGGCCTGGCGCCGATCCTCGACACTCGCCACCGCCTCGATCACCGCGCCACGACAGCCGGCCATGTCGCGCGCCCCGTAATCCGCCTCGGTCAACGCCGCCAGCAGTGCATCACGCCGGTCACGCGGCACGAAGCGATCCGCCAGCCCCAGGTCCAGCATGTCACGGGCATTGAGCTGCGCTCCCGTCAGGCCCAGATAGGCGCCGATCCCCCTCGGCAGACGAGCCAGCAACCAGCTGGCGCCCACGTCCGGGTACAGACCAATGGTGATTTCCGGCATGGCCATCAGGCTGGTCTCGGTGACCAGGCGCTGAAAGCCACCGGCCATCAGGCCCACGCCGCCACCCATGATGATGCCGTCGCCCCACACCAGCAGCGGCTTGGGGCAGGTATGCAACCGATGATCCAGCGCATACTCGGCAGCGAAATAGGTCTCGGCAAAGTCGGCACGACTGTCTTCCTGCAGCGATCGATACAGAGCCACCACGTCACCACCGGCACAGAAGGCCTTGCCGCCGGCCCCTTCCAGCCAGATGGCCACCACGGCGTCATCCTGCTCCCAGGCATCCAGTTGCTCGTTCAATAGCCGGATCATCTCCAGCGACAAGGCATTGAGGGCTTTCGGCGCATTCAACCTAGCCAGGCCGAGGCGTTCTCCCCCGCGCGTCGGCCATTCTTCAAAGTGCACCAGGGCTTCGCTCATCTGGACTCTCCTGAGAGGGGGTTAAAAGTTATTGAAAGGACTCGATGACACCGTCGGCCAGCAGGCGGCGCGCCACGATCAACCGCATGATCTCGTTGGTGCCTTCGAGGATCTGATGCACCCGCGTATCACGCACCAGACGCTCCAGAGGATACTCACGAATATAGCCATAGCCACCATGCAGTTGCAGGGCCTCGTTGCAGACGTGAAAGCCCGCATCCGTGGCATACCGCTTGGCCATGGCACAGTGCGCCTTGGCCTCCGGGTCCTGTGCATCCAGCCGCCAGGCGGCGTGGCGCACCATCAGCCGTGCCGCGGTCAGCTCGCTGGCAATGTCGGCAAACTTGAACTGCAAGGCCTGAAAGGTCGACAGCTCGCGTCCGAACTGCTTGCGCTGGGCCATGTAGTCGCGCGCCAGGGTCAGCGCCTGCTGGGCGGCCCCCAGCGAACAGCTGGCGATGTTCAGGCGGCCGCCATCCAGACCGCGCATGGCCAGCCGGAAGCCTTCGCCCTCTTCCCCCAGGCGATTGCCGACCGGCACGCGAACATCATCGAAGCTCACCAGACGGGTCGGCTGGCTCTTCCAGCCCATCTTGTCCTCGTTCCTGCCGTACTCGATGCCGGCGGCATCCGCCGGGACCAGCAAGGCCGAGATCCCCGCGGCACCACTGTCGGGCTCGCCGGTGCGTGCCATGACCACCAGCATCTGGGTGTCACCGGCGCCGGAGATGAACATCTTGGAGCCATTCAGTACATAGTCATCGCCATCGCGCACCGCCCGGGTCTTGAGACTCGCCGCATCCGAGCCGGCGCCGGGTTCCGTCAGGCAGTAGGAGCCCAGCGACTCGCCCGCTATCATCGACGCGAGGTGTTGATCACGCAGGCTGTCGCTGCCCCAGCAGGCGACCATCCAGGTCACCATGTTGTGTATGGTCAGGTACGCCGTGGTGGAGACACAGCCCTGGGCCAGCTGCTCGAAGATCAGGGACGCATCGAGACGCGACAGCCCCAGACCACCCTGCTCCTCGGCAATATAGATGCCCAGAAAACCGGCCTCTCCAGCGCGCCGAATCACATCCACGGGAAAATGCGACTCCGCATCCCAGCCGGCGGCATGCTCGCTGAACTCCGCCCGGGCAAAATCCGCGGCCGCAGTGGCCAGTGCCTTCTGATCCTCGCTCAGCGCAAAATCCATGGGAACCTCTCACAAGACGACAGGAAACCGGGCGATGACCGCAAGGGCGACACCCGGGCAGGTACTACCAGACAGCAAGCCGCTGAGCGCCCTCGCGCCGACCGAGACCCATGCCCCGGGCATGCAGCTTCATTTACCCTAGCAGTTGCTTGGTTTATCCCACACCTCACCATGGTCGAACAAGCACTTTACGTAAACGTAAAGCTGATCTAGGCTTTGCGACATATCGGCAAACGCTTCTCCAGGCACCGTCCCGGACGGCGAAGCCTTGTAGCCAGGCCGCTCAGAGGTCAACAGGACACCTACACTCGATGATCGAAGAGACCACCGCAGACAAGCATGCATCAGCCGACCAGGCGACAACGAGCGGCAGCGATGCCGGCAGCCAGGCACTGCCCCGACAGCAACGCACCTACAGCATCAGCGAGCTGGCCGGCCTCTTCGAGGTCACGCCCCGCACCATCCGCTTCTACGAACAGGAAGGCTTGCTGTCACCCCAGCGCCAGGGCCAGAAACGCATCTACCGCGACAAGGACCGCGTGCGTCTCAAGCTCACCCTGAGAGGCAAGCGCCTCGGCTTCTCACTCGCCGAGATCCGCGAAGTGGTGATGATGTACGACGCCATGCCCGACGGAAACGCCCGGCAGCTCAAGCGACTCATCGAGATCCTCGAGGAAAAACGCGCCGACCTCGACCGCCAGGAAGACGACATCCGCCAGATGCGGCGGGAAATGGACGACGTCGATCAGAAAGCGAGGGATGCGCTGGACGCGCTGGATAGGTAGCCGTCATTCAGCGAGAAACGAGAAGCGAGAAGCGAGAAGCGAGAAGCGAGAAGCGAGAAGCGAGAAGCGAGAAGCGAGAAGCGAGAAGCGAGAAGCGAGAAGCGAGAAGCGAGCAGAATATTGCCACCGCGCGCTTGGCCGTCAAGGCCGCAGCTCGTAGCCCGCAGCTGAAAATCGTGCACTCAGCCTAAAGCTTGCAGCCAACAGCTCGAAACTCGTCGCTCGAAACTCGTAGCTCGCGACACAACAAAAGGAGCCGCCATGTCACGCCGGATCAGTTACGTCAGCGGGGTCAGCGATACCCCACTGAAAGGCCAGACCATCGGGGATTGCTTCGACGACACCGTGTCCCGTTTCGGGGATCGGGATGCCTTGATCAGCCGTCACCAGGGGCTGCGCTACAGCTGGCGGGAGCTGCGTGACGAGGTGGATCGGGTGGCGCGGGCGATGATGGCGCTGGGCGTGGAGAAAGGTGATCGGGTGGGCATCTGGTCACCCAACTGTGCCGAGTGGGCGATCACCCAGTTCGCCACGGCCAAGCTCGGCGCCATTCTCGTCAATATCAACCCCAGCTACCGGACCCATGAGCTGGAGTACGCGCTGCGGCAGTCGGCCACCTCGACCCTGGTACTGCAGGGCGCCTTCAAGGGGTCGGATTATGTCGCCGCGCTTGCCGAACTGGTCCCCGAATTGAACGATGCCAACGGCGCAGACAACTGGCAGTCCGAGCGCCTGCCCGAATTGCGAGGCGTCATCTGCCTGGATGCCACTCGTGCCCTGCCCGGCATCCGCTCCTGGCAGACCATGCGCCAGCATGCCGATGACGTCAGTCCCGAGGCGCTGGCCGAGCGCCAGGCCAGTCTGCAGTTCGACGAGCCGATCAACATCCAGTACACCTCGGGCACCACCGGCGCGCCCAAGGGCGCCACCCTCTCGCACCACAACATTCTCAACAACGGCTTCTTCGTGGCCCGCACCATGAAGCTCGACGCCAGCGATCGCATGGTGATCCCGGTCCCGCTCTACCACTGCTTCGGCATGGTGATGGGCAACCTGGGCTGCATGACCCACGGCAGTACCATGATCTACCCGGACCAGGGCTTCGACCCGCTGCTGACGCTTCAGGCCGTCAGCGAGGAAGGCGCCACGGCCCTGTACGGGGTCCCCACCATGTTCATCGCCGAGCTCGAACACCCCGAGTTCGAAGACTTCGACCTCTCGACCCTGCGCACCGGCATCATGGCCGGTTCCATCTGCCCCATCGAGGTCATGCGCCGCGTTATCGAACGCATGCACATGCAGGAAGTGACCATCTGCTACGGCATGACCGAGACCAGCCCGGTGAGTTTCCAGACCAGGACCGACGCCCCGCTCGACAAGCGCGTGACCACCGTCGGCACCATACACCCGCACACCGAGGTCAAGCTGATCAGCCCCGACGACGGCAGCGTGGTACCGCCCGGCACCCCCGGCGAACTCTGTACCCGGGGCTACAGCGTCATGCTCGGCTACTGGAACAACCCGGAAGCCACCCACGACGCCATCGACCCGGCCGGCTGGATGCACACCGGCGACCTGGCCACCATGGACGACGACGGCTACGTCGCCATCGTGGGGCGTATCAAGGACATGATCATCCGCGGCGGCGAGAACATCTACCCCCGCGAAATCGAGGACTTCCTCTACACCCACCCCGCCATCTCCGACGTCCAGGTCATCGGCGTGCCCAGCGAGAAGTACGGCGAGGAAATCATGGCCTGGATCAAGCTCAGCGAAGGCGAGTCACTCGACGAAGACGCCCTCAAGGCCTTCTGCCAGGACCGCATCGCCCACTTCAAGATCCCCCGCTACATCAAGTTCGTCGACGAATTCCCGATGACCGTCACCGGCAAGGTGCAGAAGTTCAGGATGCGGGAAGAAGCCGTGGAGGAGTTGGGGTTGTGAAGCTGTCTTAAGCTTGAAGCCGGAAGCTTGAAGCTGTCTTAAGCTTGAAGCCGGAAGCTTGAAGCTGGAAGTAAACCCAAGGTCAAAACCAGACAGACCCTGTTTAGGTGCAGTTGATTTCTCTTCCAGCTTCCAGCTTATAACTTTCAGCTCCGGGCGAAGCCCGGGAGGTTTTTCTTCCAGCTTCCAGCGGCGTTAGCCGCGCTCTTCCAGCTTCAAGCTCCAGGCCGTGCCCGGGCGAAGCCCGGGCACGGCCTGGTCAGTGCTCCCTCGTATGATGAAACTTCACGTTCGGCCAGCGTTCCTGGGTCATCTGCAGGTTCACGCGGGTCGGGGCGATGTAGGTCAGGTGGCCGCCGCCGTCGATGGCGAGGTTGGCGCTGGCCTTGCGCTTGAAGTCTTCCAGCATCTTGGGGTCGTCGCACTCGATCCAGCGGGCGGTCTGCACATTGATGCCTTCATAGATGCAGTCGACCTTGTATTCCTGCTTGAGCCGGTGGGCCACCACATCGAACTGCAGGACACCCACGACGCCGAGGATCAGGTCGTTGTTGTCCAGCGGCATGAACACCTGGGTGGCGCCCTCCTCGGAGAGCTGCTGCAGGCCTTTCTGCAGGGACTTGAGTTTCATCGGGTCGGTGAGACGCACACGCTTGAAAAGCTCCGGGGCGAAGTGGGGAATGCCGGTGAAGCGCATGCTCTCGCCCTGGGTGAAGGTATCGCCGATCTGGATGGTGCCGTGGTTGTGCAGGCCGATGATGTCGCCCGGCCAGGCCTCCTCGACGTGAGCCCGGTCCGATGCCATGAAGGTCAGCGCATCGGCGATCTTGACGTCCTTGCCGATGCGTACATGGCGCATCTTCATGTGGCGTTCGTACTTGCCGGAGCATACCCGCAGGAAGGCCACCCGGTCCCGATGGTTGGGGTCCATGTTGGCCTGGATCTTGAAGACGAAGCCGCTGAAGCTGCCATCCTCGGCCTCGACGGTGCGCAAGTTGGTGTCGCGCGGCTGCGGGGACGGTGCATACTCGACGAAACCGTCCATCATCTCGCGCACGCCGAAGTTGCCCATGGCGGTGCCGAAATACACCGGCGACAGCTCGCCGCGCAGATAGGCATCGTGGTCGAAGGTATAGGACGCGCCGCGCACCAGCTCGACCTCCATGCGCAGCTCCTCGGCCGCATCCGCGCCGAGCACCTCATCGACTTCGGGGTTGTCGAGCCCCTCGATGCGGTTGTCCTCGGGGATGCGGTTGCCCTGCCCCTGCTTGTAGAGGTGAATCACGTCATCGTAGAGGTGGTAGACCCCCTTGAAGTGGCGCCCCATGCCGATCGGCCAGGTCATCGGGGCACACTTGATCTTCAGCACCTCCTCGACCTCGTCCATCACCTCGATGGGATCACGGATATCGCGATCCATCTTGTTGATGAAGGTCAGGATCGGCGTCGTCCGCAAGCGACAGACCTCCATCAGCTTGATGGTCCGGTCCTCGACACCCTTGGCCCCGTCGATCACCATCAGCGCCGAATCCACGGCGGTCAGCGTGCGGTAGGTATCCTCGGAGAAGTCAGCGTGGCCCGGCGTATCGAGCAGGTTGACGATGCGCCCGTTATAGGGGAACTGCATCACCGAGGTGGTCACCGAGATGCCCCGCTCCTGCTCCATCTTCATCCAGTCGGAGGTGGCGTGGCGATCATCCCGCTTGCTCTTCACCGACCCCGCCATCTGGATGGCGTTACCAAACAACAACATCTTCTCGGTGATGGTCGTCTTGCCCGCATCTGGGTGCGAGATGATGGCGAAGGTCCTACGAAGCCCGGTCTCATGGGCCTGCTTGGCGTCTGTCATTACTACTCGGCTCTACTTTGTACTAGCCCCTGTACTCAATTCCGGAAGCAGCCAGGCGAGTATGGATGAGGAATGCGGCAATTGTACCGGCAAGGCGAGCGGGGTGCACCCAAAGCTGGAAGAGCGCCGCTAGATCAAAGCTGGAAGAGCGCCGCTTCGCGGCTGGAAGCTCGAAGCTGGAAGTCACCCCAGGGTCCAAACCAAACAGACCCGGCTGGGAGCCGTTGCTTTGTCTTCCAGCTTCAAGCTCCGGGCCCAGCCCGGCTGGTTTCTCTTCCAGCTTCAAGCTTCCGGCTTCAAGCTCCGGGTCCAGCCCGGTTGGTTTTTCTTCCAGCTTCAAGCTTCCGGCTTCAAGCTCCGGGCGAAGCCCGGCGGGTTTTACGTTGTTCACCTGCGACACCGCGCCGATTCCTGCACATCCTGATACAATCGCCCGTTTGATAAATCGGCTCGTGGATTTACAGGACAAGCACTTGACCAGGTCTCGATCAGCCAAAGCTACCAGAACTGTCGCGGTATCCACGCGTCGCATGCGGGCGTTGCCGATTCTGCGTGCCTGCCTGCCCGAGTTCGAGCACTTCCCCGTGTTCGGTAGCTGGGCGGCGCGTCGTGCGGGGGTGATCGCGGGCTGGGGCTTGAAGCCGAGTTCACGCAAGGCGCGTGACCATGCCGAGGCGCAGGGGCTGCCCTATCTCGCCGTCGAGGATGGTTTCCTGCGCTCCTGGGGGCTCGGCGTCGAGGGGCATCCCCCCCACAGCCTGATCGTCGATTCGGTGGGCATCTACTATGACGCCAGCCGACCCTCCGAGCTGGAGCAGTTGATTCAGGCAGCCGACAACTTCCCGGCGAACGAGCTCGAGCGGGCACGCCGCGGCATGCAGCGGCTTCGCGAGCTGCGTCTGTCCAAGTACAACCATGCCCCGGATCGCCAGCTGTTCAACGACCGGCGCCCGCGCGTACTGATCGTCGACCAGACCGCCGGCGATGCGTCCATCGAAGGGGCACTGGCGGCGGCCGAGGATTTCCAGTGCATGCTCGATCATGCACGCAGCGAACATCCCGACGCGGAAATCCTGGTCAAGGTGCATCCCGATGTCATCGCCGGCAAGAAGGCCGGCCACCTGCTGCATGCCGGCGAGATTCCCGGCTGCCGTCTGATCGGGGAGGTTCTCAACCCCTGGTCGCTGCTGGATGCCGTCGAGTGCGTGCACGTCGTCAGCAGTCAGCTGGGCTTCGAGGCCCTGATGGCCGGCAAACGGGTCGTCTGTCACGGCGTGCCCTTCTATGCCGGCTGGGGACTGACCGATGACCGCAAGCCCTGTGCGCGACGCAATCTGCCACGCAGCCTGGAGCAGGTCTTCGCCGCGGCCTATCTGCGCTATGCCCGTTACGCCAACCCCTATACCGGTCTGGCCACCGACTTCGAGGAAGCCCTTGAACTGATCGGCGACCAGACTCGCCAGCAGCAGCGCCTGGCGGGCGACTGGGCCGTCTACGGCCTCTCCTCATGGAAGCGCGGCTTCGTCGGCGACTTCCTCGGCGCCCTCAGCCGGGTCCGCCATATTGCGCACGACCAACCGCCGCAGGATGCCGAGGACCATGAACGCATCCTGTGCTGGGCGTCACGACTGGACGCCGACGCCGAGCAACGCTGCCAGCACGCCGGCCATACCCTGTGGCGCATGGAGGATGGCTTTCTGCGCTCCATCGGTCTGGGCGTCGACCTTGCCCGTCCGCTCTCGCTGGTCGTCGATGCACTGGGCATTCATTACGATGCACACCGGGAAAGCGAGCTCGAGCGTCTGCTCAACGAGGCCGAGTTCTCGCCGGCCCTGCTCGAGCGGGCCGCCGGACTGCGCCAACGCCTGGTGGCCCTGCGCCTCTCGAAGTACAACCTCCCCGGAAGGCGACCTTGCCAACGGCCCCAGGGCGACCGCGTTCTGCTGGTGACCGGTCAGGTGGAAACCGATGCATCCATCGCCAATGGCACCTTCGATATCCGCACCAATGGCGACCTGCTGGCCGCCGTGCGCGAGGCCAACCCGGACGCCCGGATTCTCTACAAGCCTCACCCGGACGTGCTGACCGGCGCTCGCATCGGCGCCCTCGACCCGGAGCATGAGCGCCTGCACGACGAGCAGGTCAGTGATGTCGATATCGTCGACCTGCTGGACATGGTCGATGAGGTCCATACCATGGGATCACTGGCGGGCTTCGAAGGCTTGCTGCGCGGCAAGCATGTCGTTACCTACGGCATGCCGTTCTATGCGGGCTGGGGACTCACCGAAGATCGCCATCACTGCCCGCGTCGGCGGCGAACCCTGGAGCTGGATGCCCTGGTGGCAGCGACCCTGATCCTCTACCCGCTCTACGTCGACCCCGGCAGCCGCCGACTCTGCAATGCCGAAACCGTGGTGACACTACTCGAACAACAGCGTGCCCAACATCATCGCCCGGCCTGGTGGACCCACCTGTATCGCTGGTACCGCAACACCTTTATTGGAAAGCATTAATCTTGAATTCGCCGAAACGTTCTTTCTTGTTCCTTCAGGGTGTCTGCTCGCCATTCTTCCCGCGCCTGGGCAGGAAGCTGAGCGCCGATGGTCATCATGTCGCCAAGGTCAACTTCGCCGCAGGTGACATGGCCTACTGGTGCAAGAGCGCCGGCCCCGGCCACAACTTCCGCGGCAAGCTGGAAGATCTGCCCGCATTCCTCAGAGAGCTCTGGCAGCGGCACGGCACCACCGACCAGATCCTGTTCGGCGACCAGCGCCCCATGCACCTGATCGCCATCGAGGAGGCCCGCAAGCAGGGCATCCGCAACCATGTGCTCGAGGAAGGCTATTTCCGCCCCTTCTGGATCACCCTGGAGCGTGAAGGCGTCAACGGCTATTCGCTGCTGCCGCAGGATGCCGACTGGTATCGCGAGGTCGGCAGTCGACTGCCACAGCCTGCAAGACCCAAGCGCTTCCGTTCGTCGTTCAAGCGCCGAGCCCGCCATGATGTCCTCTACCACCTGGCCGGCCTCGGCAACCCGGCAATGTTCCCGCGCTATCGCACCCATGCGCCCGTCACCGCGCCGGTGGAGTACGCCGGCTATATCAAGCGCTTCACCCAGCTGCGCTGGTGGAAGCCCCGGGATACCGAGCGCATCGAGGCACTGGTCGCCGGCAATCGGCCCTACTACGTGCTGCCCCTGCAACTCAATGGCGATGCCCAGATCCGCAATCATTCGGACTTCGGCGACATGATCGAGGTCATCGAGCACATCATGGCTTCCTTCGCCCGGCAGGCCCCCTCGGACAGCCTGCTGTGCATCAAGAACCATCCGTTGGACATGGGTCTGATCGACTACGCCGGCCTGATCAAGCGCCTGGAGAAGCGCTTCGACATCGAAGGGCGCACGGTCTACCTCGAATCCGGCGACCTCAACCGTTTGCTGGATGCCGCTGCAGGCACCGTGACGGTCAACAGCACCTCGGGCATCGTCGCCCTGGAACACCGTTGCCCGACCATCGCGCTCAGCCAGCCCATCTACCGCCTGGATGGCCTGACCTTCGAGGGTGGACTGGACGACTTCTGGCGAGACGCACAGGCCCCGGACGACGAACTCTTCCGCTGCTTTCATCGCACCATCATGCACACCGTCCAGCTCAATGGCGGCTACTACTGTGACACCGGCATTCAGCTGGCCATCGACAACGTGGCCACTCGCCTGGAAGAACCCACCTCGCCCCTCGAGGCCCTGCTATGACGGCACACAGTCTGCTGATCACCGGGGCCACCGGCGCCATCGGCGGCGCCCTGGCCCGTCACTATGCCGCCCCCGGGGTTCGCCTGGTCCTGCATGGCCGGCGTGCCGAGCCCCTCGAGGCACTGGCTCAGGCATGTCGTGATGCCGGCGCGGAGGTCGAACTGAGCCGGGTCGACCTGACGGATGATACGGCACTCGAGGCGTGGCTGGGCCAGCTGGCACTGCCCGACGTGGTGATCGCCAATGCCGGCCAGAACATCCACGCCGAAAACGGCGCGGAAATGGAAGACTGGCAGGCCACCAGCCGGCTGCTCGACATCAACCTGCGCACTCCCATGGCCATGGCCCGCCACCTGGCACCACGCATGGTCGAACGCGGACATGGTCAGCTGGTCTTCCTCAGCTCGCTGGCCGCCTGGCATGGCCTGCCGCTGACGCCCAGCTACAGCGCCAGCAAGGCCGGCATCAAGGCCTATGGCGAAGCCCTGCGCGGCTGGCTGGCACCACGCGGGGTCGGCGTCACCGTCGTCATGCCGGGGTATGTCAGCTCGCGGATGTGTCACGACATGCCCGGCCCCAAGCCCTGGCAGATTGATGCCGACTCCGCGGCACGGCGCATTGCCCGTGGCATCGAGCACAACAAGGCGCGGGTCAGCTTTCCCTTTCCCCTCAACCTGGGCTGCTGGTGCCTCGGCGTGATGCCCGCCGGCCTGGCGCAACCGGTACTTCGCCTCATGGGCTACGGGAGATCGACATGACGCTGGCCCTGCTCTGGCCCTGGGGGCTGGGACTGATCGCCAGCCTGTTCGCCGAGTCTCTGCTGCGCCCCGCGCCATCGCCGGCCTGGCAGCGCCCGGCCTCGACCCTGGCGGTGCATGTCGGCACCTGGAGCCTGGCCTTCGGCGGTCTGGTACTGATCCTGCAGCGCCCCTGGTTCGCCCTGATGCTGTTCGTGGCGTTGCAGCTGGTGGTAGTGCAATCGAGCAATGCCAAATCCAGGACCCTGCGCGAACCCTTTATCTGTCAGGACTTCGAATACTTTCTCGACGCCATTCGCCATCCACGCCTCTATGTGCCCTTCTTCGGCATCGGCCTGGCGATTGGTGCGACCCTGGCCGGCCTGGCGGCCATCATCGGTTTTCTGCTGATCGAGCCCTCACTGCTGGCCCGGTATGGCGGGGAGGTCTTCCTGTCGCGCAGCGCGCTGATCATCGTGGCCTCGATCCTGCTACTGCGGCTCAGCCTGCGTCGCCTGCCGGCGTGCAGCCTCGACCCGGCGCAGGATACCCATCGGCTCGGCCTGTTCAGCGCCCTCTGGGCCTATGGCCTGCTGATGCGCCGGCCGCTCGGCGAGCTCGCCTCGCCCTATGCCCCCGCGCCGGAGACCCTGAAGGACCAGCCATCTCTGCCCCACCTGGTGGTGGTGCAGAGCGAATCCTTCTTCGACCCGCGCCCCTGGCATGGCCAGCTCCGCGACGACCTGTTGCCGAACCTGGATGCACTGCGCGATGAAGCCATGCTGCAAGGCCGCTTACGAGTGCCGGCCTGGGGCGCCAATACCGTGCGCACCGAGGCCGCTGTGCTGACCGGCCTCGACCAGCAGAGCCTGGGCATCCACCGCTTCAATCCCTACCACCAGCTGGCCGAGCGTCCGGTACCCAGCCTGGCCGCCGAACTCAAGCGACTCGGCTATCGCACCGTCTGCGTTCACCCCTACGCCGCCAGCTTCTACCAGCGCGACCGCGTCATGCCACATCTCGGCTTCGATGAATTCATCGATATCCAGTCCTTCGAACGGTCGGACTACTGCGGTCAGTACATCGGCGACCTCGCGGTGGCCGATAAGGTTGGCAGTCTGCTCGTTGATACGGATAATAAGCCGTTATTCGTGTTCGTGATCAGCATGGAGAACCACGGCCCCTTGCAGCTGGACCAGTGGGCGGCTGACCAGTCCCGGGACTCGCTGGCCCCAGGCGCCCCGCCGCTGCCGGACGATGACGGAGAGCTGGCCAGCTACCTGGCGCACCTGCAGAATGCCGACCGCATGGCAGGGCGCCTGCGACAACAATTGGCAACCAGCACCAGACAAGGCCTACTGTGCTGGTATGGTGACCATGTACCGATCATGCCGAACGCGTATGAACATCATGGCGAGCCCGACGGCGACACGCCCTATTGGCTATGGTCGAGTCGCGGCCGCCGTAACAGGGCCCAGACGAGCGAGTCGCTGGGCGCCGAGCAATTGAGTCTACGGATATGGCAGGCCGTCATCGATCAGGCACAAGGCGCCGATGACGACTGCAACCAGAAGCATCGGGAGCGAGCATGACAAGACGCGTGGCCATCATCGGTGTTGCCCACCGGATGCCGGGAACCACCCCGGAAGGCTTCTGGCAGGACCTGAGGGACGAGAAGGACCTGGTTACCCAGGTCGCCCCTGACCGCTGGAGTCATGAAGCCTTCCAGCACCCTGACAAGCGCAACCCCGGCACCAGCGTGACCTTCGCGGCCGGCAGTCTGGGCGATATCAGTGGCTTCGATGCCGACTTCTTCGGCATCTCGCCGCGTGAAGCGGCCAACATGGACCCGCAGCAACGCATGCTGCTGGAACTGACCTGGGAAACCATGGAAAGCGCCGGCATTGCCCCCTCTCGGCTGCGCGGCAGCCAGTGCGGTGTTTTCCTGGGTGTCGCAGCGCTCGATTATTCGTATCGCTATACCGGCGACATGGGGGCCATCGATGCCTCCACCGCCACCGGCAACACCTCCAGCATCGCCTCGAACCGGCTCTCCTACCTGTTCGACCTGCACGGGCCGAGCATGTCGGTGGACACCGCCTGCTCGTCGTCCATGGTGGCCTTCCACCAGGCCTGCCAGGCCATTCGCAGCGGCGAGACCAGCATGGCCCTGGCCGGCGGCATCAGCCTGCACCTGCATCCCTACGGCTTCATCATCTTCTCCAAGGCCAGCATGCTCTCGCCCAACGGCCGCTGCCGCGTCTTCGATGCCGATGGCGATGGTTATGTGCGCTCGGAAGGCGCCGGCCTCTTCATGCTCAAGGACTACGACCAGGCCGTGGAAGACGGCGACAACATCCTGGGCGTGGTCGCCGGCTCGACCGTCAACACCGACGGCCACAAGCAGGGCCTGACCGTCCCCAACCCGGACGCCCAGACCCAGCTGATGCGTCAGGTCTACGAGCGCGCCGGTATCAGCCCCGACGAGATCGACTACCTGGAAGCGCATGGCACCGGCACCGCCGTCGGCGACCCCATCGAGACACACGCCATCGGCGATGCCCTGGCCCGGCACCGCCGCACGCCTTTGCCCATCGGCTCCGTCAAGAGCAACCTGGGCCACCTGGAAACCGCCTCGGGCGTGGCCGGCCTGGCCAAGGCGCTCTACAGCCTGCGTCATCGCGAAGTCCCGGCCACCATCGGCATTCGGCGCCCCAACCCGAAGATTCGCTTCGATGACTGGAACCTGGAAATCGTCACCCAGGCACGCAAGCTGAAGCCCGAAGGGCGCCTGGTCATCGGCGTCAACTCCTTCGGCTTCGGCGGCGCCAATGCTCATGTCATCCTCGAGAGCGCCCCGGCACGGCCGGAGCCGTCGCCCGTGGTGCCGGAGCAAGCACTGCCCTTGCGCCTCTCCGCGCGGGGCGAACCGGCTCTGCGCGCCATGGCCGGCGAGCTGGCCGACTGGCTGCGTCACACCGACAGCCGCCTCTACGACATCGCCGATAGCCTCTATCGCCGCCGCGAGCACCATACCGATGGCGCCCTGCTGCTGGCAGACGACAAGCAGGAAGCCGCCGAGCGCCTCGCGGCCTTTGCCGAAGGGCGCGACACCGACAGCCGCGGCCTGGAGATCGAACACCCGGTGATTCGTGGCCAGCGGCTCGCCAGCGCCCAGGGCCCGGCCTTCGTCTACGACGGCAATGGCTGCCAGTGGGAAACCATGGGCCGCGACCTGCTGCATGAATCCAAGGTCTTTGCCGCCGCCATCGATGAAGTCGATGCCCTCTTCCAGCGGCATGCGGACTTCTCGCTGCGCGCCGAGCTGGATGGCGACAACGGCACCGAGCGCTTCGAACGCACCGAAATCGCCCAGCCGGCCCTCTTTGCCGTGCAGGTCGGTATCACGCGCATGCTCGCCGCCCAGGGCATCGAACCGGTGTCCGTCACCGGGCACAGCGTCGGCGAAGTCGCCGCCGCCTGGGCCTGCGGCGCCCTGTCACTGGCTGATGCCGTGCGCGTCATCCATCTGCGCAGCCACTTCCAGGGGCTGACCCGTGGCCAGGGCGAGATGACCGCCGTCGGCCTGGGGGCCGAAGCGATCGCCGAGTACCTGGAACAGCCGGCCCATCAGGATATCCACCTGGCCGGCATCAACAGCACCAAGGGTGTCACGCTCGCCGGTCCTGCCGAAGCACTCGAGCGTATCGAGGCCGAGCTGCATGGTCAGCGGCATTTCGCCAAGCGTCTGGGGCTGGACTATGCCTTCCACAGCCCGGCCATGGATCCCATCCGCGATGACCTCATCGCCTCGCTCAAGGGCCTGACCCCGCATCGCTCGCGCATTCCCTACATCTCCACCGTCACCGGCCAGGAGCTGGACGGCGAGCAACTGGACGCCGCCTACTGGTGGCGCAACATTCGCGAGCCGGTACGCTTCGCCGATGCCGCCCGTGCGCTCACCGATGATGGCACCAATGTGCTGATCGAGATCGGCGCCCACCCGATCCTCAAGCGCTATCTCAGCGAAGCACTGCGCGACGCCGAACTCGACGGTCAGGTCATCGGCACCCTGGAGCGTGACCTCGCCGGGCCGTTGTGCATCGACCGCACCATCGGCCAGACGCTCCTCTCGGGCCTGGCCACCGACACCGATCACTGGTTCCCGGTGACCGGCCAGCTGGTGGAACTGCCGCGCTACCCCTGGCAGCATCAGTCCTACTGGATGCCCAGCACCTCGGACGGGCTGAACCTGCTCAACCGCCATTACGAACACCCCTTGCTGGGCTATCGGCTGGCACAGCACACCCTGACCTGGGAAAGCCAGCTGGATACCGGCCGCCGTCCCTGGCTGGCCGACCATGTGGTCGGCAATGCCGCCATCTTCCCCGGCGCCGGCTTCATCGAACTGGCCCTGGCCGCCGCCGCCCGCTGGCGCGACGCCCGCCCGCTGGATATCGAGGAACTCGAGATCCAGGCCCCAATGATGCTCGACGGCCAGCACGGCCGACTCAGCCGCCTGGCCATTGCACCGGAAGACGGCCGCATCAGCGTGCACTCCCGCGAACCGGCCACGGGCGAGGAGTGGCAGCTGCATGCCACCGCCCGCATCATGAAACAGAGCAAGGGCCTGCTGCTCGAGCGCACGGCTCCCGGCCTGCCACAACGCGAGCCGGACCTGATCCTCGACGACCACCTGGCCATGGCCAGCCGACTGGGCCTCGACTATGGCCCGGCCTTCCAGGCCATCGACCGCGCCTGGATCGAGGACGAGGAAGTGCTGGGTCGCATCAACCCCACGCCGGTCATCGAGGAGCAACTCGAGGCACAGCACCTGCATCCCGGCATCCTGGACAGCGCCTTCCAGCTGTTCCTGCCGCTGCTGGCGCGCCAGAGCGCGCGTCAGGGCCAGGCATTCGAGCGCCAGGGGCTGGCCTTCGTGCCGATTCGGGTCGGCCGCATCCAGTGGTCGCCGGACGCCGGACGCCCGGTCGTGGCCCGGGCCCGCCTGCTCAAGCGCGCGCCCTACTCCTTTACCGCCGATTTCGAACTGTTCGACGCCCAGGGCCGCGCCGTGGCCGTGGTCAGCGAGACCCGCTTCAAGGCCGTACGCCTGACCAGCAACGCCGAGCAGAGCCTGAGCCACCTGGACGTCTGCCTGACCCCGGCACCGCACCCGAGCCAGCAGCAGCCGGCCGACCTCAGTTCGCTGGTTGCCGCCATGCCCGAGCTGGTCGACGGCTATGCCGCCGCCACCGGACAGCGCTACGCCAGCGAGCTGGCCCCGCTGCTCGACCGTCTGGCGGAAGCCTTCGCCGCCGAGGCCCTGGCGCCCGAACTGGTCGATGGCGAACTCAGCCAGTCCCATTACCAGGCCATGGTCGCCGCCCAGCCCCAGACACAACCCCTGCTCGACCAGCTGTTGCACCTGCTCGTCGACGCCGGCCGCCTGGAGCGCCACGAGCACGGCTGGGCACAGCTGGCCACGGATGACGACGTCGATGCCGTCACCATCTGGCGGCTGCTGGCGCAGGACTATCCCGGCCACATCGGCCCGATCCATCGCCTGGGCCGCTTCGGCCTCAACCTGCGCGAGCTGCTGGCCGGACACCGCTGTGCCGAGGACATCGGCCTCGACCGTGACCGCCTGACACGCCTCAATCGGCAACTCATCGGCCACCACGGCTGGCAGGCACTCGCCGCGTCGCTCGGCAAGGCACTCGGCGAGACCCTGGCCGAACTGCCCGAGGGCCAGCGCCTGTCACTGCTCGAAGCCGGCGTCAGTGCCCCGGCCCTGGGCGAGCGTCTGACCCGATTGCTCGACCCGGACCTCTGCGACTACCGCCTGCTCACCGCCGGCGAACTCGCCTGGCAGCACGCCGAACAACTGCGCGAGCGCCAGCCGTTGATCGACGTCGCCTCACTCGAATCGGCCGATCACGATACGGCCTCGGCCCGGGCCCAGCTCGCCCTGGTGTCGCTGGACGTCACCAACCCCGAGCTCAGCCGCCGCCTGGTCGATGCCCTGCCGCAGCGCCTGGCCCCCGGTGCCAGTGTCCTGCTGCTGGGAGTCGCCCCCTCGGCCTGGATCGACACCCTGCTGGCCACGCCCGGCCTGGACGACACCTCGAACCGGCCCACGGCCTGCGAGCTCGAGGATGTCAGCGCCTGGCTGTCCCAGCTCGGCGCCGTCGATATTCAGCCACTGCCGCTGGAGGACGACGCCGGTGCCTACCTGATCCACGCCCGCCTGCCCGAGGCACATCAGGCCGGCAACGGCGTGCCGGATCGCGAATCCACCGCCGAGGCCTCCAGCGACTTCCTGCTGGTCGCCGATGAAGGGGATACCAGCCTGGCCGAGGAGCTCGCCGCCGCCCTGGAGCGTCAGGACCATTACGCCATGATCGGCGATGCCGAGGACGCCCATCGCGCCAGCCGCATCATCGACCTGCGCAATGGCGGTCTGGAGCGTTGCCAGCAGGCCGCCCGCTGGCCCGGCATTCTCGAGCCCGTTGCGGAAAACGCCGCCCAGGCGCCCACCCTGTGGCTGATCACCCGCGACGTGGCCGGCACCTGGCGCGACGACGCCGCAGCCGAGGTCAGCGACGATGCCGCCCTCTGGGGCTTCGGCCGCTCGCTGGCCAACGAGGCCCACGGCTATACGGTGCGACTCCTCGACCTGCCGGCCGGCGAGCTCCCGACTGCCGCCTTCACGGCACTCAGCGACGAGCTGATCGGCAGCGACGCCGAGACCGAGGTGGTCATCGATGCCCAGGGTAAACGCTATGCCACCCGCCTGCGGGTCATGCCGGCACCGGGCGAAAGCCCGACGGCCACCAACACCAAGGCACAGCCTCACGGCGCCATGACGCTGGGCTTCCCCATGCCCGGTCAACTGCGTCACCTGAGCTGGCAACCCACCAGCCTGGAGCAGGCCGGCGAAGGCCAGGTCCAGGTTCGCGTCGAGGCCACCGGCCTCAACTTCCGCGATGTGATGTACACCCTAGGCATGCTCTCGGATGAGGCTATCGAGAACGGCTTCGCCGGCCCAACCCTGGGCCTCGAGTTCTCCGGCGTGGTCGAGCACGTCGGACCCGGCGTCGAGGGCGTGGCCGCCGGTGATGCCGTGGTCGGCTTCGGCCCGGCCAGCTTCAGCGACCGCCTGATCGCCAGCCAGCACGCTATCGCGCCGCTGCCCAACGGCATCGACTTCGCCGCCGCGGCGACCATCCCGACCACCTTCTTCACCGTCTACTACGCGCTGAAGCACCTGGCGCGCCTGGCTCCCGGCGAGCACGTGCTGATCCACGGCGCCGCCGGCGGCGTCGGCCTCGCCGCCATCCAGGTGGCCCGCTGGCTGGGTGCCGAGATCCACACCACCGTGGGCGCCGAGGAAAAGCGCGACTTCCTGCGCCTCAGCGGCATCGAGCGGCTGTATGACTCGCGCTCGCTGACCTTCGCCGAGGAGATCCTCGCCGATACCGACGGCCGTGGCGTGGACGTGGTGCTCAACTCGCTGGCCGGCGAAGCCATCAACCAGAACCTGCGCGTGCTGCGCCCCTTCGGTCGTTTCCTCGAGCTCGGCAAGCGCGACTTCTACGAAAACACCCATATCGGCCTGCGGCCCTTCCGCAATAACCTCAGCTATTTCGGTATCGACTCCGACCAGCTGATGAAGGAATGCCCCGAGCTGACACAGACCCTGTTCGGCGAAATGATGGCGCTGTTCGAGGACGGCACCTTCACCCCGCTGCCCTACACCGCCTTCGGCAACCGGCAGGTGGTCGAGGCCTTCCGCTACATGCAGCAGGCCCGCCAGATCGGCAAGGTCGTGGTCACTCAGGACCAGCCACTGGCCTCTGCCGAACAGGTCACGCCACTCGAGGCCCCCGCACTGCAGGCCGATGCCAGCTATCTGGTCACCGGCGGCCTGGGTGGCTTCGGGCTGCGCACCGCGCAATGGCTCGCCGAGCGCGGCGCCCGTCACCTCATCCTGGTGGGTCGTCGCGGCGCCGCCTCTCCGGAAGCCGCCGACGGCATCGCCCGCCTCGAAGCCATGGGCGTGACGGTGGAGGCCGCCGCCTGTGACGTGGGCGACCGCGCCTCTCTCAGCGCCCTGCTGGAGCGCTGCCGGGCCGAGCATCCGCCGCTCAAGGGCATCGTTCACGCCGCCGCGGTCATCGAGGACGGCCTGATCCGCAACCTCGACGACACCAGGATCGAACGCGTGCTGACGCCCAAGGTCGAGGGCGCGCGCCTGCTCGATGAACTGACCCGCCAGGACGGCCTGGACTTCTTCGTCCTCTATTCCTCGGCGACCACCCTGTTCGGCAACCCTGGCCAGGCCAGCTATGTGGCGGCCAACCACTGGCTCGAAGCCCTGGCCGCCAGCCGCCGTGGCCAGGGGCTGCCCGCCACCTGCGTGCGCTGGGGCGCCATCGAGGATGCCGGCTTCCTGGCCCGCAATACCCGCACGCGGGATGCGCTCCAGGAGCGCCTCGGCGGCTCGGCCCTGCGCGCCGATGACGCCCTGAGCGTGCTCGGCCGCATGCTCGCCGCACCGGGGCCCAGCCTCGGCGTGCTCGAGCTCGACTGGCCGGCGCTGGCCCGCTCGTTGCCCACCGCCGACAGCCCGCGCTTCAGCGAGATAGCCCGCGCCGCCGGCGACGAGAACCACCAGGACGACAGCGACCAGGACATCGCGCAGCTGCTCGCCGACCTCTCGCCGGAAGAACTCCACGGCACCGTCACCGAGCTGCTCAAGGCCGAACTGGCCAGCATCCTGCTGGTGGAGGAAAGCAAGATCGACGTTCACCGCTCCGTCTATGACATGGGCTTCGACTCCCTGATGGGCGTCGAACTGATGACCGCCATCGAGTCCCGGCTGGGGGTACGCGTGCCCGTCATGGTGCTCAGCGAAGCCTCGACGCTGGACAAGCTCAGCGGCGTGCTCATCGAGCGCCTGACGCGCGGCGACGACGCAGACGACGAGAACGGCGACGACCAGGCCGGATTGGCCTCGCTGGCGGCCCAGCACGGTGCCGATGCCATCGCCGACTCCGGTGAAACGCAACCGCAAGAGGCCACGACGCGATGAGTCAACAAGGCCCTCGCCATGACCTCAAGCGCCAGCTCCTCGACGGGGCGCGCAGCCGCAAGCGCTCGCGCCCCGCCGGCGAGCCACAACCGGGCGCCACGGCCGGCCAGGGGCGCGTCTCGGAACGCTTCACGCGTTTCGATGCCCATCCCGGCTATCAGCAACTGACCCTGATGCGCGATGCCGCCAAGCGGCTCGGCCTGGTCGACCCCTTCTTCCGTTGCCACCAGGGCAATGCCGGGGCCACCAGTCGCATCGACGACCGAGAAGTCATCAACTTCGCCAGTTACAACTACCTGGGCTTCTCCGGCGACCCGCGCGTCAATCAGGCGGCCATCGACGCCGTGCAGCATTACGGCAGCTCCGTCTCGGCCAGCCGCATCGTCTCCGGCGAACGCCCCATCCACGGCGAGCTGGAAAGCGCCATCGCCGAGGCCTACGACGTCGAGGCGGCGGTGGCCTTCGTCAGCGGCCACGCCACCAATGTCTCGACACTGGGCTACCTGCTCGGCCCTGGCGACCTGATCCTCCACGACGAGTACATCCACAACAGCGCCCTGGTCGGCGCCCAGCTCTCCGGCGCCCGGCGCATGAGCTTCCCGCATAACGACGCCGACGCCCTGGACGACCTGCTGCGCCGTCATCGCCCGCAGTTCGAGCGCGTGCTGATCGTCATCGAAGGGCTCTACAGCATGGACGGCGACCTGCCCGACCTGCCGCGCTTCGTCGATATCAAGCAACGCCACCAGAGCTGGCTGATGGTCGACGAAGCCCACTCCTTCGGCGTACTGGGCGAACATGGTCTGGGCCTGCGTGAGCACTTCGACATGCCCGCCAACAGTGTCGATATCTGGATGGGCACCATGAGCAAGACACTGGCCGGCTGTGGCGGCTACATCGCCGGCTGCCAGGCACTGGTGGATACCCTGCGCCACCTGGCGCCGGGGTTTCTTTACAGCGTGGGCATGCCCGCCCAGGTCGCCGGCCCCTCACTCAAGGCGCTGGAACTCATGCACCAGGAGCCTCAGCGCGTGCACCGCCTGCAGGCCATCTCGCGCTACTTCCTGGAGCAGGCCCGGCAAATGGGGCTGGACACGGGGGAAAGCATCGGCGCCGCCGTGGTCCCGGTGATCATCGGCAGCTCGGCCCGCGCCGCCGGCCTCTCGCACTCCCTGTTCGAGCGCGGCATCAACGTCCAGCCGATACTGCACCCCGCCGTACCCGAGCAGAGCGCCCGTTTGCGCTTCTTCCTCTCCTGCGAGCACACCGAAGCCCAGGTCGACCAGACCCTCGCAGCCCTGGAAGAAGAGCTGGCACGGTGAATACCCCTGCGCCTGAAGCACACCAAAGAGTCAATGAGCATTTTGATCGGACTCGCTCGCGAGAAGATTTCAACGCCGTATGGTCGAGCGGAGTAACCTGTAAACATCGTCTAACCGGGTGCAGACAGGTTTCAGGCAATGCCTAGGCACTGTCTGAAAAGTCGACGAGCGAAGGTTAGACAAGGCGAAAATCTGTGAAAATGCGGAGTTTACAAGGAGTAAATGAGCAATTTGATCGGACTCGCGCGCGAGCAGATTTTCAACGTCGTATAGCCGAGCACAGGCAGTTTTCAGACATTGCCTAGCACCCAGGCAGCGTTCTGGAGGGCATCAAGCAGCTGAGTCAGGGATATTCACGACGGGCGTGGAGCACATCCAGAATAGCGATGTGATCGGTCGTAATACGATATACCAGCAGGTAGTTAGGATGAACCACCGCTTCTCGCGTTCCAGGGACACGTCCCTGGCGGTATAGATAGGGATGCTCGGATAGTGCCTTGGCAGTCTCTTCGATGGCACTGGCCAGTGCCTCGGCGGCGTGGGGGTTGCGCTCGCTCACGTAAGCGGCGATCTCTTCAAGCGCATCCAGCGCATGAGCACGCCACTCAACCGGTAGCATCTCGACTTTTCCTGGACTCGATCATGGCCCGGACACGAGCCATCGCCTCGTCATGGGAAACGTTGGGGCGTGGATCATCAAGGCTCTGCTGGATGCGCTCGCGAAACCAGCGGTCATAGCTGTCAGCTTGTTCCTGCGTCTCGAACTCCGAGACAATAGGATCCAGTGGAGTACCCATCATAACTCTCCTCGTATGCCACCAATATACTCTACCAGTGAATCATCGTCTGGTGCACGCGCCATCCGATCATGCTCATTCCTGGGGAATAGCTTACTTCGTGCGCACTATCAAGCCCTTGCCCTTGGCTGGGCGAGCGCACGGGAGCTTCCGTGCCGACATACTCGGCAACAATGCCATGGAAGCATCGGTCAAGAACGTCGATGCCGGCGAGATGCGCGTCGGCAGCCACCCTGTTCGGCAATCCGGGCCAATGGCATCCAATCACTGGCTCGAAGCCCTGGCCCCCTGCCGCTCCCGAATGTACGCCTGCAGTTGCAGGGCCAGCTGCTGTGTCGACTCGCTGGGTCGCCCGGGGCTGCGATGCAGGGTGATCTCCGAGAACGGCAGCTCCGGCAGCCCCTCGTCACGCCCCAGCAGGCGCAGCTCCGGCCCCAGCATGGACGGCGTGAGCACCGTCACGGCCAGCCCCGCCCGAACCGCGGCAGAGAGCCCCGATAGACTTGGGCTGGCGTAGGCAATCCGCCAGGCAATTCCGGCCGCGTCCAGGGCGGCAATCGCTCGTTCACGAAAGATGCACACGCCCTCCCGGGAAACGGCGAGCGGCAAGGGAGAGCGGTGATGCGTGTCGTAGCCGGAAGCCCCCGCCCACACCATCGGTTCGCGACACAGGACTTCGCCGCCCGGGCTATTGGGTTGGCGGGTGGTGATCGCCAGATCGAGCGCCCCCGAACTGACCTCCTGCACCAGCTCGACACTCAGGCCACAGCGCACCTCCAGTTCCACGCCCGGGAAGCGAGCCTCGAAGGCCGACAGTGCCTCGGGTAGGTAGAACACGTAATCGTCGGGAATGCCAAGGCGCACCACGCCGGCAAGGCGCTGCTCCTGAACATCCTGCCAGGCCAGCGCATTCTGGCGCAGCATCTGCCGTGCATGGATCAGCAGGCGTTCCCCGGCCGGCGTCGGCACCGCCGTCTTCTGGCCTCGCTGCAAGAGCTGGCATCCCAGGGTCGCTTCCAGGCGATTCAGGTGCGCACTGACGGTGGACTGCGCCAGGTGCAACTGCTCTGCCGCCCTGGTGAAACTCCCCTTGTCCACCACGCCAACGAATGTCTTGAGCACGACGAGATCCAGGGGCCTCTGGACGCTGGAAATGGTCATCACGTTTCCTGATGGCTTTATCATAAGACTTTGATTCCATGATGCAGATGACATCCGCAGAATGCACGCCATAGCAACATTCACTCGTCATCGATCAGGAACATAAACATGCGCCATTCAGCCAGTATCGGCCTGCTCGCCGGGTTCATGACCGTCACCCTCTGGGCCAGCCTGCCGCTATTGCGCGCACTGGTCCAACTACCGCCCATGTTGACAGCCGCCATCGCCATGCTGGCGGCAGCCGGCGTGGCTCTGGGCCTGGAACGATGGCGCACGCCGGGTCAGCGGCCGGAGTCGGACAAGAGTGCCGGATTCTGGCTGATGGGGGTTGGCGGGCTCACCGGCGCCCTCTACTTCTATTTTCTGGCGCTGGACGAGGGCGACCCCGCCAAGGTGACCCTGGTGACCTATACCTGGCCGGTAGGCTTCATGCTGGTGGCCGACCGGCTGGCGGGACGGGGCTTGCGCATCGAGACACTGCTGGGCGCGCTGGTAGCCTTCTCGGGGCTTGCACCGCTGATCCTGAACGACAGCGAAAGCGTGCCCACCCCTCCGCTGGCCTATGCGGCCGGACTGGCGGCCGGGCTATCCTGGATCGTCTTCTCGCTCTACCTGAAGACGGGCAGTCCGTCACGACCGACCAACTACAAGCGCCTGTTTGGAGGAGTCGCCGCCACTGCCCTGTGCCTGCACCTCCTGCTGGAGCCCGCCGCCGAACAGAGCACCGCCCGGGACTGGCTGATGGCCTCGCTGATCGGCATAGGACCGTATGGAATCGCCTTCATGACCTGGGGCTTCGCACTGCAACGCTGCTCGACGACCCTGCTGGGCCTCATGACCTACCTGGTGCCGGTGTTGTCCTCGCTATTCGTGGTCGTGATGGGCTGGGCGCCGCTCAGCACCCCGCTACTGGTGGCTGTAACCGCCGTCTTCATCAGCGGCGTGATTACCCAGGCCTCACTGCCCCGTCCGCGCTTCGCTCATGAACAACGTAATGCGGCGGGTCAGCCGCGTGACACCCTGCCCCCGATTCCCATGCCCGCCATGCCACCACTGGGCGTGTTGTCGTGGACCCGTCGCCGGATGCCAAGCAAACAACGTGCCCCGATCGGCCAGAGCGGATAAAGTTGAATGCAAGCGCCTTCACAACGTCATTGAACCTTCAAGTTGACAGCCTCGAAGCGGCTTCAAAGACATTCAGCGTATTGGTCAAGCGGCTTTGACAACCCAGGAAGCCCTGGTTCATATTGGAGTTGCCAAATAACAAACTCATCAAAAAGCGCGAGAAAAATCATGAAATTAGCAAAAAACCTTTTACCTGCGGCCATCATGGGCACAGCCATGCTGAGCAGCGGAATGGTAACTTCAGTATCCGCTCAAGAAGAAAGCTACACAGTGGGGGTCGAAGCCTCTTTCCCCCCATGGGCTTACGTAGAATCAGGTGAGTTCAAGGGGATTGCCATCGATGCCATGGAAGCCATTGCCGATGAAATGGACATAGAAATAACCTTCCAGGACATGCCCTTTCCGTCCTTGATTCCGGCACTTTCCGCCGAAAAGATCGACATCCTGGCAACAGGCCTTACTGTTACAGAAGAGCGCAGCCAGAATATCGACTTCACCATCCCCTGGTGGGAAACCAACGATGTTGTGCTTGTGCCCGAGGACTCCGATCTCAACGTATTCAACGCAGTGTGCTGCGGCGCACGTGTAGGGGTTCAAGGCGGCTCCTCCCAGCAGGCCTGGATGGAAGAAAATGTCCTGGACTCCGAGGTCGATGTTGAACTGGCCAAGTACGATAGCTATGTCATGGCAGTGGATGATATGGCAGTCGGCCGGATTTCCTCTGTCATTGTCGATGACACCTCGGCTCAGGAATATATCAATGCCGGCAAACCCGTGAAGATGGCCGGCAAAATCTACATTCGGGCACCTCTCGCCCTGGCTGTATCGAAAGGAGACCCTCAGGAAATTCTAGGGGAGCTTAACCAGGGGATTCTGGCGATTTATGATTCAGGGGAATGGGAAAAAATTGTCAGCGAATATATTCCAGGTGTTTCGGTACCGACCGTTCCAGGACATATGCCTGACTTCGTAGATACCTACCAAAAACCCGTGGCCGGCCTTCCAGAGCTTGGCAACGAATAAGTCGTTTAACGTCGAACGCCTTCCATGATGGAAGGCGTTCGTTGTTTAAGGGAAGCAGGCATGGATATCTACGACGTTCTGTTGCGAGACTTTCCCTTCTTGCTGAAGGGGCTCGGTGTTGCTGTCATACTGTTGGCCGCCCTGTTATTGATTGGGTTTGTCATAGGCATGACAATTTGCCTCTTGCAACTATATGGCCCTAGAACGCGCTTTATTCAGTGGCCCTTGATGCTATACGAACGCATCTTCCGGGGTGTGCCGATCATCATCATGTTGTTTATCTTCTTTTACGGCATATCCGGGGTTTTGGACATCTCGGCTTTTGGTGCGGCTATATTGGCCATGGGGCTACGTTCTGCGGCATACCAATCACAAATCTTTCGAAGCGCATTCCAGTCAGTACCGACAGGCCAGATGATGGCGGCCCGAGCAATGGGCATGTCGAAGATGAAAGCTATCCGACATATCGTCTTTCCACAAGCAGCACGGCATGCCATTGGCCCATGGACCAATGAATTCTCTTCAGAGGTAAAAGAAACCTCGCTGGCCTATGTGATCGGCGTAGTAGAGCTGACTCGCCAGGCTCATTACATCATTACCAGTACACAAGGCAACGTATTGACGGTTTTCGCCGTGGTAGCACTCCTGTACTTCATCCTGAACCGCACCGGGAATAGCCTCCTCTATGCCTTCGAGCGTAAGCTTTCCGTGCCGGGCTTTGAAAAATAACCAACAGGAACGTCAAGAGATGGCCGATAATCTAATTCTCGATGTACAAGACATTAAAAAATCGTATGACGGGCTTGAAGTACTGAAAGGTATCGGGTTCGGGCTGCAAAAAGGTGAGACCAAGGTATTAATTGGCCCCTCTGGCTCAGGAAAAAGCACCCTGCTTCGCTGTATCAATTACCTGACCGTTCCGGATGCCGGGCGTATTTACCTGAATGGCGAAGAAGTACTGGACAAGAATATCGACGCGATGCGGTCACGCATGGGCTTCGTTTTTCAGGACTTCAACCTTTTTACACACCTGACGGTGCTGGACAATGTTCGGATCTGTCAGATAAAGGTCGGAGGAACTGACAAACAGACTGCTACACAGCGGGCCCATAGTGAGCTTGAACGAGTCGGGTTGGGCGACAAGGCACATGCCTATCCGGCAGAACTTTCCGGCGGTCAGCAGCAGCGCGTTTCGATTGCCAGAGCATTGGCCATGGATCCCGACGTCCTTCTTTTCGACGAGCCAACTTCCGCACTGGACCCCGAGCTGACCGGAGAAGTCGTCAGAGTGATGCAACAGCTGGCTGCCGAGGGTATGACCATGGTCGTAGTGACCCATGAAATGAGCTTTGCCCGGCAGGCAGCGGACGAGATCATTTTCATGGAAAACGGTCATATCGTGGAGCAAGGCGCTCCGAATATCCTGTTCAACTCTGCCAGCAATGAGCGTACACAAACATTTCTCAATGTCATCGCGGAGCATGGATAAGCCATGAGAGAATTTATAGAGTTTGGCATTGAATGGCTACCAGAGCTTCTCAAAGGAGTGCCTGTTGCCCTGGCGCTCTGGGTGATAGCCATCACATTGGGTTTCTTCCTCGGCCTGGCACTCTGCTGGGCAAGGGTTTACGGCAACCGGCCGCTTTACTGGATCAGTACCTGCTATGTGGAGCTTTTTCGGGGTACGCCGATGCTGGTACAGATGTTTTTCATCTACCTTGGCTTGCCTCATGTCGGGATCGTTTTTGATGCTTTCACCGCAGCCGTCATTGCCATCACCTTGAACAGTGCGGCTTACCAGGCGGAATACTTTCGCGGTTCAGTGCTTTCAGTCCCCAAAGGCCAGCTTGTGGCGGCCAGGGCCTGCGGCATGAGCAAGTGGCAGGCAATTCGTCATATCATGCTACCCCAGGCGCTAAGACGGGTCATTCCCCAGTGGTCGAATGAGGCCATTATAGAACTCAAATTCACGTCCATCGCTTACACCATTGGTGTGGTAGAGATTACTGCTATCGCCTCCAATATCGGCTCGCGAACTCTGGATTACTTCCTGGTTTTCCTTTGGGCAGGTATCATCTATCTCATTCTGACGTCCACTGTTGCCAGTTTGCTTGGTTTGCTAGAGCGGCGCACCTATGTACCTGGAGTGACAAATGTCTAATCCGCTTAACGCACAAGACGATTCCAGGCGCGCTTCTGGCCCACTCACTATGGCATGGAACAGTCCAACGGCAGTGTCGATATACTGTGCCCCCTTATCCGCAGTGACTGCTCCCCGCCCTAAGCGCTGACGCGCCACGGGCGAGGCTTCCCACTTCTCAGGCAGCAGCCGGCGACAGTTGGCCAAAGATCTGGCTGGTTGGCGGCGTATTTCTCGTATAGATTGCGTAGCGCCCAAAATCCGGCTACACTGGGATATACGCAGCGTATACCTCAGGAGGTGACGATCATGGCTCAGGGTTCCGTATTTCAGTCCAACCGAACACAAGCTGTCCGGCTGCCCAAGGCAGTCGCCTTTCCAGATGACGTGAAACACGTCGACGTTGTCGCGGTGGGACAGGTACGCATTATCACACCTTCCGGGTGCGCTTGGGATGCCTGGTTTGCTGAAGAAGGTGTCACAGCAGATTACATGACCGATCGCGAGCAGCCAGCGGATCAAAAGCGGGATGCTTTCTGATGCTGAAGTACATGCTGGACACCAACATCTGCATTTTCACCATCAAGAATAAGCCAGCTCAGGTACGCGAAGCGTTCCAACAGCACCGTGAGCGCCTATGTATTAGCACCGTCACATTGATGGAACTGATCTATGGTGCCGAGAAGTCCGGGCACCCCGACCATAATCTTCACGTCGTGGAAAGCTTTGCGGCTCGCCTCGAAGTATTGCAATACGATAGGGATGCAGCAGCTCATACAGGACAGCTGCGTGCCGAACTCGCCAGATCCGGCAAGCCTATCGGTCCTTATGACCAGATGATCGCCGGCCACGCCCGATCGATGGGGCTTGTCGTCGTCACAAACAACCTGAGCGAGTTCCAGCGCGTCCCGGGTATTCGACTCGAAGACTGGACAACTCCCGGAAGTGAATGAGCTGTCTTGCTCACCCAACCAAAGCGCCGCCACGATGAAGCATCGTCGCGGCGTTTGTGGATCTGCCACCCTGTTGAGTCAGCCGAATCAACAACGGCCCTTCTTGGCCTGCCCCGGAGGGCAGAAATCACCGCCACGACCATGCTCATGGTGGCGATCATCACGATGACGGTGATCACGGTCATGGTGACGATCATCATCAATCACGACAGCCGGTTCCGGCGAGATACGCGCCGGGTGGTAACTACAGCCCGCCAACCCGGCCATCATCAAGGCGCCCATCAACAAGCAAAGTACACGCATGAGGCTGCTCTCCCTCTTCTGTGGCTATCTCATGAAGCCGTATCCTAGCAGGTCGAAAGGCGCTTGAAGCGTGGCAAAATGGCGACAGTTGATAAAAGTTCTTGCAGGTTTAGGCCCAGAAGCATCAGACAATCAATAGCCAGCGCAATTCAGCCAGCAGCCGATGGCCTTAAACGATCAGCCTAATAGTTTGCATGTTATCAATATGGCGTATAGGTTATGTACAACACAACAGAGGCGCAGTACAGCTTTCCGCCCTGCGGTGTACGAACTCCCAGCCTGTTAGAGGTAAAGCATGCATAAGACCATCAAGACAGCCGCCATCGCCAGCACCCTGCTGCTGGCTTCTTCCGTCGCCATGGCAGAGCATCATGAAAACGGCATGGAGCAGCAGGACCAAGCCATCGTCGAGGACGGCGGCGTGCAGTCCAACCATAACCCGGAAGTCGAAGGCGAGACGAACGCCAACCTGGATGATGAGACCATCGTCAAGGACGGCGGTACAGGTTCCGACTACAACGCCGAAGTCGCGGAAGAACCCGAAGCCGATCTTCCAAAAGGTGAAGTCGCCGAAGACGGCGGCGTCGACTCGGCCGCGGACTGATCACGCCCTTCCAGGCATTCGTTATCAACTCAATGCCGGCAGCAGCATCCCCGAGCAGGGCGCTGCGATACGTTCCCAAGCGGTTTTGCGCCGCCACATACAAAAAAAGCTACCGGAGGATCCGGTAGCTTTTGCGTTCGCGGCACGTGGCACGATGCTTTACCAGGGGATTGCCCCTCCCCTGACAGCGCTCAATCGAAGTGGTAGCGCACACCCAGCGAAGGAATATTACTGCCACCGTCGCCGTCATTGATGATCCCGGCCGTCGAGCGATGGTGGAGACGCCCATAGATCGACCAGGGTCCCCAGGCCGCCGGTTGCCCCTCCAGCTCAAAGATCATGGATACCATCCAACGCTTACCGGAGTCATCCAGCTTCGACGCTTCTGATGTGTAGGACATCCCCACGCCGACATAGGCAGTGGTGTCGATCGTATCGTCCCACATGAAATGTTCCCAGCTGATGGAAGGCGTCAGAAAAGCCTCGTAGTACTCTTCGTTTCCCCAGATATAGGAAACATTGGCTTCGGCATAGATCTTGGAATATCCCCAGAGATCCACTAGCTCTTTCTGCAGCCCGGTGCTGACGATCTTGTAGTCCTTGAACTGCCAGGCGAACGGATCAAATGCCTCACCGCTCTTCACTGTCTCGTAAATCGCCTGCCCCGCATGGCCACCCCAGGCCCAGCCTTCATCCGTATCGATCAGGCTCAGCGTGTAGGGGTCGCCATACCTGGCCCCCTGGTCCGCCACCACCGTGGTTGACGCCAATACACCGGCAGCCAACATCAAGCTCCCCGCCAACCCGGCAAACAGCTTCGCCCCGCCGGCACCCGATACAAACTTATTCATAGACAACTACTCACCCTTTCATCGAAATCATCCACCCTGAACCTGAGCCAAAACCCAGCCTCATGCAGACCAGCAGAACTCTTCCCCTTCCACCCGATGCCAGGATGAGCGGACGCCGCGTGCCGCCGCCCGTTCATCATCACGCTGGCGCATGCGCTGCAGCACGCGATACTGCAGGCGGTTCAGGCTCTCGAAACCCAGCCCGGGCAACGGGTTGAACGGATTCGTACGGCTCATACCCCACAAGGCCAGGCGCGATGTACCCGGCTCGGCATGCCCGCGGGCATGCACGCCGAAGGTGTTGGCAATCAGCAACGTATTACCCGGCACATGGAAACTCTGTGGCGGCTGCTTGCCCAGCGTCTCGGCTTCTTCCTGCCCAACCCGGAACGAGCCACGCGCCGTGTAACGGTCAGCATGCTCCCGCGCCTTCAGACTCATCTGATATTCCCAACGCAAGCGATCGCGCGTCAGACATGTCGATCCCGGTACAAAGACGAAGGGTCCGTTGTGCTCCGAGACATCCTCCAAATACAGCCAGAACTTCATGGTCGGCTGGAAGGTATCCACGTGCAGATTCGTCTGCGGATCTGGCGCATCATCCGTGACGCCGTTCATTACCTTCTCGGCATGACAGATCGGCATTCGCAGGTGGCCGGCACAGAAGCGCATCAAGCGCCGAAATGCCGGATCCTTCATCAGCGCCCGGGTATGCGGCATCTTCTCGAGCACTTCAGGTGCCAGCAGCATGCGCCGGGTTCGGGCATTGCCCTGGATGCACTGACGCACCTCCCCCGGGCCATGACGAACCTCCTCCACCAGCGCCTGGTACTCGGCCTCCGGCAGGTAGTTGTGCTTTAGCACATAGCCCTGCTCGATGAACTGGCGGCGATCCGCCTTCGGCACTCGCCAGCTCAGCAGAGCCATGCGTAGCCGCATGACACCATGTGCCAGTGCCACCCGGCCGACATGCAGGCCCCACCGATTCAACCGCTGGCTGCCAATCAGTGGGTTGGCCACGAACGACTTGGCACCGGTAAACAACTCCACCAACCATACAGGCAAGCGGGTGATCTGCTTGAGCATGAAACGCTTCCTCAGTTCTCGGAACCCAGAGCACGCCAGAAGGCCACCGCATGGGCCGGATCACCGCGCTCACGAGCGACCTGCGCCGCCTTCTCGGCCATGGCCTTCGCCGTCTCGGGGTTGGCGACCAGGTATCTTAACGCTTCCAGCCAGGCCTGTGGGCAATCTTCGACCAACAGCCCCGTCTCGCCATCCTCGACAATCTCGGTGTACGGCGAACGCCGACTGTAGACACCAACACCGCCCATGGCAGTGATGTCGAAAAACTTGATGAACGACTTGCCACGGTTGAATGGCGTATCGAGCAGGGGAGCTACACCAATCTGCAGGCGCTGCGCTTGTTGATGGCGCTGAAAGGCCCGCCAGGATTTGGCCTGGGGGGCGGCCACACGCTCCAGGCCACGCAGCTCGGGCGGAGTGTGCTGACCCATCATGACTTCCATGGTCAGTGCCGACTGCTCATCGTGCAAGTGTATCAGGGCGGACGCAATATGCTGCAGGTCGGCCAGGTGAGCTCGTGTGCCATGGAACCCCAGGCACCAGGTCGACTGCTCGAAGTGGTGCAAATCGGGCAAGGGTGAGATCAGTGACGGAGTCAGAACCCGCACATCCCGGTGCCGCTCCTCGAAACGCGCCGCCAGTGCCTCGCTGGAGGCCACTACTACATCGGCCAGGGCCAGCAATCGCGGCTGCAACGACGCAAGCCGCCCCATGCGCTTGCGATAAGCCTCGGGCAGCGTATCGTCAGCCGCCGCCGCGGCTATATCGTCATCAATCACATAGACAATCCGGCCGAACAGATCACGATGACGCTCAAGCCAGCGCAGGGCATACACCGGCAGGCTGCGACAGATCACCAGATTGGCACCCATCTGCCGCGACAACACCCAGCGAGCCAGCCGCCAACGCAAACCACGCACGCCCAGGCGCCCTACATCGAAGCCCTCATCACGCAACGCAGGCGCGGCCGACTCGAGAAGATAGATATCCTCGGTCGGCAGCGCCCCGTCACTGAGTACCAGCCAGCGCTTAGTGAGCATCGGCCCCGTCATGCTGAATCACCGACCACTACCCACATCTCCTCCATCATCCCTCTTCCCTCTTTCGTCTGCCTCCTCACCTCAACGAGAAGTCTTCGTGCACCAGGGTCAGGTTGGGGTTATAGGCTGGATCGTGATCGAGCTTCTTCGCCCAGGTATTGCGCATGTAGGTCACTTCCCCATCTGCCCTGGCGCGCTTCTTCGAGTTGTTGTCTGCGCCCCGCGAGATCGACTCGTGATGATAGAGCTCGGCATGCGGGGTCCAGAGATTGCGGTAGCCCGCCTCGCCGACCTTGAGGCAGAAGTCCACATCATTGAAGGCCACTGGCAAGTCAGTCTCGTTGAGGCCGCCGACCTCTTCGAAGACCGACTTGCGGACCACCAGGCAAGCCGCGGTGACGGCCGACATGTTCTGGGTCAGGAACAGGCGCGAGAAATACCCCGGGGAATTGCGGCTGAAGTACTTGTGGGCGTGACCGGCCACCCCACCGATGCCCAGAATCACCCCACCATGCTGAACGGTATCATTGGGGTAATACAGCTTGGCACCAACACAGCCAATCTCCGACCTGCACGCATGGCTGACCATCTCACGCAGCCAGTCTTCCTTGATCGGTTCGATATCGTTGTTGACCAGCGCGAGAATCTCGCCCTGCGCCTGGCGGGCGCCGAAGTTGTTGATCGCGGAGTAGTTGAACGGCTCATGCCAGGCCAGCACGCGAACCCGAGGGTCACGCTCTTCCACCTCACGCATGTAAGCCAGGGTCTCTTCACATTCGCTCTGGTTATCCAGAATCAGCAGTTCCAGATCAGGATAATCGGTGCGCTCGAGAATCGCATCGACACAGGGCCGCAGGATCTCGACCCGATCCCGGGTGGGCACCAACAGGGTCACCTTGGGCGCGGGGTCGGGCAAGGGCCAGATCACACGGTAGGTATTGGGCAGGTTGCCGTGCTCCGCCCGGGCACCCGGCCAGTTGGCCTCCAGGGCACTGCGCACGGCTTTCAGCCCTGCCTCGCTGGTGTAATCCTTCTGCTGACTGGCCAGTGCCGTTGAGCCTTCGCCGGCACGCCAGTGATACAACACGTGGGGAATATGGATTACTTCATTCGAGGTCAGGCCGGCAGTACAGCGCAGCGCCAGATCATGGTCCTGGCTACCTTCATAACCTTCCCGGAAGCCCCCCACCTGCTTGACCAGCTCGGTGCGGTAGACGCCGAGGTGCGATAGATAGTTCTGCGACAGCAACAAGTCCGGATTCCACCTCGACTTGAAGTGAGGGTCGTAACGCTCGCCCTCGTCATTCAGCTTGTCTTCATCGCTGTACAGCACCTGAGCATACGGGAAGCGGTGCAGCGCCTCAGCCACATGGAACAACGCTCGGGGCGAAAGCAGGTCATCATGATCCATCAGGGCCACGAACTCGCTCTTCACCAGGGCCATGGCACTATTGCTGGCCGCACAGATATGCCCGTTGCGCGGGCGGTAGACCACCTGAATGCGCGAATCGCTCTCGGCATATCGCTTGAGCACATCGTGAACGCGGGAATCCGTGGAAGCATCATCGGCAATGCATAGCTGCCAGTACGGGTACTGCTGTTCGAGCACTGAATCCAGGCAGGCTTCCAGCCACTCGGGGTCGGGATTGAAGACCGGCAGCAAAACCGAGATCTGCGGCTTGTTGGGCAGCTTGTCGATGACGCGTTGGACCTTATCCGGGCCAAGAGTCTTGCGATTCTCAAGCCACTGCCGATAACTGCGACGCGCGGTAACGCGCTCGAAGGTTTCCTCATAATCCGACAGGGCCATTTCCCGCCAATGCCGCCCCTGCTCCTCGGCCTTCTTCTTGAGCGCCGGCAGCACATCGGGCTTGTTCATGGTGCGCCAAGCATAGTGCATGTTGGCCAGGCGCTGGGCCAGGCGGTCATGGGCAAACCAGGGCGTCAGCCAGACAAAACGCATATGGCTGATAGTGAAACGCCCCATGCTCTCGATGGGATCGAAGCGCATGGCCTTGAGCCCCGCCGGCACATAGAACAGGCGTTTGGTGACCCTGCCCATCTTCAAGGGCAGGTAAACGCTGGTTTCCTCGCTCATGCCCTTGCCGGTATCGAGATAGAGCCGAACCGCCGCCGAAGGCTGGTCATGATGCATGGCCACCTCGAGCATGTGCCAACCCGGCAGTGGCAGGGAGCTTTTCAACAGAAACTGCGGATCATCATCCAGGGAACGCAGGGCATAGCCTTTGCCACCTGGAGCTTCCAGGGCCCGCAGGGGGGTGAATTTTGACAGCGGCTCCTGCAACAAGGGCGTGTAACGCAGGAAGCGTTTACTGAATCGCAACACGTGAGAGACCCCTCCCCAGAATTGATGTCGCATTTTCCACCAGAGGGCAGCCGACATCATCCATCAACCTTGTTAGATTCGTCAGCGACACGGTCAATTCGCGAACAGAGCCTGTTTCTAATCTTGAGAATCCCTTTGCCCTTGGGGCGAAGAGAACTTGCGGTGTCGATAACCTGCAAGGCATCTTGGTAGTACCCAAGTGTCTCGAGCGTCAAGGCAAACTCGCGTAGATAATCGGCCTCACGTGACTTCTCATTGCTCAAGACAGTGTAAGCTCGAGAAGACAGCAAGGACGCAGGATAGGCTGGCTCAGAGAATGAGGCGCCCATCAGGTCAGCCAATTTCAGCAACGGATAACCACGACCACCTTCACTAATCTTTTCCTTGACGCATTCGAAAAGCAATCGATAAGAATCAGGCGACTTTGACCTGATGTGCTTCAGGGGCTCAGCAAGGCTAATGGGCTCAGGTAACGCGTCGCTATCCTGGTTGACAGAAAGATCACGAGAACCCAGTGATGCAAGGCTAGAGAACCGATTTTTAAGCTTTAGATTAGTTTTCTCGAATTTCTGGAAAAGTTTTGTGGAAAGCTCATCATCAAGTTCGTTACGCGCTTGCCAGTGTGGTTCATTGGTTTGGTCGGAGTACTCTTGTAGCAGAACGTCAACTTCTTTATTCAAGGATGCATGGCTGTCGCCAACCACATTATTGATGAGCCGCTTTAACTCAAGAGCAGAGCTGACATAACTTCGGTTGACAAACCCCTCTTCCTTATTAAAGGCAGACCATTTTGAGGAATCGATACCAAGGGAACTCAGGAGTTGATACTCAAGAGGAAAATCAGGCAATGCAGAACGATCATAGAATTTAATGTCACAATTTTCGTCATCGAACTGATCCGCCCAATCATGCAGAAAAGAGCCATCAAGATAAGGGTGTGAACCCTCAACAAAATTGAGACAAAAATCCGTCAACTTTCTTGTTTGTCCGTGACGCTTTACACCTTGCATATAATTGGAGACAAAAAAATCAACAGGCTCGCGAAACCACCCCAGGACACCAACCTTGTAGCCTTTTAAACAGCGCCGAGCAACTTCCGCCTTACCATATAGAGCTTCGCTGGAAAGGAGAAGCGTACATTTTTCTTTTTTGGCCAACGCAACAAATTTTTCAAGAAACTTTATGGCCTCGTCTTCTTCACCATCCAGAATGCGCTTTGAAAATCCCACATGTCCGGCTGAAACCTTGTTGCTGTCAAGCGGGTGCTCTGGATAATAAACGCCATGCTTTTTCAGCGTCTGACGATTTTCCAAACAAAATTTTTGTATAGCCGTAGTGCCGGTCTTGGGAGCCCCAAAATGAACAATTACATCATAATCATTAACTTTCATAGAGCCTCACAAAGCAGCCGGTAATTCCGAATAAACAAGATAAAAACACCACCAAAACCCCAAAAAATTCCTAATTGGCTATCAGCAGAAGATCCTTTTTGAAGTTGCACCACCCTATGATACCACGTGCCCGGCCACGATTCGAGAAGCATGGAGCTACCATAGCCCGCCATGAGAACAGGGCTTGAAAGATCATCTTGAAAAGAAATATAAACAACCATAAAAAATTACGATCATTGAAACCAAGAAAAATAATCAATTAGAGCTTTTTTTTAAATAATCTAGAAACCCTTGGGCCAAATCTTCTATGGCTTTATCCGCAGAAGCTTCGTCAAAATAATCTGTACGATGCTCGGGATAAAAAGTAAAATCTTCTTCAAAAAGGCTAGCGCCTGGGTTGCAGCTTAACCTTTCAGCCAACTTTTTGTTAGAGTCACAAAAAAAATCATAAAAAGTACTTGCTTCTTCAAGTGAAGGCAACAATTTACCGCTATCATCAAGCGAGTTTTTTAACGTCTTTCCTAATTCACTTTGGTGACGAACACCAAGCTGATTCAATATGCGAAAGACCTTGGTCTTCTCCCATCCCCAGCTTTCATTGGCTCTGGCCCCCTCTTCCGGGAATTCTGAAGACTGCAAACCAAGCACCCTCAGGAAGTCGGAAACAACGCCAACACTAGCCAAGTGGTCGTCAAACACCTTGAAGGTCACGTTGCCCTGACCAAACACACTTTCCCAAAAGAGTAACTTCTTATGGTAGTCCAGATAGTTAATGACGTTGTCTGTCAGGTCGGGTAAAGCGCCATTGTTGCCAGTGAAAAATTCGCGTTCAGCGAAACTCTTGGCCGCTTGCTGGTAATGAGAAACGGCATGCCTGTCCTGACGACGTATATAAAAAACAACCTGAACATCGTCATAGTACTGAAAAAGCTGACCCGCGAATGCCGTCAAGGCCTGCTTGTCGAATACCCAGGAAAAACATTCGGAGGAAACAACGACATTCTCCGCGGTGGTGGCATGTCGGCCAAGAGCTTCCGCAAAACCACGGCGAAAATATGCCGAACCATCCTTCAGGCTGTTGTGATCAAACCACCAGGAATGGTTACCACGAACCACTTTTTGCTTTATTCCCTGCAAAAAACAGGAGACGCCCTGTTCAAGAAACAAGCCTCTGTTTTCAAACAAGTACTTCTGGATGGAGGTAGTACCTGTTTTGTGATTACCTGCATGAATAAACAGTCTAGCCATTTAACCTTCCCTGAGAACGTCCAAGAATAGAAAGAGAGGTATCAACTTTTTTGTACAGAAGACGCATCAAGGAACTCGGATGTATGGTACTTGCGTGCTTTCTTGCCACTCCAGGCATCCATCATGCTACCGACATCAAGCCCGATACCGCCAAGCTGGGCAATCCTCGAACAAAACACCTTGCCAGCCAAGCCTGCCCCCACTAAACAAACCTTGCCTCGCAGATCCATTTCATACAGTCTGCTCAGAGCACTCTGGTAGTAAAAGGGGTACAAAGCTTTTTTGAGCTTAGCTTTCTCGACAGTATATTGGCCCGGGATGGTAATAACACCAGTTATGGAGCAATCATAATGAGTAGCAAAGTCATCAGCAAAGGCTTGATCATTAGGCCCCAGGAGCACAACCTCCTTGCCTTTTAAAAGATTACGGTAGTGAGGAATCAGGTCCCTGTGAAGATAACCTGAGGGATATACATCATTGCCATGGCGTTGCGCAATCAAGTAGGGGACGATGCTACCTGCAATCTGCCCAACCATGGATCTGAAATCCATGTCGTGACCTGCTTTCAATAGCCGCTCTACTGTCGACTCATCTCTGGCAGATGTGATGATATCCGAGGAGACAAAGGCTGAGTAGATTTCATTCGCCCAAAAATTCAGATCATCATACTTGTAATTCTGATGACCAAAGTGCAACCGTAAAGACCCCCTGGCGCACAGATAAAAGAGATCTCTTTCACACCCGGATGCACACCGTGCCAGGAAACTCCCCTCACCATCGCCACTGCGGATAACGCTCAAACCAGTTCTTGACTGATACGCCTTCTCGATTCTTTGTATTATATTGTCAAGATTCACTCGCTCAGCCAGGAAACGAGTTTTTTCTTTCAACCATATCGAATGACTGGCTTCACGAAATGGCTCGTACATACGAGCGTATTCATCTCGTGAAAGCAATTTGATTGGTAATTGACCCTGAGGCGGATCACTCGCTTCTGGTTTTGTGGCTGGCTTCACACCCGACTGCCAATCGGTGGGTAATTCAGAGCGAATTTTTTCAACCCTCATACGTAAAAAACGTGAAGCCGGTTTTAATTTATAAGCCACCTGAGTGGCAGCCAAAGCAGTGTCAAGATCGCCCTTGCGGTAAAACTCCAAGCCAATATCCCGAATCAATGCAGATCGATCTTTTGAAACAGGCTTTTTGTTTTGTTTATCAGAATGAGCATTATCATTTTTCACAAACCGACTGCCCCCCAGATCATCAAGCGCTGATTTAGCTTGTTGATCCAGCTGCTGGAGGGCCTTGGCGCCAGGGTGCTCTTTCAGGGCTAAATCCAGAACCAGTTTACTTTGGGTAACCATACCTGAATAAAAGAGGGATTTAGCCAACTCACGGAAGGCCACAACAGGTTTAGTCCATGCATTCTTTAGGCTATTGAAGCCGGACTTGTCAAGAGAAAAGGTTGAATGCAGATAATTTTCAAGGAAGGCCTCAAATAGCTCTGGTCGAACTATATTTTTCGTATAATCCGGTAGTTCTTTAGCTTTATCATAAAAACCGTCACCACTATTTATGAAAGAGACCATATCATCCAGGCAGGTAATACGATAACCCCTTGGCTCTGACGGTTTCTTGAAGCTTTTTTCAATTCTGTCTTCAACCCAGGACACATCTTCCTTATTACTATCCAAGACCTCTGCAATGAAAGAGGCATCTAGGTTAAACCTGGATGCTGAAATTGACTGGAGACCAGCCATGAACTCTCGGGAAAATTCGGTATTAAAGCTTTTTGGGTTAACAAAATTTCGAAACAGGTTGTAGGAATACAAAAGAGCCATTGCTTCAAATCCAATTTTTTCATTCGAAGTAGCGCTCTTTGCTGCCCCATACTCTATGCCGACACGCTCACAAAAGTCATATACAACACTTCCCTCGACGCCCCCCTCGGATTCATACCCCACAAGGCTGATATTTTCCTTTCCAAAGAGCTCATACAGCTTTTGAAACCTATCCTGATAATGAGGGTACAGCGTTTTTAGGGTAATATTGGACTCGCCACTTTTGATTCTTTGCTGTAGTGCACTTTCCATGAAGCTTTCTGGAGATCGAACATAAGCAACAACCTTTATTTCAGAAAAGTATTTTTCTAGCACACCCTTCAACCTTTCCAGGTTTTTTCTTGGCACACTGCCGGGATGGCTAAAATACTCTGCCGATATAACGACATCTTTCTCTGGTGATGCAGAAAGTGCTTTTGTAAGGTTGGTTTGCGCCTTTTTCTTGAACTCCTCCAACTCGGCTTCGCTTAAATTACGCTTTTTGACTTGAGGGTAGTTTTGCAGATCCGGCATAACAGCCGAAACCAGCGGAACAGAATGATTGGAGCTCGGGAGTTTAAGGTACTCTACATTGTTGTCCTCGTACCCCATCAATGCGTCTTGAATCGAGGATGACCCCGTCTTGTGCATCCCCACGTGCAGATAACAGCGACGACTCATGCCTTACCCCTGTTGCAGTCGAGCTGAGTATTCGGCAACCTTTTTCCGTATCAGCTTGCCCGCGGGCCTCGCCTTCAAGGCCAGGTTCATGACATGGTGCGCACTAACCAGGTCACCGGCTGACTCGAAGCACAGAGCCAGGTCGCGGAGGGTATCAGCAGCTCGCCGGTCGAATTTTCCTTCAAGCTTTTTGGAAAAATCCGAAAAATTCAGAGCCCCCGGTTCCAGTGACGCTGCAGGAGCTGCCACCGCTTGCCTATCTCTTAGCCGCTTGATTTCTCCTGCCAGGCCCTTGGCGACGATGTCAATCTGGTGACCGGTAAAAGTATAGTTGTCGTCTCTAAGGCTCTCTGCATCCACTGGAAGCGTTACATCATTGTAACGCTGATCAGCATCGGCATGACTATCGACATAATCGCAGGCATTCTTCAAGCGCTCCAGCATGTCTCGCTGAATATCTTCGCTGGGCAAGGACTTCTCTGATTTGATGTCAGGCATATTGTTGCAAAGCTGGTCTGACACAAGATGACCAGATTTACCCAGCACACCATTCACGCCCTTTTGCACGCGAAGCTCCGAGCGCGTCATCGAGCGGTTGACATTTTCAATTGCAGGAGTGACCAGTGTGGCCGGGGCAAGACCAAGCCAGCTCTCGACGGATTGGAGAACACTCCGCTTGCAGTTGGAATAATTGAGAATCGTGATGCTTACATTGGGGTGTTGTCGGCACCGATCAATAAACGTCGAGACAAGTTCCGGCTGCTTATACCGCGAAAACATTCCCTCGATGTCGACGGTCGAACCACCTCGCTTGACCATCTGCTGGTAAGAGGAGGATGCATGCTCGACCAGATCACGAATGAACAGCAGAATGTTGACGGAGTCGAAGCGACCTGCCCCTGACTGCTCAAGTACATCATCAAGCTTTCCATGGATAAAATCGTGGAACAATACCTCGCTACTGAACAACACGTTATCAGAGGCCGGTGCGTAGTCCTGCGATAAAACAGAGCGCAACATGCCACCGTTGCCGGACGTGATCCTACCCTTTTTCGCCCTTGTGGCTGAACTGGATTCGGGGTAATCGATACCGTTTTCCAGCAAGATACTCTGGCTCAGAGCAAGACTGGACTGGATATAACTCGAACCTGTCTTGCCATGCCCCACATGTAGGTAAAGCTGTGACATAATCTAGTAACCATTGATCAAAAAATATTAACTCTTCCAAATTCATTCAGGAAGGAGGTTCAGCAGCCACCTTTACCAGATTAATACCCGGCGGCAACGCCTTCACCGGATGGTGGCTCGGTCTCTAGCCAAGAGGAGGCGATAGCATTGAGTAATAGCAACATCGTACTTGAAGCGGCACATGTTGTACTTGGTCATTGAGATCGACCTTCCTTCATCAAAGAGATTAACAGTTCTGTTTGGACTGCCATCTGCCTTTTAAGCATCTTCACCTCATCATACCCTTCCTCAGATGTAATAGAAGAAGAACTCAAGAGATCATTGGGTCCAGCATTTCGCATATAGTTATTGCAAAGTAACTTTGCATCATTGCCAAATGATTGAGAAATTTTATCCGATACTTCCTTTGAAACAAAACCAGGCATTCTCTCAAAAATCAGTGAATCTCTACCAAGATAAGATGACAGCAACTTTTTCACTGACTCATCATGTATGTCCTTAAAAAGGCTCGGACAGTATGATAACAAGTCACAAAGGGCAGGGCTCAAGCTTACATTACTCTCACTTGACATCAAACTTAGACTATCGCTAGGCACACCAAGCTTGTAAAAAAAATCCTCCAGGAGACTGCCATTTCTCAAAAAGTCCTTCTTAACTACAGATATGCTAAGATTCTCTTTGCCATAAGTTTTGCTGAAAAAATCTGCAGCTATTCTAAAAGATGGATTATTAACTTTTACAGCTTCATCTACAAAACCCTCAAATGACTTCCCCTTTTTATAACCCCATTGCTGCCATGCTGAAAGCAAAAACTCATCAAATGGCTTTATATAATACAAAACCTTAACTTCAGAAAAATATTCCTTAAGAACCTTATGTATATTATAGCCAGGAGGTTTTCTAAGCTGGTTGACCAGATTTTCAGCTGACAACAGAAATGTTTTATCTGAAAACTCATCTTTGGCTAGAATATGGTCAAGCTTTTCTGAAAGCTCACTGGTATCGTTAGACTCCATCACTTTGCGATAAAACGGGCGTGGCGTCTCTCCATTTGGATTAAAGCCTTCGTCTCCTCTGACCCTCATTTGTGGATCTGGTATAACGTAACCAAACTTTTCCAACATTAGCCTATTCTTAATGATGGATCTTTGTATGCTAGTAGAACCACACTTTGAGTGTCCTGGGTGAAGAACCAACTTCATGCCATCCCCCACTGTTTACTTTGCAAAATCTTCAAGTTTAATCCCGGGCGGCAACCCCTTCACCGGCTTGTAATGCTGCTTCTGTATTTTATTGATATCGAGCCCATATTCATCGGCCAGCAGCTGGTTGCCTTGTTTGAAATGCGCATCCAGCGACTGCTGTTCCGGCACGGTGAACAGCACATGCCTGTCCCGCTCGGCGGGTACCTGACTTGCGAGGTCGATCACCTCATTGCGGATGCGGGCAAAGCTGGCGTTGTCTGTCGCTTTGCGCCCCCTGGCCTGCAGAACGCTCAGGCAGCGTGTCGGCAAGGAAGGGTTCACGGTGCGAGAGCCATCGTCGTCGACATGTTGCACCGTAACGCCAAACTCAGCGAAGAAGTCATCCACCACGGCTTTGCTGTAGGGAATGACGATGATGTTCTGCGGGCCCACCACGTCACGCCACTGCCGCATGTTCTGATGGAAGTTCAGCCAGGCAATATTACTCATGGCCAGTGAAAACAGTGACCCACCGTAGCGAATGTTTGGGTCCTTCACCAGCTGGTTGAACAACGACAACAGTAACTCGGACTGCGGACGCACCGTGAAGATGACCTTCACCCGCTCGAAGTGCTGCTCGACGAACTCCTTGAACTTCGGGTTGTTGAAGTAAAAGGGAGAGAGCTCGGAGGAAATCAACACGCTGGGCGCCGTGGAGGTCTCCATTTCCTGGCGCAGGGTTTCGAGCGCCTGCGGGGGCGTCATATCACTCTGATAGGCCCCACTGCCCTTGAAAGAGAGGGCAAAGGGATGGTGGGAATGATCCGGCCACTGCAGGCTTTGCGGATAAAGTATTCCTTTATCCGCAAACGACGCGCTTTGCTGTTGTACCTGCGACTGAATCGCGGAAGTGCCCGTTTTGGACCACCCAACATGCAAGTAAAGTGTATCTTTTTTCATCATTCACCAATAAAGGGAGCGCGTCCGACCTGGCTGACCAGCTTGCCCCATTTGAGTATTTGCGCTTCATCCAGGGCATCGTCACCCTGAAGCACGGGAGGAAAGCCCAAAGCGAGCCACTTGTCCATGGGATGCAGAATATGAAAAGTCTGCAAGCCGAGGTCGCCGGGCAACTGGGCATCCGCCACCACATTGTCGCCAATGTGCAGATGATGCTCGATCGCTTCCGCCTTCAGGTCCTCCTTGACCATGTGCCACATGGTGCCGTTGTCCTTGCGCTTCTGGTCCTCGCTGGAGACCATCAGGCGAAAGGAGGTGGCGATCCCGGCCTTCTTGAGCATCAGGCCAACCTGATCCCGGGTGTAATACGTATCCGAAATGACCCACAGCTTGTGGCCGGTGCTTCCCAGGTGATTGAAGAACTCGACCATTTCATCCTTGGGCTGGATCATCGCCAGGTCGAGCTCGAACTCCTGTTGCATGAGGCCCTGAGCTTCTTCTCGGCTGATACCCAGCTCATCGGCCAGTCGGTCGTACACCTCGGTGATGACGACATCGCCCTGAAAGCTCTTGGCCTTGCGTACCTGTAGCTCAGCCTCATTGCGCAGCTTCACAAAGGCTGCAGGGCTTTCCACCAATTGGCGCTCGTGCAGGAGCTGGCCGAGCTTTAGCTTGGCGTAGTCCGGCACGGTAAATTCGCGGCGCACCAGCGTATCGAAGACATCGAAGCTGATACAGGGGTATCCCTGAATGGCGGCCTGGTGCTGCTCGATGCCATGAGCATGATAGCTCGAGGTGATGAAAGTCTGGTCGGCGGTAAACTGCCCTGAAGGCGGGTAATAGAAGAACTGGCGATACCCCAGCTTTTCTGCCACCACACCGATCACACGCTCCAGTGCATGCAGCATGGAGCCATCATTGGGCAGCGGCTCTTCCGGGAAGTCCTCGTATTGCCAGCCTTCACTGATGATGCCTTCCAGCGCTTCCGGGCGTGCCCAGAACATGCCGCCCGCCGGATAGGTCAAAAACCCCTTGGTTGACGGCAGGTCGAGTTTTTCCTGCCACTCCTTCATGAAGGGCGCATTCATGGTCACATGATTGACCCAGGCCGGCATCATCCAGAAGGTAGTGGGATAATAGACGCCCAGCTCAGCGTCCTCGGCGAAGGCATTCAATACCCCGGAAACGACTGATGGGTCCTTGAGCAGATACTCCGTCAGGTAGTCGGCCCACTGGGTCTGTTCCTGCCCGGAGTACAGCGACTTCTTGGAGTGCAGGTGACAAAACAGGTCATAGGTCTTGAGCTCCTCGGCATACTCCACCAGCATCGGAGCGAAGTTCCTGCCCCGGTTGGGCACCACCCGTGTTTCCACATGGGAGACTCTGGGATGCTCACCGAAAACCGACCTTGCCTTTTCGACCTGCTCATCATCGGAAAGCGTCAGCAGCACATCCACCTGGACGGGAAACTCGTCCAGCGCCGCGGCGTACTTGTCGACGAAGTCGGCATAGAAGATGTGCAGGCAGACAGCTACCTTAAACTCACTGGCGTTTTCGCCCACTTCCCGCTCCGGGGTAAGCAGTTGCCTGGGCATCCAGCGCGGAATGGCCGGTGTGTATTGCCTGCCCTCCTTCTCGCCGCCCCGCACAAAGTGGCGCAACGGGCTGATCTGGGCGTGATAGACATCCATGTTGAGCCTGAAATAACTCTCGCTATCAAAGGCCGGAGATGGATTCACCGGGGCAAAGCGCGACTTGGTGGTGTAATCCTCGAAGGCTTCGCCGATATCATCGAACTTACGCCCGTAGGTCTGCTGATACCATTCGGGGTCAAAGAGGCCACGGCGCAAGCAGGTCGTCAGGTCGTCCTCGGGCCGGGGGGCGGAGGCCGCCTCGGTATCGTCCTGTCCCATCTGCGCCTCCTCCGAACTGTAGCTTTCAGGCTGTGAGTCGTCGGCCCTTGCACCCGGGGCGAGCGGTGAGGGTGTTTCATCGGCACTGTTTTGAGATTCCGGTTTGAAGAATCTGGAAAACGATTTAATTTTCATACCAGACGCACGACCCTTAAATGCCAAAGATTTGTAATGGGTTCACGATGCCATTACCCGAGATATCGTCATCCGCGGTAAACAGGTGCCATACAGCCTTGGGCAAGGCCCCGGGGCGTTTCGCGTAAACCTCGAAAAGCGCTTCCACTTCCTGGTGGGTATAATGGATGCCGTGGCGCAGGTTGTAGATGGCAGTATCGATTGCCCCATCGAGGATGGCCTCGAGATCCTGGTAATAACGCTGACTAGCGGCCTCCCGGCCATAAAAGAACATCATCTCACCGTCAGCATTTTCCTTGAGGTCCACCACCTGACCATGCGGCGCTGTCATCAGGCACTCGAGCAACAGGGAGCGCTCGAGCATGGTGTAGTTTTCCTGCCAGTTGATCCCTTCACGAAATACCCCTGACATGCTGGCCTGATGCCCTTCCACGTCATGCTCGCCGGCCTTTTTGGCAATGTAATACAGGCCACGGGTATCCTTCTCGAGAAGCCTGGTGCACAGTTTCTGGATGGTACCGCCATAGCCCAGGTCGAGCATCAAGGGTGTGACACCCTCAGTGGCCAGGCCGGTGTTGGTGAAGTAATCCAACAAGGCCTGACGGGTCTGTGCCACATGCGACCGCAGTCGCGCATAATGGGGCTCGAACCACTTGAGAACGCGCTCCTTGTGATCCGGCAACACCATCTCGAAGCTCAGTATTTCGGCCGGCAGGCACTTGTAGGTCTCGTTGAGCTGAAAGCCAAAGCGCTTCATCAGCAGATCCACGACCGTACCGGTGAACTCCGTGCTCAGGGCCATGTCCATCACATCCGGATCGCCCAGCATGGCCCGGAACAGAAGCGTGCGCGACACCTTCAGATAGACCGGCGGCGTAGGCAGGTCAATCAGTCGCGCAGCCTGCAACCGGTCCAGAAGCCGATACAACAACCAGCCTTCGCGGGCCAGGCATACCGGCAGGGTATTCTGGCCCTGGCTAGCCTTTTCAACCGCTCTGGCATAAGTAGTCAGTGAAGGCCCGAGGAAAGCCCCACCGAATTCGTAAAGCGCTGTGTAAGTCTCTTTCATATACCCCTCAAGCCTTCCTCACTCGCCGCGTGTGCAGGGCACTGAGACCGCGGCGCGGGTCGGATGTGATGCCTGGCAACTGCTCAAAATTTGGGTGCATCGGCAAACTGCTGCCCCTTGGCATCCTTCTCCGAAACGGATGGCTCACGACCCTCCACCAGCGGCCATTCAATCGCCAGGGTCGCATCATCCCAGCGAATGCAGTACTCATCGCCGGGGTTGTAGTAATCCGTGCATTTGTACTGGAACTCGGCTTCATCGCTGATGACATAAAAGGCATGGGCAAAGCCCGGCGGCACCCAGAGCATTTGCTTGTTGTCTTCACTCAGGTGGGCGCCCACCCACTGACCGAAGGTCGGGCTTTCCTGTCGCAGATCGACGGCCACATCAAAGACCTCGCCCCGGGTCACGCGCACCAGCTTGCCCTGGGGTTTTTCGAACTGGTAATGCAGGCCGCGCAGAATGCCGTGCTTAGATTTGCTGTGGTTATCCTGCACAAAGGTGTAATCCCCACAGTGTTCCTCGAACTCGCTCTGGCGAAAGCTCTCCATGAAGAAGCCGCGCTCATCGCCGAAAACTCTGGGCGCGAGCAGTACCACCTCGGGAATATCCAGCCGGGTGTATTCCATTTTCTATCATCCTCTTTCGCCGCGGGGTGGCCATGACCACCCCCGGGATCAACATTGGTCAGCTATCAGGGCCCGGCTCACTACACCGACAACACATGCAGCAGGTACTGCCCATAGCCTGTTTTCTTCAGCTCCTGGCCTCGCTGCTGCATGGCCTCATTGCTGATCCAGCCCTGGTGCCAGGCGATTTCTTCCAGGCAGGCAATCTTGAGTCCCTGACGGTGCTCGATGGTCTGCACGTACTGGCTGGCCTCCAGCAGGCTGTCGTGGGTGCCGGTATCCAGCCAGGCAAAGCCGCGCCCCAGGCGCTCCACGACCAGGTCGCCGCGCTTCAGGTAGGCGTTGTTGACGCTGGTGATTTCCAGCTCACCACGGTCCGAAGGCTCGACCTGCTTGGCGATCTCCACCACATCATTGTCGTAGAAATACAGGCCCGTCACGGCATAAGGAGACCTGGGCTTGGCGGGCTTTTCCTCGATGGAGATGGCCTTACCGTGATCATCAAACTCGACAACCCCGAAGCGCTCCGGATCCTTGACCAGATAACCGAAGACAGTAGCGCCGCTCTCCTGATTGGCGGCCCGCAGAAGCTGCTCGGAGAAATGCTGGCCATGGAAGATGTTATCGCCAAGTACCAGGCATACCGGGTCATTGCCGATAAAGTCTTCCCCGATCACGAACGCCTGGGCGAGGCCGTCCGGCGTGGGCTGCTCGGCATACTCGATGTGCACCCCGAACTGCTCGCCGGAGCCCAGCAGGTTCTCGTACTGGGGCAGGTCTTCCGGGGTGGAGATGATCAGAATCTCGCGAATGCCGGCCAGCATGAGCACCGAGACCGGATAATAGATCATCGGCTTGTCATACACCGGGAGTAACTGCTTGGAAACACCATGGGTAATCGGGTGCAGGCGGGTGCCGGAGCCCCCCGCCAGAATAATGCCCTTGCGCGCCATACTATCTCTCCTTTTCATGTTCTTCATAAGATCCACCCGACAAAGCGGCGATCACGCGCCTGCCGGGCATTGGCCGATCAGCGGCCAAGGTGTTCATCGAGCGTGAGCGCCAGTTGGGCGCGCCACTCGGGCAGCCGTATGGCCAGGGCTTTTTCCAGCTTCTCGAGCTGGAGCCGCGAATTCAGAGGCCGAGCGGCGGGCGTAGGATACTCACTGGTGGGAATGCCGGCTACCTGGGCCGGCTCGACCACCAGCACCTCCCCTGCCTCATCTGCCAGGCGGAAAATCTCGCTGGCAAAGCCATGCCAGCTCGTCTCGCCGCGAGGCGCCAGATGATACAGGCCACTCTCGACCCGACCATGCTGCAGGCCCAGCAGCGCCATCAGGGAAACATCGGCAATCAAACGGGCCGGCGTGGGCGCACCGATCTGGTCATTGACAATCTTCAGGGCACTGCGTTCCCGCGCCAGGCGCAGCATGGTCTTCATGAAGTTGTGACCACGTGCGCTGTACACCCAACTGGTACGGAAGATGAGATGCCGGCAACCACTGGCCATCACGGCCTGATCCCCGGCCAGCTTGGTCTCGCCGTAAACCGAAGCGGGGCCAGTGCCGCTCTCCTCGCTCCAGGCATTATCGCCATCACCGGGGTAGACGTAATCCGAAGAATAGTGAACCAACGCAACGCCCCGCGAGGCGGCATAAGCGGCCAACTGTTCGGGCAGTTCGGCATTGAGGCGGCGTGCCAGCTCCGGCTCGGACTCGGCCTTGTCCACGGCGGTGTAGGCCGCGGCGTTAACGATCGCGTCCGGCTCAAGCGTCGCGAGATACTGCCCAACCGCCGCTTCATCGGAAAGATCCAGCTCGGCGCGGCTCGGCGCCACGATCTCGCCCAGGGTGGACAAACGGCGCTGAAGCTCGAAGCCAACCTGGCCGTTGCCCCCCGTGATCAGAACCTTCATCACAACACTCCCAATCGTTCGCCACGATAGCTGCCGTCCAGCACGCGCTGCCACCATTCGCGGTTGGTGAGGTACCAATCCACCGTCTTGGCCATACCGGTTTCAAAGGTCTCGGCAGGCGTCCAGACCAACTCGCGCTCGATCTTCGAAGCATCAATGGCGTAACGCACATCATGGCCCGGGCGGTCCGCCACATAGGTGATAAGGTCATGGTGTGTGGTGTTCGGCGCCAGGTGTGAGGTGCCAACGCGGTCATCCAGAAGGTCACATAGCGTGCGCACCACCTCGATGTTGGCCTTCTCGTTGTGCCCGCCGATGTTGTAGGTCTCGCCGATTTCTCCCTCGCTCGCGACCTTGATCAGCGCACGGGCATGGTCCTCGACGTACAACCAATCGCGGATCTGCATGCCATCGCCGTAGACCGGCAGCGGCTTGCCCGCCAGGCCGTTGAGGATCATCAGCGGTATCAGCTTCTCGGGGAAGTGATAAGGCCCATAGTTGTTGGAGCAGTTGGTGATCAGCGTGGGCAGGCCATAGGTACGATGCCAGGCGCGCACCAGATGATCGGAGCTGGCCTTGCTGGCCGAATACGGCGAGCTGGGTGCATACGGCGTGGTCTCGGTGAAGAGATCATCCGTGCCTTCCAAATCGCCATACACCTCATCGGTGGAGATATGGTGAAAGCGAAAGCCCGCCGCCTTCCCGGGCTGACTTTCCTTCAGGCCAAGCCAATACTTGCGGGCCACTTCCAGCAGTACCGATGTGCCGACCACATTGGTCTGAATGAACTCGGCCGGGCCATCAATGGAGCGATCGACATGGCTCTCCGCCGCCAGGTGCATCACCACATCCGGTTGATGTTTCTCAAACACCTCGGTCATGGCCTCGATATCTCCGATATCCGCCTGCAAGAAATGGTAGCGCTCATCCGACTCGACCGAGGCCAGGGACTCCAGATTGCCCGCATAGGTCAACTTGTCGACATTGACGACATGGTGACTGGAATTCTGGATCAGCTCACGAACCACCGCCGAGCCGATAAAGCCGGCAGCTCCAGTAATTAAATATTTCATAATATAAACCTTTATTTACTAACCAAGCCCATTTTTCCACTTTAAAATCAATAACATTGAAAGACCAGGGAATACGGAATAAAACTTTCAAGGTACAACCCAAATCTATAGATTATTAAAAAAAGAGGTGCATATACGCTACCTGATAAAAAATAATCAGCAATAAAATATATCTTATGTATATAACAAATGCATTATTTATAGAAAACCCTTGCAGCACTTAAATAAGGAATAACACATAATAGGTTGTTTATCAACTGAAGTATCGATCATATCTGCCACAGCACATCCTTAATCACTCAAGAGAGACAGCAATAAGAACGGAGACAAGGAGAAAAAGGTGACGGAAAGGTCTAATGAACCAACCTCTACCTCTCCAAAAGATTACCAGCCGGTTGCTTTAAGAAAAATAATAAAAAAATTCACCATGCAAATATTATAAGTTGAGAAGCATATATAATCATCTTTTAAGAACTTAGAGTCTAACGAAAACCCGTTAAAACCAAATAACAAAGAAGGGTATACACTTAGCTTAAGGTAAAAACTCAGCACAAAAAATCAAGTAGAACTGTAGTACTTTGATACCAACCCTCTCGTCTGCTCACTTGAAAGTACAATATGGCCAGAATCAACAACTTGGTTTTTAGAGAATTTATTTAACTCGATAATTGTAGATCTTAACGCATCAGCTTTAGGCTCGATGATGTTTCCATTAACCCCATCAATTACATCTTCACCAATACCACCCAAGCTGGAAGCCACTACCCAGCAACCACAAGAGGCAGCCTCTCGGGTAACAAGGCCAAAGCTTTCGGGCCCTGTTGATGGTGCAAAAAGCACATCAATTTGACGATATAGAGCCACAATATTGTCTTGGCTGACACGACCGATAAAGCGGATGGGGACCTGGCCCCAGTATTCAAAAGATTCGTAGCCCTCTTCCTGCGAATGATCGACAACCAGGAATTCCATATTGTCAGGCTGGACTTCAAGAACTGCTTGTCTAAGGAGGTGGTAACCCTTGTGTTCTGTCATATTACCCACATGGCCACCCACAATGCGGCTCGTATATTGCGTGTCCTTGCGTGTCCATTCAATGTCATCGGAAATGCCATTTGGAGTCACTTCAATATCAGGTATACCATTTTTGCGATATATATCTGCAAAGGAGCTGGAGACCGTCAGCACTTTGCGAGCATCTGCAAGTAAATATTTAAGATACATCTTTCGCTCAAGAGAAGCCCCGTGACTTATTCCAGAAGGCAGCTCATATACTGAATATGGGTCCGGATGCCCCTCCGGATACACTTTGCCATGCTGGTCAACCAAGAACTGGAAGTCTGAAATCCACCAGGCATCGTGAGCGGTAACCAAGTATGGAATATTTACGTCACGACATGCCTCGACTACAGAACCTGTTAATCTCTGGACGCAGTGAAAATGGACAAGATCGGGCTTTTCACATTCAAGGAATTCTGCAAAAAGCTCTCTCATTTTGGGGTCTTGAGCGTGCCAGTCCATGTGTTCGCGGAAAAAAGTGGTAACTCGATAAACGTTAACACCATCATGGCGATATACACTCATTTGGTGTGGTTTTCTACACTCCGCATCACCCGTAAATACTACCAGGTCAAAATCCTCGTTATATGACTTTCGCAAAGACTTGAAATTGTCGGCCAAAACCCGGGTAGCACCACCAATGGATTGAGGTGGAAAGAAAACATTCACCAAGGCAATCTTGCGTCTTGGTCGCTCACTGGCTTGGCTAGGCGTGATATTATTATTAACGTTGTTTGAACCACCAACCAGAAGTTGTTGGTAATGTTCAAGAAGCTGATCAACCAGGTGCTGGCCGAGAACTGGTAACGAATACTCTTTACGAGTACGTACCTGAGCTTTACCTCCGATCTCTTTACGTAATTCAGGGCTTTCCACCAAGCGTGAGATCGAGGATTCCCACTCATCCGCGTTGCCAGCCAGCAAAGCATCTTCCCCATGATGAATCACATCACGGTAATTGCGCGTGGAGCTGACGACAGACGGAACGGCAAAACAGGCTGCCTCAAACCACTTAAGTTCTGACTTGCAGTCATTGACAGGGTCACTGACTAATACGGCAAGGTTAATATCAGCCTGACGCAACAGTGACCTGTACGCTTCCACGCTCTCCAATGGAGGTATAATGGAGACTTGAGAACCAAAATCATCAAGAAAACCTGACGGCATTTTTAGGTAGCCAACAATCACGAGTCGAAGACTTGGGTGTCTTGCTAAAAGCTTCTTGATGGCGGGAAGCGCCAGTTCTAGAAAACCCTGGTTATCTGCCTGTGTGCCACTACCATAAAAAATATCAACTGTATTTTTTTCTTTAGCTACGGAGCCTGCTGAACCGGAGGCGTTCAAAGTATCAAGCCCATTTCTGTGCAGGATACACTTGCCGTCAAAAACAAGCCCTTCAAGTCGCTCCTTTAGTGGCTCAGTTGAAGCAATACCTATTCGACAAAATTTCGCAGCAGCATGAAGCAGAGACATGCCACGGGTAAGTTCACGATGTGTTTCAAGAGTTACATATCCACCGTAACTTTCTAATTGTGGCGGGTAGTCCACATCAAATATGAGGTCATCGATTTCAAAAAGGGAGAGTTTACCCCCAGCGTTGGTCTGAGCCATTGCCTTGAGGACCTGGGGGACCGCAGGCACTCGGTAGAAAATAATGATATCATGGGCTGCAATAGCGGCGGAGTAATTTCCAATTTCCGTCCAGTCAATAGCTTTCACTACTCGCCCTACTGACTCCAACTGCTCGATTTTTTGGTTAATCCGGTAACGAGCACACTGGTTTATTTGAAAGTCACCAACGATCAATATTTTATCGTGATTCAAACCACTGTTGAGAGACGGATGCTCATCACACCCAGCAGCCTGTAAATAAGCATTATAAAGATGATGGGTAAAGGTATTACAAGCCAATACAAGCTGATCACGATCGCCTTGATCAACATAAGTCATTAAAGCTGGATAAACTTCGGCCCATGCTGACTCAGCAATCTCATCAAGTACATCAACCTGATGGGTGAAATCGGGATATTTCTTAACCCCCTCAGCCAAAGCATGAAACACTTTCTCGTATTGCTTCAAAGAAGCAAGACACTTGGCAAGGTTGATAAATAGCCATTTACTTGGATTACTGCAACTCCTTGCAGCATTATAATACCCTAGAGCAAGACGGTATTGCTTATACTTGTAATGAAAGTTACCCAAAAGCTCCAAGGCTTCAGCTGTAGCAAGATACTTACACGACGACTTAAGAAGATTTACCCCCTTTTCTTCCCAGCCCGCTGCCAGATAATATCTCGCCATGCAGATATAATGCAGTGAATTCTTGGCGTCATCTTCATAGAATTTTACGGGTATGTTGGCATTCCCATTAAAAACAGCTAATAGCTGGTTCAGCCCAACCTCGATACCAACGCTCAAATTCAGTTCGAGCACGCCCTTCAGGGACAAACCTAAGGGAAAGAAATAAACCGGAAGCGAATTATTACTCAGCCAGTGGTATATATTGAGAACCCTACCCTCTGGCTCACCATGAGCTTTATAGTGAGCATAGAGCATGTCATTACTTTCCCAGGCGGTCCCCTTTAACTCATTATAAAAACTCACGTAAAAGAAGGCATCAAAAGCTTCCTTAGGATCTACACTCTTTCCACTTTCTCCAGAAGACACTGTGACAAAGGGAGTATCAGTATAAGCCTCATCTTCAAAAAGCTCACTTTCGTTTAGCTCATCCTCATAAAGCTCATCTTCTTCTCGCCAATCCCCAAAAAGCTCATCTTCATCTTGGTCATCCTCAACAGTCTCATGCGCTTTACTTTCTATGTCATGGGTGGTTTCGTCTATAGATTTAAAGTTTCTCACTCGACTACCTAATGATGGGCCGCAACCGCCAAGCTCATTTCCCTTTAACCTAATGCTATTTCCCTGAACAACTTTCCATACAAACCTCTCAGAAAACGGAGGCTGCAATAGTTCTAAAACATTATCGGTCAAGGGGGTATAATCACATTCCTGTAACTCAGAGCATAGACGTCCCTCATGAGCTCCGAAATAATACCAGTGATTTTTTAGTTCTTCATCTGAAAAACCGGAAAGGTCACCGTATTTTTTTTTGTAATAATTTATATCCAGATTCTCGATGGAGACTACCATATTCATATGCCTTAAATATTATTTTGATAATTATCATTAATATAACTTTACTTAACGCGCTCAAGCTTTCTCAGTACTTTGCTATTTTTCTGAGCCGTAAGTAGCTTGTCAGCTTCAATAAAAACAAATAAACCAAACTGTTTTCACTATATTTATGAAGACTAGATAAATACAACCGATATATTTTTTAAAACAGAAAGAGTTTATAAATTATATTTGATATTAATGCCTTCACAAAAAACCAGTGGATCTTTGAAGTTAGTCACGATGATCGCGAATGATCATTACCAGCATGCTGAAGATGAAGGCCAGGAAGATGGTGACCAGCGCGAACACGGTGGTGTTGTAGAGGCGGTCCGGCTTGGTGGGGTATTCCGGCATCAGCGGGCTTTGCAGCACGCTTACTTGCTTGAGCTTGCGGGCGGCTTCAAGGCGGGTGTTTTCCAGTGCGGAGAGCGCGCTGGAGTAGGTCTCCTGGGCGAACTGGGCCTGGAGTTCCAGCGTCTTGTACTCGGAGGAAACGCGGTTCAGGGACTCGCCGGTGGCCTGGGCCAGGCGGTCACGCTGTTCCTGGATCTGCTCGCGCATGGCGCTGATTTCGCTCTGCACGCGCTGCATTTCCGCGGAGCGGGCACTCTGGTAACTGGAGAGCGCCTGGCGCTGGGCCTTGAGCTGGGCCAGGTTACCTTCCAGAGTGGCTACTACCTGATTAATACTCGTCACTGTCTGCTCGGGCGCTACCAGGCCTTCCTTGTTCTGGAATTCCAGCAGGTTGGTGCGGGCCTCTTTCAGGCGCTCATTGAGCCGATCAAGCTGGGTTTCCAGGAAGGTTACCTGCTCTTGTGCCAGGCGCTGGCCCATCTGGTTCATGTGCTGTTCGCCGGCATCCAGCAACAGCTGCACCGCCTGATGAGCAAATTCCGGCGTGTAGGCCTGAACCTCGACATTCAGTACACCGGAATACTCATCCATCTCGATGGTGACGCGCTTCTGGTAGTACTCATGAAGCGACTCGATGGGCGCATTGGCATCACCGAGGCGGGCAAAGACATCGCCGTGCTCGGTGTAGTGCTGGCGGAAGTCGAGCTGCTCTTGGACCTGTTTGAGCATATCCACCGAGAGCAGGTACTCACGCAGCAGCAACAGGTCGGTATCGCCACTACTGCCTCCGAACAGGGACGACATGCTCAAATCGGGTTCGCTGAGCTGCGGGCTTTCCAGTACCACGGTGGCACGCGAGACATACCGGTCTTCGGCCCAGAGCATCCAATAGAATGCCACTAATAAAATAGCCACCCCGGCAATGATCCAGTGTGGCTGTGTCTTGAAGATATTGCTGGTGCGATGTTGTGAGGCCATAGGGAATAACAAACCTGAATACGTGAATACACCAACCTGCCGGCCGGGCGTTGCGAGGTTTTGAAGGCGTGGGCCTTCAAGCTCTCTTGCGGCCATTTACCGGTTTGCGGTGTGACAATGATAAGCCAGCGGGCAAGAATTATCGGGCCGTCTGGTCGCTCTTGAAGGCTTCCAGCTGCGTCTGGGCGTCTTCCAGCTGATGTTCGCTCTCACGGTAGGCGTCGCCATATATCTTGCGTTGGCGTGGAATCAGCGCCTTCTCTTTGGCCTCGTCGAACATGGCCTTGGCCTTTTGCCGTTCTTCCTGGCGTTGCTGCAGTTGTTGCTCGGCTTCGGCCAGTGAAGTCGGTTCGGGCAGACGCCTGGCGTCTACCGGTGTTCCCAGGGGGTAGTCCGGATTCTGACTATCGGTGTCGATGTGATAGGCCTCAATGGCATCTTCCACATCGTCGTACCAGGTGGCTTGCCCGTCATGCAGATAGATACCGGCCTGACACAGGTCCTTCAGCATGGATTCGCCATGGGACACCATGATCAGGCTGGCCTTGCCGACCTTCTCCTTGAACGCCTTGGTGGCCTTGGCCTTGAAGGCGCGGTCACCCACTGAAGTGGCCTCGTCAGACAGGTAGACATCGAAGTCGAACGCCAACGAAAGACCGAAGTTGAGGCGAGCGCGCATGCCCGAGGAATAGGTCTTGATGGGTTCATCGAAGGCATCGCCGATCTCGGCAAAGGATTGCACTCGGTCGATGATTTCCTGTTCCTTGTTGCGTCCGCCGTGCACGCGTGCCACGAACTTGACGTTCTGCCGCCCGGTCATCGAGCCCTGAAAGCCTCCCGCCAGGCCAATGGGCCAGGAGACCTGACAGCTGCGCTGGATACTGCCGCGCTCGGGGTGGTCCATCCCGGCAATGAGTCGCAGTAGGGTGGACTTGCCGGCCCCGTTGCGCCCCACCAGGCCCACGCTCACCCCTGGCGGGAAGGTCAGATTGATGTCCTTGAGCACCCAGGGGCTGCCATGGTGGTTGTGATAGCGTTTGTAGAGGTTGCGAATTTCAATCATGAAAAGCCCGGTTTACTTGGCCTTGAGCCGGTCACGGAAGCGCATTTGCATCAACAAGCCCAGCGCCAGGGTACTCAACGCCCACATCCCGTAATAGGTGCCGCTGGTGCCGTGAATTACCTGATAGCCGTCAAAGAAGCTGACCCTGAGCAGTTCCAGGCCATGCACAATGGGGTTGTACATGACATATTCGAGCAGCCAGTGCGGCAGGTTGTTCAACGGGAAGATAACGCCGGAAAGAATCAACAGCGGCATGTTGATCATGCGCACGATTCTGCCCACCTCGGGCACCATGCTGCCGGCCACCGAGACAATGAGGCCAAGGCCCAGTCCCAGTGCCCACAGAGCGATCCAGTACCACATGGCGCGCAGCGCATGGTCCGGCGTAATGTCCATGCCCAGCATCAAGGCGCCGGCAATGAAGATCAGGAAGATCAGGGTGCGCAGCATGACTTCCAGGAAGTTGCGCACCAGGATGGTGTCCACGGGCATTACCTGGCGATAGGCGAACAGCGCCTGGTTGGATTCCACGGCCCCCAGGGAGCGCATCATGCCTTCACGGATCAGGAAAAAGCCCATCATCCCGACGATCATCCAGGGAATGAACTCGGCGCCGACGATCAAACGCCCGCCCCGGATGTATCCGCGAATGGCGATCATGATCATGGTGAAGGCCATGGGCTCGGCGATCATCCAGAACCAGCCCATGCGGTCGGTCATGGTGCGCGAGATGGCTTCGCGCATGAACATGGCGTACCAGACGCTGCGCGTGACGTCCCACGGCGAGCGTTCGGTGCCATGAGCACCGCGGGAAAAGATATCAAACATGCAAGAGAGAACCTGTCGAATAGGGCTCAGGCGACCCGTGGGTCGCCTGATGGATCATGCATTAAAGATCGAGGGCGACCTTGGTGGCCACGGCGATCTGGTAGAGGATCTGCGTGATCGACTTACCCAGTTCGAGGTTGCTGGTGGGCGCGGCGGGCAGCACGATGATTTCGTCGCCGGCACGCAGGCGGGCATCGTCAGCCGGGATGACTGCCCCGTTGCGATGGGCAACGAGAATCTGATCGTCATCGGCACGCGGGGTGAAGCCGCCGGCCTGTTCGATGTAGTCCTCGACGGACATGCCCGGCGTGTAAACCACGGCCTGGGGCATGGTGACCTCGCCGCTGAGTAGCACGGCATCGTTGGTCTCGGGGATGTTGATCACATCGCCGTCCTGCAGGCGCACATTGGCAATGTTGCTGTTACCGCGCGCTACCACTAGCTGGCCGGAAGGTTCGACTTGTCGTGCTTTCTGCACGAACTGTTCGATCAACTGGGCCTGCTGGACCTGGATCTTGCCCTCTTCGGCAGTACGCGCCGGATAGCCCAGGTAGGTGGTCTGCAGGCGGCGCAGGCTCTTGTCGAGTGCCTCCTGCTGCTGCTCTTTGACGCTCTCGCGCAGAATCGAGATGTCGCGCACGCTGGTCATGTCCTTGGGTACGCTGATGGCGTCAAGGAACTCGCCCAGACGGGCATTACGCGGCAGTGCATAGCGGGATGGGCCGTGAAAGCTGCCCTGCAGCTCGACGACGATAGTCTCGGCACGCTTGTCGGAGCTGAACAGCACTTCATCACCGCTCTGCACGGTCTGGCCGTTGAACTCGTCGAGCGCGAAGTATTCGGCCATGGGGCCGCCGGCACGGTCACCACGCAACAGTACATGGGATACGCCGCTGTTGAGGCGCGCCAGGCGCTTGACGTCAGCACCGCTGAGTTGCTGGCCCTGGAGCTCGTAGCGATATTCGCGCTTTACATCACCGGTAACGGCGATTGACGGGCCGCGTTCTTCGACGACGATAGTATCGCCATCCTTGAACTGTGGACGCGGGATATCACCCTCGAGCAGGAAGTCATAAAGGTCGATGGTGCTGACGGTACGACCATTGCGCTCGACGCGGATCTGGCGATAGCTGCCGAGATCCTGGTCAATGCCACCTGCCTGGTCGAGGAAGTAGAGCACCGAGTCGGAGGGAGTACCGGCGTAACGGCCGGGGTTTTCGACATAGCCGGACACGAAGACGCCGACGGGCTGCACGCCCTGCAGGTTGGTGTAGACCTCGACATCCTGCGGGTAGACGTTCTTGATCGCCTGGCGCATCTCTGCATCAAGCTGCTGGCTGTTCATGCCCTGCACGGAGATGGGGCCGATCGAGGGGATAAACACATTGCCCTGGGCGTCCACCGGCATGGTGCGGTCGATCTCCACCGCTCCCCAGGCGCGCAGGGTAATCTGGTCACCCGGCTTGATCTGGTAACTGGCATTCAGGCCGTCGGCCATGGTGCCGCGAAAACCACCTTCGAAGAGATTGCTGCCGAAAGGCGGCAATTCGTCGAGTTGTGTCCTGGAAGGATTGGCTACCGGACCATAGTTGGCATTATCCCAGTTGGCCCGAGGACTGGCGTCGACCTCACCACCCTGGCCGTTACTGCCGGATCCCTGGGAGGCACTCGAAGACTCGCTCTCGGACTGGCTCATGCCCGTGCTGGGTTGCACGAAGTTCTGGGCACTGGCCAGGCCTGGCAACAGGCAGAGGCTGGCGACCAGGGCCGCACTGAGTTTCATTTTCCTGGAGTTGATCACCGGCCTGTCCTCCTTGACTGAGTTTGCGTCACCAACCGGTGGGCGACCCAGTTTCCATCAGCGGTCTTGCAGGCCACGGCGGTGCGCATTGAATTGCCTTGCAACTCCATGATCTGCAGATGACGACATTCGCGACCGCTGGCAGCGAAATAGCTCGCCTCTGCCATGACCTCGACGTTGGCGCCCCAGGGGCTCTGCTGCAGGACGATGGTGTTGCCGGGCATCGACTGACTGAGGAAGCCATTGAGGTTGGCGCCCACCGGGGTGCCCTCGGCATTGGGGATCACGGAGCCTGATGCGTTATAGGGGCTGGGCGGCGCCGCACAGCCGGCCAGGCCCACGGCGAGGCTCAGCATGAGCGCGGCACCGCCACGCCAGCATCTGCCGCCGGATTGTTGCTGTTGCATGATGATTTCCTTGCGATATCGGCATGGCGCAGAGGCCGCGTCGGATTCCCCGAGAGCCGGGGCCGACACGACCTCCTTGAGGGCCCTGAGCACAGGGCGTCTCGACGCGCTTTACAAGGCCTTGAGCAGGTGGGTGATGATGTCCTGCTGACTCATGGTCTCGGTGCTGACCGTCACATCCGGGTTGGCCGGGACTTCGTAGGGGCTGTTGATGCCGGTGAAGTCCTTGAGGCGCCCTTCACGTGCCTTGTGATACAGCCCCTTGGGATCGCGCTGTTCGCAGATATCCAGCGGCGTATCGACGTGCACTTCGACAAAGTCGCCTTCGTCGAACATGCTGCGCACTTCCTCGCGGCCCGCGCGGAACGGCGAGATGAAGGCGGTGATGACGATCACCCCGGCCTCGGCGAACAGACGCGCCACCTCGCCCACCCGGCGGATGTTCTCGGCACGGTCGCCCTCGCCCATGTCCAGGTCCTTGCACAGGCCGTGGCGGATGTTATCACCGTCGAGCAGCATGGTGTGATATCCGCGCCGGTTGAGTTCGACTTCCAGGGCGTTGGCCAGGGTGGACTTGCCGGAGCCGGAGTAGCCGGTCAGCCACACGCACTTGCCTTCGTGGCCGTTGAGCTGTTCGCGCATGGCCTGGGTGACGCTGGTGCGGTTCCACACCACATTGGCCTTGCTGTCGTGCTCGCGGAACTCGTAGGGCAGTTCGCTTTCCAGCGGCTGGTGGATCATGCCGACACCGACCGTGATGTTGGTCAGGCGGTCGATGATGATGAAGTTACCCGTGCCCGGGCTGGTGCGGTAGTCGTCCACCGGCACCGGCGCAGTCAGCTCGACCTGGCAGCGCGCGATGGCGTTGAGGTCGAGATGATCGGCGTGGCGCTGCTCCAGGGTGTTGACGTCGACCTGATAGTCGATCGCCGAGACCTTGCCGGCCATGTCACGCGTGGCGAGCTTGAGGTCATACAGCTTGCCGGGCTCCAGGGCCTTTTCGTGCATCCACACGATATCGGCCTCGAAGCTGGTGGCCAGCGGGACCTGGGCATCGTCGGCGACGATCCAGTCACCCCGCGAGATGTCGATCTCGTCTTCCAGGGTCACGGTAATCGCCTGACCAGGGTAAGCCGCTGCCAGATCGCCGTCCCAGGTGACGATGCGTTCGACCTTTGAGGTCTTGCCGGAAGGCAACGCGCGTATGGACTGCCCCGGCTTGATCACGCCGGCGGCCAGGGTACCGCAGTAGCCTCGGAAGTCGAGGTTGGGGCGATTGACGTACTGCACCGGCAGGCGCAGGTCGCGCAGGTTGGAGTCGTGGCGGATCTCGACGGTCTCGAGCAGGTCGAGCATCGCCGGGCCTTCGTACCAGGCCATGGTGTCGCTCTTGTTGACGACGTTGTCGCCCTTGAGCGCCGACATGGGCACGAAGCGGATGTCCGGCGCGTTCAGCTTGCCGGCGACCTCATCCTGGTATTCCTTGACGATCTCGTTGTAACGCTCTTCCGAGTAATCGACCAGGTCCATCTTGTTGATGGCCACTACCAGGTGCTGGATACCCAGCAGATCGGCGATGAAGCTGTGGCGGCGGGTCTGGGTCTGCACGCCGTGACGCGCATCGACCAGGATCACCGCCAGGCTCGCCGTGGACGCGCCCGTCGCCATGTTGCGGGTGTACTGCTCGTGCCCCGGGGTATCGGCGATGATGAACTTGCGCTTCTCGGTAGAGAAGAAGCGATACGCCACGTCGATGGTGATGCCCTGCTCCCGCTCGGACTGCAAGCCATCCACCAGCAACGCCAGATCCACCTCATCCCCGGTGGTCCCGCTGGTCTTCGACGCCTGGGTGATCGCCGCCAGCTGATCCTCGTAGATCATCTTGGAATCATGCAGCAACCGACCAATCAGCGTCGATTTACCATCATCCACACTACCGCAGGTGATAAACCGCAGCAGATCCTTGTTCTCGTGTTCTTTCAAATACGCTTCGATGTCGTCGGCGATAAGACTCGATTGGTGGGACATAGCGTTATTTCCTAGCTGTAAGCTGGAAGCTGGAAGCTGGAAGCTGGAAGAACTTCCACCCACGTTCGCTACACAGCAGATTTATTCATTGGTGAGCTTGCCTACCAGGCCTGAAAGCATGGAGGCAACTTCACGAGTTTCCTGTATCCATCGGTGACCAATAGCCTTGTCGATGTAGCCAATATCGATACCGATGTAGATTTGTGTTCGCAATTCGGCGCATGACCCCTTGGCGATCAATAGGAAACGACATTTATCTTTCAGGGTGCCGCGAGTCATGCCTTCCGCGATATTGCTGGGTACTGAGAGGCCGGCGCGCGTAATCTGATCCTTGAAGCCAAAGTCACGTAGATCACGCATTTCCTTGTACAGCTCGGCCGATAACCTGGCCGACCGCTTCCACACTTGCAGCTTTTCGAAGTCCATCTCATTTCCTCGCCTCCATGGCTGTCTTTGCAGACTAGCTTATATGGGGAGGTGTGAACTTCCAGCTTCAAGCTTCCGGCTTCCAGCTTTCTAACGCGCCTCCGGCGCGTTAGAAGTAGCCTTCCCTCTTCTTCTTCTCCATGGAGCCGGCTTGGTCGTGGTCGATGGCGCGGCCGCTGCGTTCCGAGGTCTTGGTCAGGAGCATTTCCTGGATGATCTCGGGGAGTGTGGTGGCGTGGGATTCCACGGCGCCGGTCAGCGGGTAGCAGCCGAGGGTGCGGAAGCGGACCCACTTCTCTTCCGGGACTTCGCCTTCTTCCAGCGGCAGGCGGTCGTCGTCGACCATGATGTCGATGCCGTCGCGGTTGACCACCGGACGCGGGGCGGAGTAGTACAGCGGGACGATGGGGATGGATTCGAGGTAGATGTACTGCCAGATATCCAGTTCGGTCCAGTTGGAGAGCGGGAAGACGCGGATCGACTCGCCCTTGTTGACCTTGGAGTTGTAGACGTTCCACAGCTCCGGGCGCTGGTTTTTCGGGTCCCAGCGGTGGTGCTTGTCGCGGAAGGAGAAGACACGCTCCTTGGCGCGGCTGGCTTCCTCGTCGCGACGGGCGCCACCGAAGGCGGCGTCGAACTGGTACTTGTCCAGCGCCATCTTCAGGGACTGGGTTTTCATCACGTCAGTGTACTTGGAGCTGCCGTGATCGAAGGGGTTGATGTTGGCTTCGACACCTTCCTGGTTGATGTGCTCGATGAGCTCCATGCCGGCGGCCTCTGCCATCTCGTCACGGAACTTGATCATCTCCTTGAATTTCCAGGTGGTGTTGACGTGCATCAGCGGAAACGGCGGCGGCCCCGGGTAGAAGGCCTTGCGCGCCAGGTGCAGCATCACCGAGGAATCCTTGCCGATGGAGTACAGCATCACCGGGTTACGAAACTCGGCAGCCACCTCGCGAATGATATGAATCGACTCAGCCTCGAGCTGCTTGAGGTGAGTCTGGCGTTCAGGGGTTATTTCCATAGCGGTTGGTCCGTTGGGTCAAGAATAAGTCTATAAGCTGGAAGAGCGCCGCTTCGCGGCTGGAAGCTGGAAGAAAAAGCAACACCTACCCCAAAACCGAAGTACTCGGGTTTGACCTTGGGGTTACTTCCAGCTTCAAGCTTCCGGCTTCAAGCTAAAACTCACTTCCAGCTTAAACCAGCTTCTAGCTTCCGGCTTTAGTCAGCTTCCGGCTTCAGGCTGGCCCGCAGGGCCGTCGTCCACCGTTCGTCGCGTTGTCCGCAGACGATGAAGTGTGGGTTTAACACCGAATCCTGCTGGTTGCAGCGTAGGGGTTCAAGTGTTTCGGCGTTGAGTACCTGGCCGCCGGCGGCGATGACGACGGCTTGGGCGGCGGCGGTGTCCCATTCGCAGGTCGGGGCGAGGCGTGGGTAGAGGTCGGCCTCGGCTTCGGCGACCAGGCAGAGCTTGAGCGAGCTGCCCATGGAGACGCGTTCGTGCTCCGGCAGGCGGGCGCAGAAGGCTTCGAATTCCTCGGAGCCGTGGGAGCGGCTGCCGACGACCTTCCAGGGCTCGGCGCCGGCTTCCGGAAGTGCGCGCACCTGGATCTCGCGGGTGGCGCCCTTCTCGATCTTGGTGGCGCCCTGACCGACCTGGCCGATCCAGCTGGTATCCAGCACCGGCGCATGAACGATGCCGAACACCGGATCGCCGTTTTCCACCAGTGCCACGTTCAGGGTGAATTCACCGTTTTTCTTGATGAATTCCTTGGTGCCGTCCAGCGGGTCGATCAGCCAGTAACGCTCCCAGCTCTGTCGTGTCTCGAAGGGAATGTCGCCGGACTCCTCGGACAACACCGGTACCTCTGGCGTCACTTCCCTGAGCAGCCCGACCAGCGCATGATGCGCCGCCATGTCCGCCTCGGTCAGCGGGCTGTCGTCGTCCTTGGTCTCGACCTCGTAGGTGCGGTTGTACACCGTCAGGACCTCACGGCCCGCGGCCTCGACACCCGCCAGCAAACGGTCGCGCATATTGTCAGTTACGAAATGGGGCAAGGGGGGCTCCTTGGGGTTGTTAGCTGGAAGAGCGCCGCTTCGCGGCTGGAAGCTAGAAGCTGGAAGTAACCCCAACGTCAAACCCAACCAATGTGGTTTTGGGGTAGGTGTTGCTTTTTCTTCCAGCTTCAAGCTTCCGGCTTCAAGCTAAGGGCGGCTTCCGCTCCGTGCGTACACCGCTTGTCCGTGGCGTTGGATGTGCGCCTTGAGTTCGTCGTTTTCGATATGTTGATAGATCGAGAGGTCGATCTGGTACGGCAACAGCAGATCGTCCAGCTCTATCGTCAGTTGGTTGAACACTTGCCAGTCGAGCTCACCTTTCACCGTCAGGTCGATATCCGAGCCAGGGCGGTGAGTGCCCTTGGCGCGGGAGCCATAGACCAGTACCTGCTCCACCCGGGGATAACGTTCGAAGACCTGGCACAGTCTGGAGATATCGTCTTCCGAGAGTCCGAATCGAGTGGTCATCACAACTCGTCTTGTGGCGGTTGGTCGATGTTGGCTTCGAGCCTGGCAAAGGTGCTGTCGAGCTCTTCGAATAGCTCGGCATAGCGACTGCCAAGATGCTCGAGAATCTCGTTGGCCGTGGCTTCGTTGTAGGTATGCACGGTTCTATTCCTATCCTGAAGCATTGCCATCCAGGCATGGCCGTCACTGATCAGCCCCAGCTTGAACGCTTCACGGATGGTATCGCGCGAGCCCGAAATCAGCTCGGCGCCCTGCCAGGCCAGATAGTCTCGCAACAGGTTCCAGGCCAGTTCATAGGTGAACTCGAATGCCTGTATCGTTCCCTGCTTTTCCAGGTCGCTGAGCTCCCGCTCGACCCGCAGCGCCAACGCACCCGCAAGCTGAGCATGCGCCCGTCTGAAGTTGGCCAACCGCTGACGCCAACGCACATCATCATGCTCTGACATTAGGGGCTCCTAGGTTATTAGCTTATTAGCTGGAAGCTAGAAGCTGGAAGCTGGAAGTAACCCCAACGTCAAACCCGAGTACTTTGGTTTTGGGGTAGGTGTTGCTTTTTCTTCGAGCTTCAAGCTTCCGGCTTCAAGCTTTCTGACCGCGAAGCGGTCAGAACCCCCACACCATCGGTATCAGCCCTACGGCGGTGCTGCCGACGAGCAGGCTGAGTGGTGCGCCGAGGCGGAGGTAGTCGAATAGACGGTAGCCGCCGGGGCCGTAGACCATCAGGTTCGTCTGGTAGCCGAGCGGGGTCATGAAGCTGGCGGAGGCGGCGAACATGATGGCGATGGCGAAGGGCATGTAGTTCACGCCGAGCTGGTCGGCGACCGACATGGCGATGGGGAACATCAGTACCGCGGCGGCGTTGTTGGTAATGATCTCCGTGAACAGCGTGGTCAGCAGGTAAACGACGGCCAGGGCCAGCCAGGGCGACATGTTGTCGCTGACGACGCCGCCGGCGATGATCTGGGCGGCGCCGGAACTGGTCATGGCGGCGCCGAGCGCAAAGGAGGCGGCGATGACCGTGAGCACTGAAAGGTCAATATAGCGACGCGCCTTGCTGACGGTGATGCAGCCCGTGGCCAACATGCCGCCGCTGGCGAGCAGCGCGGCCTCGAAGATCGACAGCAGGCCGACTCCGGCGGCCGCGACCATGGCGCCGAGCACGCCCAGAGCAACAGGCGCCTTGTGAAAGCTGGGCGGCGTGGAGTCGTTGAGGGCACTGACCAGCAGAAAGTCGCGTCGATAGCGGTACTGGTCGACGAAGTCGTGGCCGGTTTCCATCAACAGGGTGTCGCCGACCTGCAGGCGGATATCGCCGACCTTGCCGGGCAGGCGCCGGCCCTGGCGCGAGATCGACAGGATGACCGCCTGGAAACGTGAACGCACCCGGGCTTCGCGCACTGTCTGGCCGACCCCGGTGAAGTCCGGGCTGATCACCGCCTCGACCAGGCAACGGTGGTGGTTGGCCACGTCGAGCTTGTGAATGTCGTCGCTGCCGGGGCTGACACCCCGCACCTGGCGCAGCTCGCGGGCGAGCTCGGGCGCGCCGATGAAGACCAGGATATCGCCGCCTTCGAGCTGGGTTTCGGGCGGCACGGCGGTCATCAAACGGCCGTCGCGTTCGATATCGGTCAGATAGCCGTACTGGAGGTTACGCAGCCCGGCCTCGGAAATTGTCTTGCCGGGCAGAGGCCCGCCCTCGGTGACCACGAACTCGACACTATACTCGCGGGCCAGGTCCAGCTGCTCGATCAACCCTTCGCGGCGCGGCAGCAGACGATCGGCAAACAGCATCAGGAAGGTGCCACCGACCAGCAGCATGGGCACACCGACCTGAGCGAGGTCGAACATGCCGAGGGCCACGCCCTTCTCGCTCTGCAGCAGGCCATCGACCACCAGGTTGGTGCTGGTGCCGATCAGGGTGCAGGTACCGCCCAGAATCGCCGTGTAGCTCAACGGCAAAAGCAGCTTGGACGGCGGCATCTTGAGCTTGCGCGACCACTCCTGCAGCGCCGGGATGAACATGGCCACTACAGTGGTGTTGTTCATGAAGGCACTGAGGCTCGAAGCCGGCAACATGACTCGAAGCTGGGCCTTCTTGAGGCTGTCCGGCTGGCCCAGCAAGGCATTGGCGACCCACTGTACGGCGCCGGTCTCCTTGAGACCGGCGGCCACCACATAGAGGGCGGCGATGGTCATCACGCCGGTATTGGAAAACCCCACCAGGGCCTCGGCCGGCCCCAGCACGCCGCTGACCACCAGAAACGCCAGGGCTGCCATGAGGATCGCATCGGCGGCGATCTTGGTTGCCGCCAGGGCCACCAGCACGGCGACCACACTGAAAGTACTGAGCCAGGCATCCAGTGCCATGTTAGAGACTGCTCCTCATGCGTTCAGAGGTATTATGACCCAGAACTTTCCAGATTTTGCGAGAAAGATTGGCTAAGCAACCTGTTTCAGCCGATAAAGCAAAGGTACAGCTTATAGACGTCATGCAATCAGTACAGAACCCTGTTCATCACGCCTTCTTGATCGAATACCCTAGCCTTTCAAAATCTTCAGCGTATAACCCGGTAAGAAAGTCCAAATGCTCGCCGGTCAGGTCGTTGACGGTAATCCTTTTATCACTGGAGCTATTGACATGAGGAAGCTTTTCTATTGAAACACCAGCCTTGGCTCTGATTACCTGCCATTTTTCAGTCAGCTCTTGCAAGTCGAACAAATCGTCAACCGCTATATGTCCATTGTCATCCTTGAGATAATCAACCTGAGGTTTCATGAACCAGTAACGAGGCCCGCCTTTCTTGACCTGACGCTCGAGTCTTTCACAAAAGTCATCCACCGTGTCGGCTATATTCAAATAATTGAACAGTGAAACTGCCCTTGAATATGGGTCTCTGGTAACGGAAAACTTGTAGTATGCATCATACAAATTATTGCTTATGTAACAATTTTTTAGATATTCCGTGACAGATAAATGCGCAAGCCTGGGCGGGGCTTTTTCCTTCTCGATACTTTGCCTCAGCAAAAGAGGGGCACGATTTTTCCACCCCAACCCCAAATCCTTGAGAAATGCCATCTCAACTGATTGGCCACCACACTTTGGAATATGAACAAAGAGGCATTCATGATGATGTGAAATCACGGAACTTCCTTATAGAATTCTTTCTAATCCGGGCTTTGCGGATTCCGGCACACAACGGCTTCCGCTGGTGATCTGGCCTTCGGCTTCACCGGAGCTGTATTAGCCGCTCTGCCCTTGCGTTTACTTGCCCACAGGTCAGGCGCAGGACCGCGGATGGCGACCGGATCGCTCCTTGCAGGATCGTGTGAAAGCGTAGCCGGCAGCAGGCAACGGGGGGCTGGCCATGCATTCAGCCACGCTACCGCCCCGGGATTGTTCCGGGCGTTTTCCCCTGCCCTGTGTTGCTCAATTGTCTATTGGCGCTGCTTGTACGGGGGACGCAATCCGGTCACCCCCTCTAGCTCGCCATCATTCTATGGATTAAAGAGCTCCACGGCCAGCCGCGCAGGCCTTCGAGGCCCTTCAGCGGCCCTGAGAAAGCGTGAATTTCCGTAACCTGCCGGACCAGCGTGTCAGCAGCGACCTATCAGACCATAGGAAAGGGCTTATGTGTAATGTCTCGTTTTGCTGACATGAGTGCTGGTAGCTATAAGCCGGAAGCTTGAAGCTCGAAGAAGGAAGAGGGAAGAAGCCCCCATGAATAGAGCTCAAGGGTTTCCTTCCTTCTTAAAGGCGCGCAGCGCCGTTCTTCCTTCTTCACTCGTACGAGGCGCTCTCCCCCTCTCCCCACCCCGATGTCTTGGCGTATCATACCGGTTCACTTCGGCAGTGAGCGGTGTCATGGAGACTAGCGCGAAGCAGAATCTGGGGGTCGGTGCGTATCGCGGGCTCAAGCGGGATATCATCCGGGGGGTGTTTCAGCCGGGTGAGAAGCTGGTGATGAGTCGCTTGAAGGATCGCTACGGGCTGGGTGTCGGGCCGTTGCGGGAGGCGTTATCACAGCTGGTGGCGGAGCGTCTGGTGGTGGCGATCAGTCAGCGCGGGTATCGGGTGGCGACGATGTCGCGGGCCGAGCTCGCCGATCTCTATGATGCGCGGGCGCAACTCGAACGACTGGTGCTGGAGTTGGCGATTCAGCGCGGCGATGATGCCTGGGAAGCCGATGTGCTGGCGAAGGCGCATACGCTGAGCAAGGTGGTGGAGGTCCAGAGCCCCGAGGAAATGCTGGATGTATGGGACGCGCGACATAAGGCCTTTCACACCGCCATCGCCAAGGGCTGCAACTCCCCCAACCTCTTGCAACTGCGTGACACGCTGTTCGATCAGGTAGAGCGCTATCGCCACCTGTGGCTGCGCGAAACGGCCCTGTCCGAGGAAGCCCTGGAACGCAAGCGTCAGGAACACGCCGCCCTGGTCGAGGCCATCCTCGCCCGCGACAGCGACACCGCGTGTCGCATGATGCAGGAACACCTGATGACCCCGGTGCCGATTATCGAGGACGTTATGGCGCGGAGCTGGAAGTCATAAGCTGGAAGAGCGCCGCTTCGCGGCTGGAACTGACCTTTAGCTTGAAGCCGGAAGCTTGAAGCTGGAAGAGAAACCCAAAACCGCTCCCCCCGGGCTTGACCTTGGGGTGTCTTCCGGCTTCAAGCTTTCAGCTTCTGTCCCGTTCCCGGCTTGATGGAACGGTAGTTCCCTGCACGACGGGCCTGTTCCAGGTCATGAGCATTCTGCAACCTCAGCCAGAAACCCTCGCTTGTGCCGAAATAGCGCGATAAGCGCAGGTCCGTATCGGCAGTGATGGCACGGCGCCCACGGGTTAATTCGCCAATGCGCGTTGCCGGCACGCCAATCGCCGTAGCCAGCGCATTCTTGGTCAGCCCCAATGGCTCGACGAACTCCTCGAGCAGGATTTCGCCAGGGTGGATATTGGGCAGCCTCCCGGGGTTGGTAGTCTGGTGACTCATCGCTGCCTCCTCGTTGGCCTCAGTGATAATCCACGATCTCGACGTCGTAGGCGTTGCCCTCCACGAAGCGGAAACACAAACGCCACTGGTCATTGATACGCACACTATGTTGACCAGCCCGACTCCCCTGAAGTGCTTCCAGTCGGTTACCCGGAGGAATTCGCAAATCATCCAACGTAGCGGCAGCGTCAAGCTGGCGTAGCTTCTTCAACGCCGTGCGCTGAATATCCCCGGGTAACTGGCGAGCCACCAAGCCTTGAGCAATAGTCGCGGCCCGCTTGTCCTTGAAGTTTTTGATCATGGCGTTGGCCACGTCTTGAAACGACACACAAAGTATAACGTATAACAGCATATGACGCAATACGTTATTTCGACAAGAAGCGCCAGCTACGGGGGTCGAGGAACGAGCCGCGCTAGAGCCGAGAAACGAGACGCAAGCTTCGAGCCGTGGGTTGCAAGCCGCGATAGAGGCGAGATACGAGCCGCGAGCTTCGAGCTGTGAAGTGCGAGCCGCGAGCTTCGAGCTGTGGGTTGCGAACCGCGATAGAGCCGAGATACAAGCCGCGAGCTTCGAGCTGTGGGTTGCGATCCGAGCTAGACACGCGAAACGTACTGCGGGCTACCAACTGCTCGTTTCTCGTGTCTCGTAGCTCGTTTCCCGTAGCTCGTTTCCCGTAGCTCGTTTCTCGTAGCTCCGTTCTCGCAGCTCGTTTCTCGCAGCGCCTGGCTCGTTACCCCCTGGCCTCCCGCCGCTTCTGGCGGCGCTTGCGCGCCCAGTGCAGCAGGCGTTCATACATCACCCAGACGTGAATCACACCGAACACGATGACGAAGTTGAGTCCGACAATCTCCAGCAGGCCGAGGAACATCTCGACCTTCAGCAGCAGTTCGGCGTCCGCCATCTGCAGGTATGTCTGGGACAGGACGAGGCACCACAGGCCGAGGGTGAACAGCGTCAGGGCGGCGTCGCGGCAGCGGTAGGTCCAGCTGCTGCGGCGCTTGTTGCTGATCACCACGGGGCCCAGGATGTTGGGCGCGACCAGGGCATGGTCGAGCGTATTGGTGCGGGTCATCGGGTTGGCACTATTCACGGAATCTTTCTCCTCTATCCGGGCTGCTCCATATCGCAGGTTGGCCGGGGCGTCTCACCACGGCCTTGGGGAAGGCCACCACCACGGTGGCCATGTTCAACATCCAGTAGAAAACCGGGTACCAGATACACCAGAACATGCAGTGGATCATGCCCCGGTCGTAGCGGCTGTCGATGGCGAAGCTGACCACGAACTGCACCAGGCAGAGCAGGACCAGGGCGCCGCCGAACCAGCGCAGCAGTTCGATCTCGGTCCACGGCGTGACGCCGGTGAGGACACCGACCAGACCGGTGACGAGCAGCATCAGCATCGAGTAGCACCAGGCCACGCTGATGACGTATTCGATGATCAGCGGCCAGAAGCGTCGATTGCTCAGGCGTATGGCCTTGGTGAAGTGGCGCAGGAAGGCCTCGGCCCCGCCTTGTGCCCAGCGCAACCGTTGCTTGTAGAGGCCCCGCAGGGTCTCCGGCATCAGCACCCAGCACAGCGCACGCGGCTCATAACGCACCTGCCAGCCGGACAACTGCAGCTTCCAGCTGACATCGATGTCTTCGGTGATCATGTCGGTGCTCCAGCCCTTGACCTGCATCAGCGCCGTACGGCGGAAGGCGCAGATGACGCCGGAGATGGTGAAGACCATGCCGTAGATCCGCTGGGCGCGCTTGATCAGGCCGATGATCGACGAGAACTCGCCGGTCTGGATCTTGCCGATGGCCGTGGAACGTGTGCGCACACGGGGGTTGCCGGTCACGCAGCCGACCTTGGGGCTGTCGAGGAAGTGCATGACCATCCAGTTGACGGCGTCGTAGTCGAGTACTGCATCGCCGTCGATGCCGACGATATAGTCGCCCGTGGCATGGGAAAGCCCGTGGTTCATGGCTCCCGCCTTGCCCTGGTTCTCCTGATGGATGACCTTGAGTCCCGGGTATTGCTGGGCCAGTGCATCCAGACGAGCGCCGGTATCGTCGCGACTGCCGTCATTGATGGCGATGATCTCGAGGTTGGCGTAGTTCTGGCGGAAGAGGTGATCAACGGTCTCGTTGATGTTGCCCCCTTCGTTGTGGCAAGGCACCAGGATCGTCACCCGGGGCGCATCCGGCATGTCCGCCAGGGCGGGCCGCCGCGATTGGGCACGCTCCCAGTGGAAGTAGTAATAGATGCCACCACAGGTCCAGACGACCGCCATGAGACTCGGGTAGCCGATCGTGAAGGTCGCGAGTGCGTCGATGAAGGTCATGGCGTCTTCCTCAATGTGGTGCCCAGGGAGAACTCACGACGCAGCACTTCGGCATCGGGATGGTCGTTGTGGAAGTCATACGGGTAGTAGCCGTACTGGTTGATGCCGGCCTCGCGGATGGTGCGCATCCAGTGCGCCAGCTTTTCGCTGGGTACCGGTGTCTGATCGCGCCAGTCCTGAGCCTGAAGCTCGAACACCAGTGAATCCGGGTCGACCCGCGCGATAGCGACTTCGGCGATGTTCTTCAGCCAGGCATCGGCGTCCTCCGCGCCTTCCATGTAGGGCATGGCCATCACGGCGGTGTAGTCGTAGGCCCGGGAGAAGGCCTCGAGTTCCTGGGCAAACCACTGCTCGCTGTCCGGGTTCAGCACCACCGGCGCGTAGACATTGCGCGCGGTGTAGAGCGCCGTGGTGTCGTACATGCGGTAGCGACCGACTTCATCGACCAGCTGGTGGGTGAAGTCGATCAGGAACTCGGTCTTGCGCTGGGTCCACCTGGCCATCAGGTCGTCATCCTGGCGGATGGCGTCCACGGAGCCCGGCAGCCCCCACTTGTCCTGGTACCACGCCAGTGCGGCCGGCGAGGCATCCTCGAAGTCGCTGAGCAGGCCGTCATCGTGGAACAGCAGGCCATCGAACTTGGCGTAATAGCCCAGATCCTTGTAGATATCGGCGATGACCTGCCGATTGCGCTCGACGAAGGGCGACAGCCGGCGGTAGCGCTCGGGGCTGGGGTTGCCCAGTCGCGCATCGCTGACATAGGTGTAATCATCGCCGAGATCGAAGGCCATGACCGGCATCCAGGCATATACCGAGACGCCGGCCCGTTTCTTGAGCTGCCAGGCGACACGATTGAACAGGTCGGCGCGCATGGGCAGGTGGTCATTGGGGAAGTACAGGCTCTCGGCGACACCATTGCCGTCTTCATCGGCAAAGGCCTGGAGGTAGACCGTACTGATGTCCTGTGCCTTGACCTTGTCGAGCAGCTTGCCGAGGTTTTCGGCCTGTTGCGCCGGATCATCGTCGTAGACGTAGTCGAGATCGACATGGATGACCCGCTCGTCGGCCGGGTGCCAGATCCTGCCGCCCAGGTATTCCTCGAAGGTCTCCAGGCTGGTTTCCTGGTCGATCAGGTAGCGATTGATGTCGTCGGTGCCCTGCCCCAGCTTGTTGGGGCGAGCGAGCAGGCTGAAGGTATGCGGCATGCCGAGCTCGGCGGCGATGTCCATGGTGGCGTGGCTGTAACCGCCATAGGGCCAGATGACGGAGCGAGGCGCTTCGCCCAGCTTGTTCTCGAGCTGGTCACGGGCACGCTCGAGGTCATCATGAATGCGCTGACGATAGGCCTCGATGCTCTCGTAGCCCGATTCGCTCCATTGCGGCGTGCCGGCAGCCGGCTGTTCGTTGCCTTGCGGGTTGCCGATGACGCCCTTGTGCAGGTCGTAGGTATGAGTGGCGATCTCGACCAGCGGCGATGCCTGCAGCTCGCGCAGCTGGGCCCAGCTGAGAAAACGCTCGCGCGGCAGGCTGGTCTGACCATAGGGCACTTCGCCGCCTTCCGGCACCGCCAGCCAGGAGCCCACTGGGCCGACGACGGCCGGATAGTCGTACAGCTCCAGCAGTGGCAGCACGATGTCGTAGACGCTGCTGTAGCCATCATCGAAGGTCAGCAACACGGGGTTGGGCGGCAAGGAGCCCTTACCGGCCTCGGCATCCAGGATGTCCTGCAGGCTGACCGGGGTGTAGCCCAGATCGTCGATCAGGTTGAACTGCTGGATCAGCCGGTCACGCGTGATGGTCTGGGGGTAGATCTCCAGATCCGGCGTGCGGGTCAGGTCGACGACATCGTGGTAGCTCAGCACCGTGTATTCGGTCGACTTCTTCGCTTGCTCACTGGTATCGGCCAGGACCGGCGCAACAGCGAGCAGGCCGGCTACCAACCGGGTAATTGCCATGTTCATCAAAGCGGCCATGCGCCCGAGGTTCGGCATTGCGACTTGCGAACTCATAAGAACCTCCAGTCCAGCCCCAGGCTGAAGACGTTGGTGAACTCCGCATCACCGTCGTAGACGGCCCGGCTGCGCCTGAAGCCATATTCGAGATTGAGCCGCGGTGCGAGCTCCCAGCGGTGCTGATAACCGATCTGCCAGGTATTGGCGGCGTCCTCGTCCTCCTGCCAGTAACGCCCCGAGCCCAGGGTCAGGCCCTGCACGAAGCTCTGGCGATACCCCAGCGGTAGGCGGTGTTCGACCGTGACCTCGGCGCTCAGGCTGGCGTCGCTGTTCGGATTGAAATAACTGGCCGGGACGTCGTCATTGCGCGAGGTACCGGCGTATACCGCCCCATCGACCCGCCATTCGTCGTAGCGGTAGAGGGTTTCCCGCCAGCTGGCCGACAGCGAGCGGCGCAGGTTGCCGTCGTCCACGTCCATGACGCTGACACTAAGGCTGCCGGCACCTGCCTCGTCGCGGTGATAGCCGAGTACCGCTTCGTAGAGATCGGCATTGTGGCCGTCATTCAGGGCACGCAGTGGCGTTCCTGAGGCGTTCATTTCCGCCTTGAAGGAGGCCGACCAGTGATCATCGAGGTTCAGATCCAGCTTGCCCCGCAGCAGCGTCTCGTCACTGAGGTGTGCGCCCTGCCCCGCGCTGAATGAAAAGGTCGCGGGATAGAGCGGCAGTTCGTAGCCAATGGTGTTGTAGGAGGCACGCAGATCCTGATCGTAGTACTCGCCGAACATGTCGATGCGTTCGGCGAAGAAGCGCCCGCCATCGTCCCGCCGGGGTGATTCGAGGCGGGTGCTGTATTGCCAGTCGCGGCTGCTCTGAACCCCGCTGCCGGTGCCCTCGCCCGTCGAGCCGGACACGCTGAGACCGCCGGCACGCCGCTCGCGAAGGTCGCGCGCAAGGCTGTCGCGGTTGACGCTGGGCTGGTCTTCCTCGATATGACGTTCCATGGCGTCGACGGTGTCGCGCCATTGGCCCCTGTCCAGACGCGCCAGCAGGATGCCGTGGCGCGGGGCCTCACGGTTGTCGGGTGCGGATAGCTGCACAGCACGCTCATAGGCCTCGATCGCCTTGTCGGGCCAGCCCCGCCAGCGATGGAAGTCGCCCTGGGTCTTCCACAGCGAGGCATTGGCCGGAGCCCGCTGCAGGAATTCGTCGAGCCGCGCCTGGGCGGCATCGATGTCGCCACGCCAGGCTTCGAGCACCATCTCGAGCTGAAGGACCTGGTCATGGCCGGCATTATCGACGCGGCGTGTTCCGGTGAAGTCCCAGCGCGTGGCCGGCTCATGGTCTTTCCAGTCGCTCAACAGGTGTTCGGCCCGGTCATAGGCCTGCAGGTCGGCATAGGCATAGAACAAGGAAGCATTCAGCGGCTGACTGGCATCATGCGCCTGCGCCGGGTCGTCTGCGACCACCGACTGGTAGATGGCCAGGGCGTCATCGGGGCGCCCCAGTCCGGACAGCGCATCGGCGCGTGCCCGGCGCAGGTAGGGCGGCAACTCGCCATAGCGCATCTCCAGCTCGCCGGCGAAGGCCTCGGCCTTGGCAAAGCGGCGTAGCTTGACCAGGGTCAGGAGCTTGTCGAATTCGGCACGCTTGACAAGGCCGGGCGCCGCGTCCGGTTCGGCCAGAACGGCATTGAAGGTGTCGAGAGCGCCGCCATAGAGCTCCGGCTTGTTGGCGCTCTGTGCGAGACGCAGCCGGTCCCGGGCCCGGTAGTAACGCAACCACAGGCGGTCCCTGGCATTGAAAGCCTCGGGATACTCGGTCATGACCCGCTCGGCGGCGCCGGTGGCCCCCAGCTCGACCGCCAGCCGGTACAGGGCCTGAATGGCCGGAATATTGTCGGGAAAGCGCTCGACCATCCAGTGGCGGGTCTGCAGCTCCATGACCGGCGCATTAAGCTGGGACGCCAGGTCGAGACGGGCTTGCAGCCACTGCTGATTACGCCCCTGCTGCTCCTGCAGGCGCCGCAGCAGCTTGTCCACGGCGCCAATATCACCCATCTCGAGCCGGGTCAGGGTCAGGCCGAGCCAGCCCTGGAAATTGTCGGGCTGGCGCTCGGTCAGTGCCTGGTAATAGGCATTGGCTCGATTGAGCTCGGCCGTCTGCCGCGCCGCCATGCCCAGCATTTCCAGGCTGTTGGCTGACAGGCTGTCCAGGCGACAGTTCGCACAGACGTCGAGCACGTCCTGATAGCGCTCGGCACGGATCAACAGCGCGATCAGATCGTCGCGCACTCGGGCATCCCGAGTCTCGGTATATAAACGCTGAAGACCCTCGATACCCGTGGCTAACTGCCCATCCCGGGCTTTGATGACCCAGGCTTCACGCCGGTCATCCAGGGGCTGTTCCTGAGCATGCACGACGTCGATCGCTTGCAGACCAACGCCACACACCAGCACTCCAATTGCTCTGAACATGGTGCTCCTTCCTGCGCCGGCGTTACGCCGTTGCAACGGTGAATCCAGTCAACACAAAGCCGGTTGCTGGATCTGGAAACAGCCACTTCAGTTCTACCTGGTGTACTTATTAGCTTTTTATAATAGCTGCGCATTATATTTTAAAAATCTGAACATTCAATGCATGCAACAAACTTTTACAAGCGGCCTACAAGAATGCCCACAAGAAAACCGCCGAGCATTCTTCACCAGAGATGTTAGTTATTGTTTTTATTGGCTTTAAAGTGGCTACCCGATGGCAAGGGCCAGAGCTTTAAGGCCACTATTGCCGTATTTTCCCAACTGCAATACCAAAACTTTAAGCGTCTCCGCAAAGCGACAACCAAAGCGCATCTTCTCTATTATATTTCGGGCTAATTTCACCCTGTATTGATTAGACAAGATTGGCATGATGGCAGGCGTGGCGGGTGATGCATTCAACACCGCGGCCCACCCGGGGTCAACATAATTCGCTCCCTTTTTTCCAGAGCCGGCACGCCACCATCCGCTTGAGCGCCGCACTGCAGCAATCCTTAAATAAGGCCTTTGGAGAAAACTTCAACTGTCATCATTCAGCGACACAGCGGCTCTGCCAGACACTACTAAAATGGCAGGATTAATCGATACAGCACAACTCTATTTATTTCAGCGACCAGCACCTATTTGTTTCATCATACTTTATTCAAAAACACAACTTACCGTCCATCTTGTGATCAAGATTTATAATACAAACAAAATTAGAAGAATCATGCTCAGAGCATAATTCCGGGATTAAACAGGATGTTAGCCAGGAGAATAGAAAACTCCGTTTTTCGCCTATAAACGCGATTGATTGATATCTTCTATTCGCTGAAAGATCGGAGAGGCGGGTCTCATCAAAAATGCTTACGACGAGAGGGAGACGGATCGGACGATGTGATGTGTTAGCGATGTCAACACTTTGTCACATCAATGGGATAGGTTAGGCCTGCTTACCTCAGGAGATTGCATCATGCCGCATTTTCTTCGTTTCTCGCAGGAGCTGGAGACCCGCCTGGAGCGCCTTGCCGAGCGCACGGGGTTTTCCAAGGCCGAGCTGATCGAGCGCCTGGTGCGTGACGGCGTCGGTCAGCTGGAGTCCGAGTTGATGTTCGAGGAGACGCCCCACCGCAAGCCGTCCGATCTGTCGATCGATCAGCTGCTGCGGGAGAGCGGCCTGGGTATCTAAGCATTGTCCGAAAACTGTCTGCGCTCGGTTATACGGCGTTAAGAATCAGCTCGCGGGCGAGTCCGATCAAAATGCTCATTTACGACTCTCCGAAACAGCTGCGAAAGGCCCGATAGGCGCGGCTGGCCTGTTCCAGGCTGGTGGGCTGCAGGCGCACCTGCTGGCCGGGCAGGCATTGTGCCAGCCGGGCGCAGGCCAGCGGCGTCAGCGCCCCGAGGCGCGGGTAGCCGCCGATGGTCTGGCGGTCGTTGAGCAGTGCGATGGGCTGGCCGTCCGGGGGAACCTGGACGGCGCCGGGGCCAATGCCTTCCGAGATCATGCCGCCCGAGCGGCATTTCAGCTCCGGGCCGCGCAGGCGCACGCCCATGCGGTCGGCGCGGTCATCGACCTGCCAGGTCGCGTTGAAGGCCTGGTAGAGGCTGCGGCCCTCGAAGGCAGCCACCTGGGCCCCGGGGATCAGCGCCAATCGTGGCGCCTGCCGATAGTCGATGATGGCATCCGCCGGCGCCTGTTGGCCGGGCTGGAGTCCGCTCGGACCGGCGGCGCGGGAAAGCCGGTCACCTTCCTGCAGCGGCTGGCCGTCACCATGCAGGCCGCCCAGGCCTTCACGCGTGACAGTGGCGGTGCTGCCGAGCACCTGCTCGGCCTCGAAGCCGCCGGCGACCGCCAGATAGGCTCGCAGGCCGTTGACCGGCTGCTGGAAGGACAGGCGCTGGCCGGCTTCCACCCGCAGGCCTTGCCACAGCGGCAGGGCCTCGCCATCCAGGCTGGCGCCCAGGTCCGCCCCACAGACCGCAATGACGGCCTCGCTCCGGCACACAAGCTCGAGTCCGCCCATGGTGATTTCCAGCCCGGTGGTGCCCCAGGCATTGCCGACGAGCCGATTGGCCCAAGCCCAGGCGTGTGCATCGGCCGGCCCGCCCTGGGTCACGCCCAGTCGTCGCACGCCGAAGCGGCCGGCATCCTGCAGCAGAGCCAGCGGGCCGGCACGGCGAACCTCGAAAAGCGTCTGTGGCGCACTCATGCCCGGGCCTCCATGGGTTGGCTATCGCCGCCCAGCTGCTCGAACTCGGCCTGCGATACCGGCACGAAACGCACACGATCACCGACCCGGAGCAGGCTGAAGCCGTCGCGATGCCGATCGAAGAGCACGGCCGGGGTGCGGCCGATCAGGTTCCAGCCACCCGGCGAGACCTGCGGATAGGCCGAGGTCTGGCGTTCGGCGATGGCCACGCTGCCCTTCGGCACGTGTCGCCGCGGGGTATCCAGCCGGGGGCAGGCAATCGCCTCGGCGACCCGCCCCATGAAGGCGAAGCCCGGCGCGAAGCCCAGCGCGAAGACACGATACTCGGTCTGGCTGTGGGCCTCGATGACCTGTTCGATGCTCATCCCGGCCCGCTCGGCGATACGCTCGAGCTCCGGGCCGACCCGAGTGTCGTACCAGGTGGGCAGCTCGACGACGTCGGCTGCCGCGCTGTTGTCATCGGGTTCGAGGTTGGCCAGTAGCTGCTGCAGGCGTTGCCGGACGTCCCCCGGCTCGATGACCAGGGGGTCAAAGATGACCAGCAGCGTAGTGTAGGACGGCACCAGATCCACCAGGGCATCGCTCAGACTCGCCTCACACTGGCGTACCAGTGCCGTCAGCCAGGGCATGTTGGCCTCGTCGATGGAATCGAAGAGGCGCACCATCCAGCCATCCAGGCCGGCGGACTCGATCCTCGGCAGTGCCAGCGTCATGCCCCGTCACCTCCGGAGGCGCGTCCCTCCGCCGCCAGGGCCGCACGGATGGCGGCAATGGCGGCGATGGACTCGGCATTGTCGCCGTGCACGCAGAGGGTGTCGGCATTCAGATACAGCTCGCTGCCATCATTGGCGATCAGCGCCTCGCCCCGAGCGATGCGCGTCGCCTGATCGACGATGGCCTGGCGCTGACGGTGCACGGCCCCCGGCTCGCTTCTCGCGACCAGGCGCCCTGCCTCGTCATAGGCGCGGTCGGCGAAGGCCTCACGCCACAGGGTGATGCCATGGTTGCCGGCCAGCGTCTCCTCGGCACCGTTGTCGCGGGTGGCCATGACCATCAGCGGCAACGCCGGATCGAAGGCCTGGATGGCGCGCATCACCGCGGCCAGGCGGTCATGGTCACGCATCATGTCGTTGTACAGCGCCCCATGCGGCTTGATGTAGGCCAGCGCCAGCCCTTCGGCGTGACAGATGGCAGCCAGCGCCCCGAGCTGGTAGAGCACGAAATTCTCGATTTCCTCCGGTGAACAGGCCATCGAGCGCCGGCCGAAGCCCACCAGGTCGGGATAGGCCGGGTGCGCACCGACGCTGACGCCATACTCGGCGGCCAGGCGCACCGTGCGCCGCATGACATCCGGGTCCGAGGCATGAAAGCCGCAGGCCACATTGGCCAGATCGACATACGGCATGACATGAGCATCCAGCCCCATGGTCCAGGCCCCGAAGCTCTCGCCCATATCGGCGTTCAGCAATAACTCGCGCATGCGCATCGTCCTCTCATCGATAATGGTGCTGCCTCTTCCGCTTCTTTTGCTTCCCTCTTCCCTCTTCCCTCTTCCCTCTTACTTCTGCCCGCTCGCCCCAACCACCACCAGCGGCGACGTGAACCACTGCTGCTTGAGCCCGCGCTGCTCGTCGAGCAGCAATGCCAGATAGTCCCCCAACGGGTGCGCGGCCGGCAACTGGTCGCGATGCTTGCGCAGTGCCGGCTGATCGGGCAGTTGCTCGGCGGGCACATGGGCCCGGGTGGCGTTTTCCTGCAGCCAGGCCAGCGGCGGCAGCAGCAGCCCGGTGGCCCCGCTGCCGAGGACGATGCGCAGGCCGCGCGGGTCGAAATCGCCGAGCCCCAGCAGCGGCTTGCCGGTGGCGGCCCAGGCGCGGGCAAGCTCCCGGAAGCCGCCGCCATAGTGGCGATCGCCGCGATAGACGATCAGTGGACGCGCATGATCCGCCAGGGCGTCCAAGGCGCCGGCCGGCTCATAGAAGCTGTCCAGATTCTCGATCATCAACAGCACATCGAAGGCCGACAGGTCGAGCTCGCGCCAGTCGACGTCGAGGACCTCGCGCTCGCGATGGGCCATGCCCGGACGGGCCGTGGTCGCGGGCGTGTTGAGCAGCACGCGGTGGGCCCGCGGGCCCTCGCGCTGCGCCTTGTCTTCCTGGTGGCTGGCCCGCGCCTGTTCGGCCGTGGTACGGCCCGAAGTGCTCTCGCCCAGCGGCAGCTGGTCGAGGCTTTCGAGCAGCGCCTGCACCTTGCGCATCAGCTGCCGGTCGAAACGCAGCAACTGATGGCGCTGGTAGAGCTCCAGGTCCAGGCCGTGCTGATCGCACCAGGCGATGAAGGCCTGGCAGGCGCCGAGCTCGAGCGACTTCTCGACGCAGGGCTGGCGACGCAGCCTGTCCTGGATATCGCCGAGCCAGCCATGGGTGCGCTTGTCGAGGGTATCGGTCATGCGGATCTCGCCAGTCGGAGGGTGACGTCGTGGATCAGCCGCAGGTCATTGAATTGACTGGCGCGGCTTTCCGATTGTTGCAGCCTGAAGGCAGCCTGTTCGCTGCGTGGCAGGCTCTGGTATTCGGCGATGACCTGGAAGAGCCAGATTTCCTCGCCCCAGGTCATGTCGCTGTGCTGCAGATAGTCCAGGGCGCTGATGCCCGCCTCGGCGGATTGGTCGATGACGGCCAGGTAGAAGCGTTCCACGTCATCCTTGAGCGCCTGCTGACGCGCGGCCACCAGGCCGGTGGCTTCGACCGCGGCCGGGCCGGCACTGGTGGCATCGCGGCTGGGCTGCTGTGGCCGGGGCAGTTCGTGCAGCAGTTCGGTGATGACGCGGATGTCCGACTGGTGGTCCAGCGCCGGGGCCGCCGCGGCGTTCAGGGCGGTGGCCTGGTTGACCAGGTCGGGCACCTCGCTGCGCCGGGCATAGTTGCCGGGCACGAAGTTGGGGTGCTCGCGCAGGAAGGCCGCCATGCCGCTGACCAGTCGGCTGCGCGACTGCTGCTGGCGGAAGCGGGCCATGAGTTCGGTGAGGCGGCTCTGCACCTCGCGCAGGCTGGTGTAGTGCTGGCTGACCTGGCGTTGCAGTTGACTGATCAGCAACTTGCGCAGGCCGCCGTCGCTGCCGACCAGCTCGATGAGTTCGTCGAAGTCGATCAGTTGCAGGCCGTCGAGAAGGCGCACGATCTGCTTCTGGGCGCGGTCGTTCTCGCGGATCTTGTCGTTGAGGCGGCTGACGAAGCCGAAGTCGCTGTTGAGACGCTGCCAGAGGCTGTCGATGGCGTCGGCGAAGCGGCCATTGAGGTCGTCCAGCGCCTGGCGCAGGCGCAGCAGCTGCTGTTCCTGGCGCCAGTATTCGCCCTGGCTCTGGGCTTCGCGGTAACTCTGCACCAGGCTGCGCAACAGCTCCAGGGTCTCGCCCACGTCGGCGTTGACCTGGCGGCGGGTTTCGTCGGCCAGCATCTCGGCGATCAGTTCGCGCACGCGCGGGGCCAGCTTGACGCCGCCCTGCTCGTCGGGGCGCCAAACGATGCGCGCCGCCAGAAGCTTGTTGAGGGCGCGCTCGCTGAGATTGGCCAGCGGTACCTCGTCGCGGCTGTAGCCCTGCATCAGCGCCTCGGCGTGCTTGCCCAGCAGGGCCAGACGCTCCACCCCGGTGCTGACCAGCCGGCCTTCCAGCTGGTGGTCAGCGTGATCCTCGGCCGGGCGCGCCTCCGTCGATGGCATCCTGGAGCTCATAACAGATTTTCCTGGGCCTGGGGCATTTCATCCTCGATGGGCAGGTTCTCCTCGTCGCGGATCAGGCGCACCAGGTCGACCAGATAATCGACCTTGCCGGTGACCAGATAGACCTGGCGGTCGGCGTGGGGCTGGAGCACGTAGCCGTGCTCGCGAAGACGCTTGAAGACCTGCTTCATCTGGGCGTCGAGCTGTTCGCTCTGGGAGCCGAAGAAGCTGTCGCCGGCCAGGCGCTCGAGCTGTTCACGCAGGCTCTGGTTGTCCTCGCAGCGGGCGCTGAGCTCGGCGGGCTTGAGCACATCGCCGGGGGCCACCAGGGCATCGTGGCCCAGGGCTTCCTGCATCAGCTGCAGCCACTCGAGCATCGGCATCAGGCTGTGCAGCACCTCGCCGAGCTGGCGGGACAGCTGATCGCGGGCCTCGTCATTGAGCTGGCGCCAGGCCAGGAAATAGACGCTGCCCTCGGCATTGGTGGCCAGACGCCGGTTGAGCGGGCGCAGGTAGTTGTCGATCTGCTCGCGGGTGTCCTCGTCCTGCAGCCGCCGAAAGGCATGATCATCGCTCACCGCGCAGACGAACTCGCCGGCCAGCAGGCGCTCGAGCAAGGGGCCATGTTCGATCATCAGGTGAACTCCTCCGCGGTGGCTTCGGCAGTGCGTTGCTGCAGGCGCTCGGCCAGGCGGCTGAGGCGCGGCTCGATGCGCTTGAGGCGACGCCGGCCGGCGTCCTCGTTGTCACGGTCGATCAGGTAGCGATGCTGGAACAGCAGCAGTACGTCGGACTCCGGGTTGGGGAAGGCGCCGACGATATGAATGCGATTGCTGTCGCAGGCATCGAACAGGGTCTCGACGTTGTGATAGGCCAGCGTGCCGATCTCGTCGATGGGCCAGTGAATGGCGATCTCCGCCGAGCCGCGCAGCAGCCGGGTGAAGGCCAGCAGGAACTTGCACAGGATCAGGTAGGCCATGCCGTGGCTCGAGGACTCGAGCAGCTGGCGGTCGCTCTTGATGACCAGGTCGGTGCCGCCCTCGTTGAGGTGCAGTTCCAGGCGCAGCAGGCTCTCGAAGCTGTACTGCTGATCGTGGCGCAGCAGGTCGACGACATCGGCCAGGGCGTCCAGGTAGTCGTCCCCCGGCAGCTCGCGGGAGGAATTGCGCCAGTCACGATACAACTGGGCGAAGCGCTTGAGCGGTTCCCAGAAGCCGAGCTCGTCGATGGTCGACTGGATCTTGACCTCGGCCTTGTTGATGCCGTCCAGCCGCAGATCATCGGCGACTTCCTCGGAGAGCCGGCGGCTCTGGGCGCTGATGCGTCGGTTGAGGTCACGAAACACGGTGAAGAACTTGTCCAGGTCGGCGCCCAGGTTGCGGCCCTGCTGGATGAGCTGTTGCTGCTGGTCCTCGAGCAGTTGCAGCATGCCGCGCAGCATGGGCAGCTGGCGACGCGGGTCGAGGCCCGACTCGCCGGCCTGGCCAGAGCTGGCATTGAGCCTGGCCCGCTCGTTCTCCAGGGTCTCGACGAAGCCGGCACTGGCGCCCTTGATCAGGTCGCTCTCGACCTGCTCGCAGCCCTTGTGCAGCGTCTCGACTTCGCGGCTGCGATCGGCCAGCGCCTGACGGCTGCGCTCGATGCGCTCATGAACGTCCCCGGGTGCCTCGCCGTCGGCCTGCTGGACGGTGTCGTCGGGGGCCAGTCCCAGGCCGTCGAGCTGGCCGAGCAGCGGCTTGAGGGCGTCGATGACTTCGCGCTCGGCGTTGATGCGTGACTTGAGGGCCTTGCTGGCTTGCTGATGGGCCGTCCGGGCGGCCTGGAAGTCGCTGCGACATTGCTCGCGCTGGTGTTCGGCGCTCTGCTTGTCGCGGGTCAGGCTGGCCTCGCGGTCGACCAGTTCGGGCTTGCGCTGGCCCCAGTCGACCCGCATGAAGCGGCTGTAGGCATCCAGCTCCTCGCGGCGGCTCTCGGTGACGCGGATGCGCTCCTGCAGATCGCTGATGCGCTGGCGGGTCGAACGCAGTGTCTCGGGGTCGACGCCCTGCTCCTGCAGCTCCTGATCGAAGGCGGCTTCGAGTTCCTTGCGCTGGCGCTGGTGCTCGGCCTTGAGGTCGTCGAGCTGCTGGCGGTACTGCTCGATGCGGGCGTCGAAGCCGGCCAGCTGGCTCTGGCCGTCGGCCTTGAGCTCCAGCAGCTGGGACTGGTGGGTGTCGTCGAGGGTGGTCAGTGCCTGGCGCTTTTCCTCGCGCAGGGCCTCGTCGGCGGCCTGCTGGTCGGCCAGCGCCTGTTCGGCGGCGCGGCGACGCTCCTGCTGCTGTTGCAGGTGACGCTCGTGGATCTGATGCCGGGCGTCCAGGGCGTACTCCACCTCGGCATCGGCATGCTTGAGCGCCAGACGCGCCTGGCTGAGGCTTTCATCGGCGCCCTGGACGCGTTCGTGGCAGGCCTTGAGCTGTTTCTCGGTGGCCTTGAGGTCGGCCTCGGCCCGCGCCTGCTCGGCTTCCGCGGCCTCGATGGCGGCATGCAGGCTGGCTTCGTCGCGGGCATGATCGGGCAGTTCGATGGACGTCAGGTCCAGGTTAACGCCGAACAGGTCGTCATGCCCATCGTTGTCCTGATCGGCTTCCGTCAGTTGGGGCGACAGGTCGTGACGCTCCAGCAGTTCGGGGGCAATGACCTTGCCCAGCTGGTGTTCCCAGCCGGGCCGGTGGTAGCGCATGAAGTGGCGCAGACTGCCCTCGCTGGGATCGCGCTGGATTTCCAGGTCGCGGCAGCGCTGTTGGGCGCGATCCAGATCCTGCCGGGCGCTTTCGCGCTGCTGTTCGGCGCTGTCGCGTTCCTGGCGCAGGGTCTCGTGTTCGCGGCGCAGGCCATCGAGGCGCTGATTGGCAGCCTGACGATCGCTCTGCGCCTGGTCGACGCGTGCCTGGGCCAGTTCGGCCTCGCTGGCCTCGTCGCTGGATTGGCCGGTGGAGGCCAGTTGCGCCTTGAGGTCGGCGAGGCGCTCGATGCCCGCCTCGAGCCGTGACTGATAACCGGCTTCCAGTTCGCTGCGCCGCGCCTGGTGCTTTTCCTCGAGCTCGCGCTCGCTGGCCCACTGTTGTTCCTGACGCGCGGCCCGGGCGTCGCCCAGTTCGTCGAGCCGGGCCTGGATTTCCTCGCTGCGCCGCGAGAGGTCGTCGGCGAGTTCGCGCAGCCGCGCTTCCAGGCGCGAGCGGTTGGCCGCCGTGGCCTCCTGCATCACCGTCAGGTGTTCCTGCAGCTGGCGGGCCTGCTCGCGCCACTGCGGCAGCTCGGCGAGGTCGCGTTCCAGGGCCGGCATGTCGGCCTCGGCGTAGGCCTCGTATTGCTGCTGCAGGTCGTTGAGGCTGCGCTGGGTACGCTCCAGCTCGCTGGCCAGTTCACTGATGCGGTCATTGAGCCGGTCGCGGGTCTGCTCGTACTCCTGCTCGCGGGCCTGGAAGGCTTGCTGCTGGGTATTGAGCTCGGCCTCGCTGTCGGCGAGCTGGCGTTCGGCGCGGTGGCGGTCGGCTTCCAGCTGGGGCTTGAGTTGCCACAGGGTCGTCTCGAGATCGGCAATCTCGCGATCGACCTCGGCCAGCTCGGCCAGGGATTGCTGCAACGGCGCCAGGCGCATGGACTGGCGCATCTGGGCGATCCATTCGCGGGCCTTGGTGCTGCGGATGCGGGTGACCGGCAGTTCGACGCCGTCTTCCTCGAAGATGGCCGCAAGCATGGTCTTGAGGGTGTCCATCTTGCCCTCCTTGGCATGCACCGCGGAGATCAGTTTCTCCATGTGGCGGATGCGCCGTTCGGGCTTGACCAGGCTGAACTGGGCGGCGGTCTGGCGCAGCTTCAGGGCCTCGCGGCGGTTGCCCTGTTGCTGGGTGAAGTCGTTCTGGATGACCGCGCGATATTCCGAGGTGGCGCCCAGCTTGGCGGACACATTGATGCTCTGGCGACGCAGCCCGGCCAGCCAGGCCTCGGTCTCCAGGGCCGCGACGCCTTCCCGGCTTTCCACCAGATAGTCTTCGGGGCGATAGGGAGCGCCGACGAAGCGGTATTCGACGCCGCCTTCCTTCTTGCGGGTCAGCACGGCCTGGCAGACGTTGCCGGCCTCGCGGCGGTATTCGTAGATCAGATAGCTGTTGCGATGCGGCAGGTAAAAGGCATCGAATTTCATGCGCGTGCGCGGCACCACCTTGTTCGGCAGCTCACCGTAGAACACCGGTACCAGGCGTTGCAGCGTGGTCTTGCCGGAAGCATTGGTGCCGCAGATGTTGGTGTGGCCATCGACATCCAGTTCGACGACGCCATCCAGGTGACCGTGAATCATCACGATGCGGAGTAAGTGGGCCATGCTGCATCCTTGTCCATTGAGATAGACGATCACTGCTCCCTCGGCCAGCGGGGGCGCGACCGGCGCCAGGTCCTGGCGAGGGCGCTGTGAACCCGTCCCTGGGCGCTACTTTTGACATCCCTGTCAAAAGACCCTCGCCAGTCCCTGTCCCCGTCGCGCTGTCACCCGTGGCATGTCGCCATGGCAGGAGGGATTGATGGTCCCCTATCTTGCCAGAATCCGACCACGAGCTCATTCATGGGCGGGCGCCGGTTTCACTGCGTGTCGGCCTGCATGGCGGCCAGGGTGGCGCGTGGGTCGCGGGGGTAGAAGCGTTCCGGCTGTTGCGCCAGGTGGGGGAAGAAGCGGGTGTCCTTGTAGGGCATCTTCATGAAGCCGGAGACGCCGAGGCCTTCGATCAGCGCCACGGCGTCGAGGATGTCGTCCAGGCGGCGGCGGAATTCGTCTTCCCGGGAGGGGTCGAGCAGGCGGTAGTGGCTGTGGATCTTGAGGTGCTCGGGCAGCGCCTCGAAGATGATCATGCCGGTATGGTGGATCTCGTTGAGGGCTTCCAGGGCGGTGATGATGGCTTCGGGCAGGACCAGGAATTCGTCCGGGTCGGGGCCGTCCTCGAAGTAGCTGTGCAGTCGGGTGCGGTCCTCGAGTTCGGGGACGTCGCTGACTTCATAGGCCAGGCGAATGTCCGGCGGGATCACGAAGGGTCGGTCGGGGCCTTCGCGGTCCAGGTGCAGGGTGTCGCGGGCATTGAACAGACAGCTCTTGAAGATGCCCTGGCGGTGAATGGCCCGGGCCAGGCTGACCATGTTGTTGACGGCGGCGACGAAGGCCGGCTTGAGCGCCGGGTCGTGCAGGTTCAGGGAGGTGTCGATGTAGACGCCTTCGGCCTCCCAGCGCACCGCCAGGCCGCCCACCACGGGATAGCTGCCCAGCCGGCTGACCGCGGCCAGGAAGGCCTTTTCGGTCTCGCCCATGCCCTGCATGAAGTTCTTGTAGTAGCGGTCGAGCTGGACGTCGTTGACCTCGCTCAAGCTGTCGCGGCCGCCTTCCTCGCGCAGGAAGGACTTGCGCGAGCTGTAGACCACGGTGTCGATCTCGCTGGCCGCGGAGCGCGTCCACACCGGCACCAGGGCGGTTTCCGGCGGCTCGGGCAGGTCGAGCATGACCAGGCGGCCAAGGCGCGGCATCTCGCGGATGAAGTAGTCGCCGGCGCGTCGGCGCACCTCGGGGTCGGGGTCGAGCATGCCGTCGAGCAGGCGCGCGAATTCCCGCGGCAGGCCAAGCGAAGTGGCCGGAATGACCCGGTGGCCGAAGCGACACGACTGGCCGGAGGCCAGCGCATAGAGGGTGCCGGCGGCGCCCTGCTCGTCGAAGCGGGGCGACGACAGCGCACCGTTGAGCTGTTCCTCGCCGATGAAGTAGACATCCCCCAGTCGGGCGTTGGTCTGCTGCAGGTTGTCGGACATCAGCTCCATGACGTTGGTGGCGACGAACTGCTGGTTGGCATCCAGCTGGGCGAACACCGAGGAGCCCCAGTCGATCAGGGCGACGCGCTCGCGGTCGGCATCGAAGACCAGGTTGGAGGGCTTGATGTCGCCGTGCACCACCGGGCGCCCGGCCGGCCCGTTTTCGTCGCGCAGGGCGCGCAGGATGCCGGCCAGCTGGTCGGCGATGCGCACCACCAGGCGCGGCGACAGGCGCCCTTCGCGGCGCGAGACTTCCTCGAGGTTGAGGCCCGGGGCGCGTTCCATGACCAGGATCGACTGGTGTCGCACGCGCTGATAGGCGATCAGCCGCGGCACATGGGGATGATCCACCTGCTCGAGCATGAAGGCCTCTTCCTCGAGGCGATCCTGAATCTCGCGCGACAGCGTGACCCGCGTGAACTTGAAGACATACTGCTCGCCATGCTCGGTCACCCCGGCGAACACGAAGCCGTAGGCGCCCTTGCCGATCAGCTCGATATGGCGGTAACCGAGCTGTTCGAGCTGCGCCTGGCACAGCGCCACCCACTCGCGCAGCTTGCGCGCGTCGTCGTGGCTCAACAGATAGACCGACTGGTCTTCCGGAATATAGAACTGCTGGAGCGGCGCCTGGCTCATGACCACCCCCGAGCGTCAGCGCAACGACAGCAGCATGGTTTCCGGATCCTCCAGATAGCCCTTCCAGACGTTGCAGAAGCGGGCGATGGTGCCGCCGTCGATGAGGCGGTGATCGCCGGCCCAGGTGGCGGTCATGATGGCCCGCGAGACCACCTCGCCGTTGGCGTCGAAGCGCGGCAGCCACTGGGTCTTGCCGATGGCGACGATGGCGACCTCCGGGGCATTGATGATGGGCGCGGCGTAGGTACCGCCCAGGGCTCCGATGTTGGAGATGCTGATGGTGCCTTGCTGCAGGTCGGCGCGGGACACCCGCCCTTCCCGGGCCGCGGTGGTCAGCCGTTGCACCTCGGCGGCCACCTCGAGCAGCGACAGCGACTCGACCTGTTTGACGTTGGGCACCATCAGGCCGGCCTTGCCGTCCACCGCCATGCCGATGTTGCAGTGCGCCTGGTAGTGGATCTCACCGGCCTCCATGTCGAGCCGGCTGTTGAGAATCGGATGGGCCTGGACCGCCAGCGCCAGCGCCTTCATGAACAGCGGCATCAGCGTCAGGCGTGTCTCCTGCGCCTCGGCCTGGGGCTTTAAGCGCTCGTGCAGGGCCAGCAGCCGGGTGACGTCGATCTCTTCGCCGTACTGAAAGTGCGGGATCGTCGAAGCGGACTCGACCATCTGTCGGGCCATGGCGGCGCGAACACCACGCAGCGGCTCGACACGCGACGTGGCCTGGCCAGCGGGGCTCGGGCCGTTCGAGGCCGCGTTGCTCTCGGCCGGCTGAGTGGTCGCGGCGCCGTCCAGAAAGCTCAGTACGTCTTCCTTGAGCACGCGACCGTCCTTGCCGGAGCCCGGCACCTGGTCGAGACGCAGCTCGTTCTCGCGCAGCAGACGCCGCACCGCCGGGCTGGCCGGAATGCGCCCGTAGGCGCCGCGGCCGCTTGCCGGCGGGGCCACCGCTGGCGCCTCGGCCTGCGGCGATGCGGGGCGTGGCGTGGCGTCAGCGGGCGCGCTGCCCTCGCCTTGCGCGTCTTCGGCGTCATCCGCGGGCTCGGCCCGGTCGTCATCGGCGTTGTCTCCGCTCTCGGCGTCGTAGGCAAAGAGAGGTTCATGGACCCGGGCGGTCTCGCCCTTGGCCACATGCAGCCGGGTAATGGTGCCGGTTTCCGGCGCGGTAATCTCGACCAGCGCCTTGTCGGTCATGACCTCGACCACCGGCTGATCCTCGGCCACGCTGTCGCCTTCCTGCACGTGCCATTCAACGACTTCACATTCCACGATACCTTCGCCGATATCGGGCAACTTGAACTGGGTCATCGGTGTCTCCCTGGGTATCGGCTCAAAAGTTCACGCTGGCGCGGATCGCTTCATGGATCTTGAGGTGATCCGGCAGGTACTCCTTCTCCAGCGTCTGCGGGAAGGGCGTATCCAGGCCGGTCACCCGCATCACGGGCGATTCGAGATACAGGAAGCAGCGCTCCTGCACGGTGGCCGCGATCTCGCCGGCGAAGCCGCCGGTGCGCGGCGCTTCGTGGGTGACGACCAGACGACCGGTCTTGAGCACCGAGTCGACGATGGTGTCCTCGTCCCAGGGCAGGATGGTGCGCAGATCGATGACCTCGCAGGAAATGCCGTCCTTCTCGGCCAGTTCCACGGCGCGTTCGATGACCTCCATCTGTGCGCCCCAGCCCACCAGGGTGACATCGCTGCCCTCGCGGGTAACGGCCGCCTCGCCGAGGGGCAGTTGATAGTCTTCCTCGGGCACCTCGCCGGTGGAGGCGCGATACAGCCGCTTGGGCTCGAAGAACAGCACCGGATCGGGGTCACGAATCGACGCCAGCAACAGGCCCTTGGCCTCGTAGGGATTGCGTGGAATGACGATCTTCAGGCCCGGCGTGTGGGCGAAGTAGGCTTCCGGCGACTGGGAGTGGTAGTGACCACCGGCGATGCCACCCCCATAGGGGGCGCGCAGGGTCAGGCCGCCGACGTTGAACAGGTCGCCGGAGCGATAGCGGAACTTGGCGGTCTCGTTGACCAACTGGTCGAAGGCCGGAAAGATGTAGTCGGCGAACTGGATCTCCGCCACCGGCACCGAGCCCTGCGAGGCCAGGCCATTGGCGAAGCCGACGATGCCCTGCTCGACGATCGGCGTGTTGAAGCAGCGCGCATGGCCGTATTTTTCCTGCAGGTGACTGGTGGCCCGGAAGACCCCGCCGAAGCTGCCGACGTCCTCGCCGAAGCACAGCACCTTGTCGTCCTCGGCCATGGCGATGTCCAGGGCATTGTTGATGGCCTGCAGCATGTTCATGTTGGGCATCTCAGGCGCCTCCCTGATCGGTCGCGGCATCCGCACTATTCTTTACATCCGGGTCCAGCGAGCTCGCGCCCCGGGGATAGGCATCCGGATAACGACGCACATGCGCCGTCAGGGCATCGAGCTGGCGCTGCAGGGCCGGGGTGACATCGGCGTAGACGTCGCTGACCAGGGTGCCCAGGTCGGGCGGCGGGCGCTTCTCGGCGCGTTTCATGGTCTCCAGCACCTCGCGACGCAGCTCGTCCTGGCGGGCATTTTCCTCGTCATCGCTCCACCAGTCGCGTTCGATCAGCCAGCGTTTCATGCGCAGGATGGGGTCCTTTTCGCGCCAGGCTTCCTCCTCCTTGCGCGAGCGGTAGCCGGAGGGATCGTCAGAGGAGGAATGCGCCGCCAGGCGATAGGTCATGGCCTCGATGAGCACCGGCTTGTTGTGCTCCACGGCGATGCGCCGGGCTTCCTCGGTGGCGCGGTAGACGGCCAGGATGTCGTTGCCATCGATGCGGATGACATGCATGCGATAGCCGAGTGCCCGGGGCGCCACGCCGTCGGCGGCAAACTGCTCGACGGTGGGCGTGGAGATGGCGTAGCCGTTGTTGCGGCAGAAGAAGATCACCGGCGCTTCGTGGACCGCCGCCATGTTCAGGGCGGCATGGAAGTCGCCCTCGGAGGCGGCGCCCTCGCCGAAGAAGACCAGGGTGCAGAGGCCATTGCCGGCCAGCTTCTGGCCGTAGGCATAGCCGGTGGCCTGGGGAATCTGGGTGCCCAGCGGCGAGGAGATGGTCATGTAGTGCAGCTTGCGCGAGCCGTAGTGAATCGGCATCTGCCGGCCCTTGCCATAGTCGAGCTGATTGCCGAACAGCTGGTTCATGAACTCGTCGAAGCTGAAGCCGCGATAGACCAGCGCACCCTGCTCGCGATACTGCGCCATGATCATGTCGGCATCATCGAGGGCGGCAGTGGCGCCAACCACGGCGGCCTCCTCGCCGGTGCACTGCATGTAGAAACTCAGGCGGCCCTGCCGCTGGGCGGCCATCATGCGCTCGTCCATCACGCGGGTGGCCAGCATGGCTTCATAGATGCGGCGCGCCTTGTCGCGCTGGATGTCCGGCGCTTGCGCGCCTTCGAGCAGTCGACCGTCCTCGCCGAGGACGCGCCAGGTCGGAATGCGGTATTCGTCACCGGCCAGAAACTCCGGTGTGCCGGTCATGGGCGCCGGCGGCGTGGTGCTGTCGGGTCTTGTTGTCATGTGATGATCATCCTTGCCCCTTTTGGGGGAAGTATTGTCATTGTCATGGCGGACTGCCAGGGGGTTGCCCCGACATCCCGCGCTTTCGATTTACGTTAACGTAAACTGTAGAGGCAGAATAGCCAAGTTGGAAGTAGCTGACCAGCCATTCAGCGCTTCCTTAGTGCAAGGAGGCAGGCTGCAGGCGCGCAAAGAGACTGTCGACGCTCAGCGCGAGCAGGCCGATCAGCAGCGCGCCCTGCAGCACATAGGCGATGTTGCCGTTGACGATGCCCGAGATGATGGGGTCGCCGAGGTTGCTGGCGCCCACCGTGGAGCCGATCGCGGCGGTGGCGATGTTGATGGTCACCGAGGTACGGATGCCGGCCAGGATGATGGGAGCGGCCAGCGGCAGCTCGACCCGAAGCAGCCGCTGGATACCGGTCATGCCCATGCCACGGGCGGCTTCCGCCACCCCACCATCGATGCCTTCCAGGCCGGCCAGGGTATTGCGCACGATGGGCAGCAGGCCGTAGAGCAACAGCGCAACGATGACCGGCAGGGTGCCGAAGCCGAGCACCGGCACGGCCAGCGCCAGTACGGCCACGGGCGGGAAGGTCTGTCCCATGGAGGCCAGCTGACTGACCATGGGCAGGAAGTCGCGGCCCGCCGGGCGCGTCACGGCAATGGCGGCGGCCACGCCGATGCCGATCGCCAGCAGGGCCGCCACACCGACGACCAGCAGATGACGGCCCAGCAGCACGAAGAAGTCGGCCCTGGCATAAATGACGTCACGGCTGTCGGGCTCGACCAGGCGAAACAGCGGCTCGAGCCAGGACATGCCCCAGCAGGCGCCCAGCAGGAGCAATAACCAGATCATGGGCGCCAGCCAGTGGCTGACAGTGGGTCGAGTGGGACGGCGGGTGGCGGTCTGCATGTCCTGGCTCCTGCCCTCAGCCGGCGGCCTGGTCGGTGTCGGTCCGCCCCGCGGCGGCCCGCGCATCGCCGGCGCCGACCAGCTGACGCAGGGAAAGCTGCCCCACCGGCGTGTCGGCCGCGTCGACGACCGTCAGGCAGTCGACATGTCGCCACAGCATGATCGACAGCGCTTCGCGCAGCGTGGCCTGCTGGCTCACCCGCTGCTCGGCCAGCGGCGCGTCGTCGAGGGCCGTCATGCGCTGACTGACCGGCAACAGGGCGGCTTCCTTGAGGCCGCGATCCGCGCCACCCAGCAGCGACTCGACGAAACCATCGGCCGGCCGGCGCAGCAGTTCGAGGGGATGCCCCTGCTGGATAATGCGCCCGTGGTTCATGACCACCAGCCGATCCGCCAGCCGCAGGGCCTCGTCCATGTCATGGGTGACGAAGACGATGGTCTTGTTGAGCCTGGCCTGAAGCCGCACCAGCTCGTCCTGCAGCGACTCCCGGGTGATCGGGTCGAGCGCCCCGAAGGGTTCGTCCATCAGCAGGATGTCCGGGTCGGCGGCCAGGGCACGGGCCACCCCGACCCGCTGGGCCTGCCCGCCGGAGAGCTGACTGGGGTACTTGTCGGCAAACTCTTCCACCTCGAGCCCGAGCAGCTCCATGAGTTCCTCGACCCGTTCGCGGATGCGCGCCCGGGGCCACTTGAGCAGCCCCGGCACCAGGCCGATATTGCGCGCCACCGTCCAGTGCGGAAACAGGCCGGTACTCTGGATGGCATAGCCGATGCGACGACGCAACACTTCCTCGCGGAATTCACGCACCGGCTGCCCTTCCAGGTGGATTTCCCCGGCGCTGTGTTCGATGAGGCGATTGATCATGCGCAGCGTGGTCGACTTGCCGCACCCCGAGGTGCCGATCAGCACGCACAACTCGCCCCGCTCGATGCTCAGCGAGACATCATCCACGGCCAGGGCATCGCCGAAGCGTTTGCTTACCTGAATCAACTCGATCAATGCGTGCCTCCGGGGCGGATTTTCTCGGTCAGCGCGGCCAGCAGGGCATCGGCCAGCAGGGCCATGATCAGAATCGGCAAGGCGCCCAGCAGGACCAGGTCCATGGCCGCCTGACCCAGCCCCTGAAAGATGAAGCGCCCCAGCCCGCCGGCACCGATCAGCGCCGCCACGGCGGTCAGGCCGATGCCCTGAACCGTGGTGATGCGGATGCCTTCGAGGATCACCGGCAGGCCCAGGGGCAGGCGTACCTGCCGGAATATCTGGGCGCGACTCATGCCCATGCCGCGGGCGGCGTCGATGACCCCGGGGTCGACCTCCTCCAGGGCGACATAGGTGTTGCGCACCATGGGCAGCAGACTGTAGGCAATCAGCGCGAGCAGCGCCGGGGCCCAGCCGATGCCACTGATGCCCAGTGCCGCCAGCCAGTCGTAGCGGTCGGACAGCCAGGCCAGCGGCGCCAGCAACAGTCCGAACAGCGCCAGGCTGGGAATCGTCTGCAGGAAATTGAGCAGGGTAAAGCCGAAGCGCTGGGCGCGAGGCCAGTGACGCATGGCCATCGCCAGGCCGACACCCAGCGACAGACTGATCACAACGGCGGCGCTGACCAGCAGCAGATGCTCGCCGATGGCCGTCAAAAAGGCGGACTGACGCACCTGAAACTCCTGACGCAGGGCCAGCGGCTCGAGGTCGAACATCAGGCTCAGGGCCAGGCTCAACAGCGGCAGCAGATACAGCAGCCCGTTCTGCCAGGACGGCAAGGCCACCCGACCACGCAGCTCGATCAGCGCCAGCAGCAACACGAAGACCGCGACCCAGACGGCCGGGCCAATGGCCATGCGGGCCTGAGGCAGCGACGGGTCGACGCTCACGGCGGCGGCCACTACCAGCCACAGCGGCAGGGCCGTCAGCATCAGGATCACCAGCATCAGGGCCAGGCGCAGGTGGCGGACTGTCGGACGCCGGGCCAGCAGCAACACACCCAGCATGGGCATGATACTGATCAGCACGCCCGGCCAGCCGGCGATGCCGCCGACGCCAACCCCCTCCCCCGGAACGATGCGATTGGCCGCCACACTGACCGCGTCCAGGCCGAGCCAGGTGGCCAGCAGCACCAGCATCAGGCTGATCAGCACGCTATTGGGCCGCATGACCTCTCGCTTCAACCGATTGCACTCCGCCGCTGATCATCAAGGACACTGCCCGGTCCCTCTACGCTTGCGTGATTACTCGGACAGCGACTCGAGGAAGTTGGCCGCGACATCGGCGGGCGCGAGCCCCTTGACGGCCACATCGCCGTTGAGGCGCTGCAGGGTGTCGCGGTCCAGGGCCTCGAACACCGGTTCAAGCAGGCTCTCGATCTCGGGATAGGTGTCGAGCACCGCTTCGCGGACCACCGGGGTCGGCTGATACACCGGCTGAACGCCCAGGGTGTCGTCCATGACCACCAGGTCGAGCGCCTGCAGGCCTCCATCGGTGCCGTAGGTCATGGCGGCGTTGACGCCACTGGTCTGCTGGGCGGCGGCACGCATGGTGGCGGCGGTGTTGCCGCCGGAGAGCACCAGCAGCTGGTCGTCGCTGAGCTCGAAGCCGTAGGCATCCTGGAAGGCCGGCAGCGCCTGGGGCGACTCGATGAACTCGGCACTGGCTGCCAGCTTGAAGTCACCGCCGTCATCCAGGTAGGCCGCCAGATCCTCGAGGCTGGTGAGCTCGTTCTGGCGTGCCAGTTCACCCCTCAGGCTGATCGCCCAGGTATTGTTGGCGTCGGCCGGGGTCAGCCAGACCAGGCCGTTGCGCTTGCGATCCTCGGCCTTGACGGTCGCGTAGGCCTGCTCGGCATTCTTCCACACATCGCTGTCGGCCATGTCGAAGAAGAAGGCGCCATTGCCGGTGTACTCGGGATAGAGGTCGATCTCGCCGGAGGTCAGGGCCTCACGCACGATGCTGGTGGTGCCAAGCTGCAGGCTGTTTTCCACCTTGATGCCGTTGTTCTCCAGGCGCTGCAGGATCAACTGCCCCAGCACCGAGCCTTCGGTGTCGATCTTGGAGGCCACGACCACCGGATCACCCTCTTTCGGGGTATCGGCCTGAGCCGTCATGGACAGGGCCATCAGGCCACCGGCCGCCAGGGCGGCAAAACGCGTGAGAGACGAGTTCATCATTAGCACCTGCTGGTCGGGAATGTCGGGTGAAGTATAAAGTGCCACATACCAGACTGTCGGAACACCATGGCGATGTCATCCTGAGGCCTCATGCCACCTTACGATACCGATTTTCTCGAACGCTGGCAGCATCCGCAGGTACGTGACCTCGCCTGGCTGCTGAGCGCCCCGGACCTGCTGTCCCTGGCCTGGCCGGGCCGGCCGACACGCCAGTCCCTGGGCCTGGGGAGCCGGCAGGCCCTGCAGGGCTACCTGGATCGACAGGCCGAGGCACCCGCCATGCTGGAGGCCATGACCGGCGAGCCCGGCGCCTCGCGTCTCGGTCACTACCATGAGCGGCTGTGGCAATACCTGCTGCAGACGGCGCCGGGGACACGCCTGCGGGTGCACAACCTGGCGGTGATTCGCGGGCGCCGCACCCGGGGGGAGCTGGACCTGGTCTATCAACAGCGACAGGGCGATACCACGCCGGTGCACCTGGAGCTTGCGATCAAGTTCTATCTGGGCCTGCCAAGCGGGCCCGGCAGGCCGAACGACCCGGCCCGCTGGATCGGCACCAACGGCGTGGACAGCCTGGCCCTCAAGCAGGCCCACCTGGAACGTCACCAGTTCCCCCTGGCCCACTCGCCGGATGCCCGGGATGCCCTGGCCGCCGCCCTCGGCCCATCCTGGCAGGGACGTCTGCAGCAGCGTCTGGCCATGCCCGGCGTGCTCTTCTATCCCTGGGAACATCCAATGCCCGCCCCCGTTCAGGCCCACTCCGCCCATTACCGTGGGCTCTGGCTGCACTGGGCACACTGGCCGGCCTTCGCCGCCACGCTGGACGACGCGACCCGGGGCAGCTGGCTGGGCAAGCCTCACTGGCTGGCTCCTCCCGCCCGCCGTCATCTGCTCGGCCTGGAGGAGCTGGCCGCCTGCCTGGCAGAACACTTCGCGCGCAGTGGCGCACCACGGCAGCTGGCGCTCTACCGTCCCGGCAAGGGCTGGCAGCGGGTCTTTATCGTGGAGGATGACTGGCCCCGGCAGATTCCCCTGGGGCCCAGTGGCTAATGCCCCGGCTCATTCGCCGGGGGCCTCGAACACCCAGGAGGTGCCTTCGCGGCTGTCCTTGAGGACGATGCCCAGGGCGGCGAGCTCGTCACGGATTCGATCAGCCTCTTGGAAATTTTTATTTTTCCTTGCTTCGTTACGCTGAGCTATTTTGGCTTCTATATCCTCAGCGCTCTTCACACTGGCCGTACCGGTCGACTCTGATTCGGCATACAGGGTGCCCTTTGCCAGCACTCTCCTTTGAAAAAAGGCTTTTGGATCTTGCTGCAGCAATCCCAGCACACCGCCCAGCCGCTTGAGTTCCGCGGCCAGGGCCGCCGCCTGCTCGGGGGCTTCCCTGCGCGCCCGGTTGACTTCACGGGCCAGGTCGAAGAGCACCGAGAGCGCCTCGGCGGTGTTGAAGTCGTCGTCCATGGCCTCGGTGAAGCGCGCGTCGAAACGCTCATCCACCTGCCCCGCCGTGGCGTTTTCGAGGTCCAGCCCGTCCAGGGCGTTGTAGAAACGCTCCAGCGACTTGCGGGCATCGGCCAGGGAGTCCGGTGCATAGTTGATCGGGCTGCGGTAATGGCTGGCCACCAGCAGATAGCGCACCACTTCCGAGTCGTGATGCTCGAGCACGTCACGAATGGTGAAGAAGTTGCCCAGCGACTTGGACATCTTCTCGTGCTGGACGCGCACGGCCCCGGCATGCATCCAGGTGTTGACGTAGGTCTTGCCGGTGGCGGCCTCGCTCTGGGCGATCTCGTTCTCGTGGTGCGGGAAGGTCAAATCCGGCCCGCCGCCATGGATATCGAAGGTCTCCCCCAGGCAGCAGGTCGACATGGCCGAGCACTCGATATGCCAGCCGGGGCGCCCCGGCCCCCAGGGCGATGGCCATTCGGCCTCGCCGGGCTTGGCGGCCTTCCACAGCACGAAGTCGAGGGGATCTTCCTTGTGCTCCTCGACATCCACCCGGGCGCCGGCGCGCATCTCGTCGGGGTCGCGGTTGTTGAGCTTGCCGTACTCGGCGAAGCGACGGACCCGGTAATAGACGTCGCCATTGTCCGCCGCATAGGCGTAGCCCTTGTCGATCAGCGTCTGGATCATGGCGGTGATGTCATCGACATGTCGGGTGGCGCGCGGCTCATGATCGGGCCGCTGGACGCCGAGCCGCCCTTCGTCCTCGTGCATGGCCTCGATCATGCGGTCGGTGAGCGCGTTGATGCTCTCTCCGTTCTCCTCGGCACGCCTGAGGATCTTGTCGTCGATGTCGGTGATGTTGCGCACATAGTTGACGTCATAGCCCCGGGCACGCAGGTAGCGGGTGATGACGTCGAAGGCCACCATCACCCGGGCATGGCCCAGGTGGCAGTAGTCATAGACGGTCATGCCGCACACGTACATGCTCACGCGCCCGGCTTCGCGGGGCGTGAAGGCTTCCTTGCGGCGTGTCAGGGTGTTGTAGATCTGCATGTCAGCCCTTCTTCTTGATCTTCGCCCAGGTGTCCTTGAGTCCCACGGTACGGTTGAACACCAGCTTGCCGGGAGTGCTGACATGCCGGTCGGCACAGAAATAGCCGACACGCTCGAACTGATAGCGACTCTCCGGCTGCGCCTCGGCCAGGCTCGGCTCGCCGAAGCCCTGCACGGTGACCAGCGACTCGGGATTCAGGTGCTCGAGGAAGTCGACGTCGCGATCCTTGTCGGGCTGTTCGACCTGGAAGAGGTTATCGTAGAGCCGGACTTCCAGCGGCACGCCGTGAGCGGCGCTGACCCAGTGCAGCACGCCCTTGACCTTGCGGTCTTCGGGGTTCTTGCCGAGGGTGTCGAAGTCCACGGAGCAATGCAGCTCCTGCAGCTCGCCGTCTTCGTCCTTGATGACATCGTCGCAGCGAATCACGTAGCTGTTGCGCAGGCGGACTTCCTTGCCCGGCGAGAGACGGAAGAACTTCTTCGGCGGCTCTTCCATGAAGTCGTCCTGGTCGATGTAGATCTCGCGGGTGAAGGGCACGCGGCGCACCGGCATGTCATCGCGGGCGGGATGCCCGGCCACGTCGTAGACCTCCTGGTGGTCCTCGGGGACATTGGTCAGCACCACCTTGAGGGGCTTGAGCACGCACATGGCGCGCGGGGCATTGTCCTCGAGATCCGAGCGAATGGCGTGGTAGAGCATGGCGATGTCGACCAGGCCACCATCGGCGCGGGTGACACCGATCATCTCGCAGAACTTGCGCACCGAGGCCGGCGTGTAACCGCGGCGACGCATGCCGGAGATGGTCGGCATGCGCGGGTCGTCCCAGCCATCGACATAGCCCTGGTCGACCAGCAGCTTGAGCTTGCGCTTGGAGGTCAGGGTGTAGTTGAGGTTGAGGCGCGCGAATTCGATCTGGCGCGGGCGCGACGGCACCGGCAGCTGCTCGAGGAACCAGTCGTAGAGCGGACGATGGTCCTCGAACTCCAGCGAGCACAGCGAGTGCGTGACGCCCTCGATGGCATCGGACTGGCCGTGGGTGAAGTCATACGACGGATAGATCTTCCACTTGTCGCCGGCCTGGTGGTGGCTGGCATGACGAATGCGGTAGAGGATCGGGTCGCGCAGGTTGATGTTGGACGAGGCCATGTCGATCCGGGCGCGCAGCACCTTCTCACCCTCGGCGAACTCGCCGACGCGCATGCGCTCCAGCAGATCGAGGTTTTCCTCGACGCCACGCTCGCGATAGGGGCTCGGCGTGCCGGCCTCGGTGAGCGTGCCGCGGTATTCGCGGATCTCGTCCGGCGAGAGGTCATCGACATAGGCCTTGCCCTCGCGCACCAGGTACTGTGCCCAGGCATAGAGCTGGTCGAAGTAGTCGGAGGCATAGCGCACCTCGCCGGCCCAGTCGAAGCCCAGCCAGTTGACGTCTTCCTTGATGGCGTCGATATAGGCCTGCTCTTCCTTCTCCGGGTTGGTGTCATCGAAACGCAGGTTACAGTCGCCACCGAATTGCTCGGCAAGCCCGAAATTCAGACAGATCGACTTGGCATGGCCGATATGCAGAAAACCGTTGGGATGCGGCGGGAACCGGGTGACGATCCTGTCGTGCCGGCCAGCCTCGAGCTCCTCGTGGATCTGGTTGCGAATGAAGTTCGGCGCGCTGGTAGTCTCGGTCATGTTGATTGGGCAACCTCTGGTTGAACGCGGGCCTGTCGAGCGTGGCCGGTGGGTTCCGGCTTCGCGCATCGACGCAAAACCGCTATTATAGCGCCACGCCCATGCACGGCGCCAAGGCATCCGGCCAATCGACAGGAAATCGTCATGATCACGCTTGAAACCAACTTCGGCGATATCGTCATCGCCCTGAATCACGAGCAAGCCCCGAAGACCGCGGCCAACTTTGAACAGTACGTCCGTGAAGGCTTCTACGACAACACCCTCTTTCACCGTGTGATCGACGGCTTCATGGTGCAGGGTGGCGGCTTCGACCTGGACTTCAACCAGAAGTCGACCCACGCCCCCATAGAGAATGAAGCGGACAACGGCCTGCCCAACCGGGTCGGCACCCTGGCCATGGCCCGCACCCAGGACCCGCACTCGGCCACGGCGCAGTTCTTCATCAATGTGGCCGACAACGACTTTCTCAACCATCGCGGCAAGAACCTGCAGGGCTGGGGCTACTGCGTGTTCGCCGAAGTGGTCGAGGGCATGGAGGTCGTCGAGCGCATCAAGAACGTCGAAACCACGCGCCGCGGCATGCATGCCGATGTGCCCGCCGAGGACGTGATCCTCAAAACGGCGCGCCTGCAGGACGCGGCGAGCTGACCCTGTCGCTCGACCGCCGGGAGACGGCCGCCGTCTCCCACCCCGCTCACCCTCCGGCAACAACGGACGCTGACATGGCCACCCTGCTGATTTCCGATCTGCACCTGCATCCCGGTGCACCAGCGATTACCCAAGGTTTCTTGAACTGGCTGGACGAGCGCGCCACAGGCGCAGAGGCGCTCTATATCCTGGGCGATTTCTTCGAGGCCTGGATCGGCGACGACCTGCTGGACCTGGGGGATGCCGACCCGACCGGCAATGCGCCGCTCGCCCGGCGTATTGCCGAGGCACTCAAGCATCTCGCCGATCAGGGCACGGCCATCTACCTGATGCACGGCAACCGCGACTTCCTGCTCGGTGAACGCTTTGCCCGTGAAGCCGGCGCCAGCCTGCTGCCCGACCCCAGCCTGGTGACCCTGGGCGACGAGCGGGTCCTGCTGATGCACGGCGACAGCCTGTGCACCCGCGACGAGGCCTACATGGCCTTTCGCGCGCAGTCCCGCCAGGCCGAGTGGCAGGCACAGGTGCTGGCCATGCCGATCGGCGAGCGCATCGAACTGGCCCGGCAGTTGCGGGACCAGTCCGGCGAGGCCAACTCCAACAAGGCCGAGGACATCATGGACGTGACGCCCGACGAGGTGGTCGCCAGCCTGCAGCAGCACGGCGTGACGACCCTGATTCACGGTCACACCCACCGCCCCGATGTCCACGAGCTGGAAGTCGATGGCCGGCCGGCGCGGCGCTATGTGCTGGGTGACTGGCAGCCCGAGCGGGGCTGGGAAATCGTCGCGGCGCCAGGCGAGGCACTGTGCCTGCGCGATTTCCCCCTCAGCGACTGAGCTGCCTTACCAGCCGGACCCGGTGGCCGCCGGCCCCACGGCGCTGGCGGCCTCGGGATTGAGTTCGGCGGGGTTGTCGCGCCCCGGGTACCAGGGCACACGCCCTTCGAGCACACCGGTTTCCTCGATGATGCGCGCCACCTTGCCTTCCTGCCGATAGGCCATGATATGGGCCCCGCTGACCCCCTCGATCTCGCGCACCTCCTGAAGGATGTCGCGACACAAGCGGGTGCCCTCCTCGCGCTGATCCCGGGCGCCCTCCAGGCGCTTGATGACATGGTCCGGGATATGCACGCCCGGCACATGGTCGCGGATCCAGCGTGCACTGCGTGCCGACCCCAGCGGCCCCATGCCGACCAGCACATGTACCCGATCGGGCCCCTCGAGCAGGCCCATGTCGCCGATCTCGGCCATGAAGTCGCGCAACGCCGCCGTATCGAAGCAGTACTGGGTCTGAATGAAGTTGGCACCGGCCGCCACCTTCTTGGCCAGCCGCTGGGCGCGTACATGCCGGGGCGGCACGAAGGGGTTCTCGGCGGCTCCCAGGAAGAGGCGCGGCGGGCTCTCGATCACCCGGCCGCTCTCGAAATGACCGCCGTCGCGCATGCCCTTGGCGATGTTGAGCAGCGACAGAGAGTCGAGATCGAAGACCGGCCGGGCATGCGGATGATCGCCGGCCTGGACGCCGTCGCCGCTCAGGCACAGCAGATTGCAGGACCCCATGGCCGCACCGCCGAGAATTTCCCCCTGCATGGCAATGCGATTCCGGTCGCGGCACGACATCTGCAGGATGGTGGCGTAGCCGACCCGAGTCAGCAGCGAACACACGCCGACACTGGACATGTGGCAGTTGGCGCCGGAGCCATCGGTGGCATTGATGGCATCGACATAACCATCGAAAATCGCCGCTCGCTGCAGTACCTCCGCCGGGTCGGCGGAGTCCGGCGGGCTGATCTCGGTGGTCACGGCAAAACGCCCGGCACGCAGCACCCGTTCCAGCCGGCCGGGTGACACATGGCCGGGCAGAACGGGCAGCGAATACCCGGGTACCGGTTCATCATCGAACTTCATGGGCCCCTCCTGCACCATGCTCGCCACGCGCCACTCTGAGCCAGGACGAGCTACCTTCCATGCTGTCATCCACCGGCAGCTGCACCACCTCGATGCGATCGCCATGCTTCATCCGCTCGCTGCCTTCCCAGGCATCCAGCCAGACACAGCGCATCTCCGGCTTGACCTCGCAGCCGCCATCGTCGCGAACTCCGCCACAGGGACCATTGCGCAAGCGCTTGGGACAGTTCATGGGGCACGACATGCCGGTGGAACTGAGCACGCAGTGGCCGCACATCTGACAGTCGAACAGCAGGCCCTTGATATGCTTTTCCAGCCAGGCCACCGGCGCCTCGAGCCGTTGATACCCGATGCGTTCGAGCAGTGGTGCCGACCACTTGAGCACGACCTCGAAGCCGGCATACAAACGCTCGAAGGCATGGGCATGGCGAACCGCAAAGCGACGCACGCGATACATGATGCTCCCCTCTTCACGGCGTACAAGTGAGTCCAGCGACGGTCTGCTGGCATTTTGTCACACTCAGCCTAGGAAGTACCCGGGCAGGCAGCATCCACCATGGCGACAATGGCGTGTGTTAGAGCGGCCGGGGCGGGAAGTTGGATGAGGGAAGAAGGAAGAAGGAAGAGGGAAGAGCTGGAAGCTGGAAGCCTGAAGCTGGAAGTGGTGAGGTGCGAGCCGCGAGTGGCGAGAAACGAGGAACGAGCGACGAGAAACGAGAAGCGAGCGGTTGGAAGCAGCCGCGGGACGGGTAGTGGGAAGTCGGATGAGGGAAGAAGGAAGAGGGATGAGCTGACAGCTGGAAGCCTGAAGCTGGAAGTGGCGTGGTGCGAGCCGCGAGTGGCGAGAAACGAGCGGCGAGAAACGAGCGGTTGGAAGCAAGCCGCGGGACGGGTGCCGCGAAGTTGGATGAGGGAAGAAGGAAGAGGGTTGAGCTGACAGCTGGAAGCCTGAAGCTGGAAGTGGTGAGGTGCGAGCCGCGAGTGGCGAGAAACGAGGAACGAGCGACGAGAAACGAGAAGCGAGCGGTTGGAAGCAGCCGCGGGGCTGGGGGCGTAGCTGTAAGCTGTAAGCTTTAAGCTGTAAGTGGCGAGAAACGAGCTGCGGGAAACGAGAGGCGAGCTGCGAGAAACGGGAAACGAGCGGTTGGAAGCATGGCGAGAGACGAGCTGCGTGTAGCGTGCAGCTCGTAACTCGTGGCTCGAAACTCGTCGGTGGGGCTTAGAAGCGTTCGATTTCGGCGTTGTCGCGGAGGTATTCCAGCAGTCCGCTGATGGCGGCTTGGGAGCGTAGTTGCTGGGTCATGCGGCTGATCATGGCTTCACTCTGCTCGTTGACCTGCCCTTCGCTGACCTCGTCCAGGGCGATCAGGACGACGTGCTGGCCGTCGACTGCCTGGCCGTAGACGCTCTTATCGCCTTCAGGCTGCGGCATCCTGAACGCTTGCTGTACCACGGGCTGGGCGACCGAGGTGTCATCCTGACGGCTGAGGGAGTCGACTTGCTGCCAGTCGACCGCGACCGATTCGCCGTCACGCAGCGACGCGATCATGTCGTCGGCCTGCGCCTGAAGCGCTTCCACCGTCTTCTGGGCCTGCACGGCCTGGGTCACCCGATCGCGCACTGCCTCGAGCGGCAGGGTCGTGGCCTCGCGGTGATCCATGGCTCGGAGCACCATGCGACGGTCCTCGTCGAGCTCGATGACTTCGCTGTTGAAGCCTTCCTCGATGACATCCGGCGAGAAGGCACGATCCATGACGCCCGGCTCGGAGAGCACACCGGACACGTCATCGCGACTCACCCAGTCGCTCGTCTGACGCTCGAGGTCGAGGGATTCGGCGACACTCTGCAGGTCTTCGGCGGAAAAGCTCTCGTCGATCAGCCGCTGGGCGCGCTCATCGAACTCGCTGGACACCTGCTGACTGGCCAGTTCCTCTGCCAGGCGGTCACGCGATTCCTCGAAGGACGGGCGATCGAGCTCGGTGACCTTGATCAGGTGCAGGGCGTCATCGGCCTCGACGATGCTGGATACCTGGCCTTCGTTGAGACCGAAGGCCGCCTCGTCGAAGGCCTCGCCGAAGAAGCCGCGGCTGATGATGCCCAGGTCACCGCCGTCGTCACTGGTGGACGAATCGTCGGAATACTCGGCGGCCAGCTCGGCGAAGGATGCCCCGCCGGAAAGCTCCTGACGCGCCTGCTCGAGACGCGCGCGCGCTTCCTGCAGGGTACGCTCGTCACCGTAGTTGACCATGATATGCGAGACACGCCGATCGGCGTCGGAGGCCTCGTCATTCCAGGCCTGACGCAGGGCTTCTTCACTGACTTCGACCTGTTCGACCATACGCTGGCGGTCCAGCACGATATAGGCCAGCTTGACCTGTTCGGGACGCTGGTACTGATCGGCATGCGCCTCGTAGTAGGCCTGCCGTTCTTCATCGCTGACCGCGGGCTGGCTCTCCAGGTCCTCGGCGGTCAGGGCATGGTGGCGGAAGCTGCGCGTCTGGCTGCGCAGGGCCGCCAGGCGCTGCTGTTCGCTGTCCAGGGTGAACTCGCTGACGGCCAGACCCTGTTGCAGCTGATTGCGCTTCATGTCGGAACGCAGCTGATCGCGAAAGGCCAGCGGGGTGAAGCCGATCTGGGACAGACGACGCTGAAACAGCTCCTGGGAGAAGTTGCCGTCCTGATCCTGGAACTGCGACAGATTGACGATCAACTGATCGATCTGGCTTTCGGAAAGGTTCAGGCCGCCCTCTTCCGCATACTGCGTCAAGAGGCGCTCGGTGATCAGGCTGTCGAGCATCTGGGCACGCAGCTCACGCTCCTGCTCGGGGGCCGCCTGACCGCTTCGCAGGGCTCGCTGAACCTCGAGCTCCAGCTGCTGACGCTGGATGGACTCGCCATTGACGGTGGCCACGTCGTTACCGTCATTGCCCAGCAGACCGATCAGCGAATCGGCCCCGAACAGGCCCATGGCCACCACCACGGCACCGATGATGATCTTGGCGCCCCAGCTCGCGGAGCGGTCACGAATACTTTGCAGCATGCAAGCCTCGGCTGTATGAAAAGTGTCTGATCGCGCCACATTATACGCATCCAGCAAGGCCTGGCGACCTTAGGGTGGGCAGACGGATCATGTCGTTCTATTGCTGGGCAGCAAGCCCGAGTGCGACAGAAAAAAAACGGGCGCACCGCCATGCGATGCGCCCGTTCGGGACTCGAGGTCAACGGTGATCGACGCGGGGCGATACCTTAGTTGACGGAATCCTTCAGTGCCTTGCCAGCCTTGAAACTCGGCACCTTGGCAGCACTGATCTGGATCGGCTCGCCGGTCTGCGGGTTACGACCGGTGCGCGCTGCACGCTCCTTGACCGTAAAAGTACCAAAACCCACCAAGGAAACGCTATCGCCCTTCTTCAGGCTATCGGCCACGGTGTCCACCATGGCATCCAGAGCGCGCGAGGCAGCGGCTTTAGGGATATCGGCAGACGCGGCAATGGCTTCGATCAGCTCGGATTTATTCACACTTCACCCCTTGACTGTTTCGTAAATTAACTCTACTCAGCGAGACTTACGGCTGAATGACGCAATCACGGCATAGCGCTAGTTTATAGCAATGCAGTGAAAGATGTGTCAAGCGACCATCCCTGATAATCCCCATCATGCCGGGATTTTTGGCCCGGCATGATGATGGAAAAACGTCAGTGTGTACTGATCATTGATTGAGTAGAAGCAACATCTTCTGCTCGGGTATCGTTGTTATCCGAAATCGTCTTTTCGGTCAACGCCACATCAAGGACCTCATCGATCCAGCGCACTGGCCTGATATCCAGTGCATCCTTGATGTTGTCCGGCACTTCCTTGAGATCCCGCCGGTTCTCCTCGGGAATCAGCACCGTCTTTATACCACCACGCCTGGCCGCCAGCAATTTCTCCTTCAGACCACCGATCGGCAGGACCTCACCGCGCAGGTTGACCTCACCGGTCATGGCCACGTCACAGCGCACCGGACGCCCGGTGTAGGCCGAGATCATGGCAGTGACCATGGCGATGCCGGCACTGGGACCATCCTTGGGCGTGGCGCCCTCGGGGACGTGAATGTGCAGGTCTTCCTTCTCGAAGCGCTCCGGATCGACGCCCAGCGAAATGGCCCGGGCACGCACCACGGTCTGGGCGGCACTGACCGACTCCTTCATGACATCGCCCAGCGAGCCGGTCTTGTCGAGACGCCCCTTGCCGGGGGTGACCACCGACTCGATGTTGAGCAGCTCGCCGCCCACCGAGGTCCAGGCCAGGCCGGTGACGCGCCCGACCTGGTCTTCCTGGTCGGCCAGGCCATAGCTGTAGCGACGCACGCCGGCATATTCCTCGATGTCGGCGGCCGACAGGTGATCCGGCGCCAGGGCGCCTTCCTTGCCTTCCTGCTCGAGGCGCTTGCGCAGCACCTTGCGGCAGACCTTGGCGACCTGGCGCTCGAGTTCACGCACCCCGGCTTCACGGCTGTAATAGCGGATCAGCTCCAGCAGCGCCTCATCGGAGAGGGTCAGTTCCTCGGCCTTGAAGCCGTTGGCCTTGAGCTGCTTGGGCACCAGATAGCGACGCGCGATGGCCAGCTTCTCGTCCTCGGTATAGCCCGGCAGACGAATCACTTCCATGCGGTCGAGCAGCGGTCCGGGGATGTTCATCGAGTTGGCGGTGCAGATGAACAGGGTCTCGGACAGGTCGTAATCGAGCTCGAGGTAATGATCACTGAACTTGTCGTTCTGCTCGGGATCGAGCACTTCCAGCAGCGCGGAAGACGGATCGCCGCGGTGGTCCATGCCGACCTTGTCGACCTCGTCGAGCAGGAACAGCGGGTTCTTGACCCCGGCCTTGCTCATGCGCTGGACCATCTTGCCGGGCAGCGAGCCGATGTAGGTGCGACGATGGCCGCGGATCTCGGACTCATCACGCACACCGCCCAGTGCCAGGCGCACATACTTGCGGTTGGTGGCACGCGCGATCGACTGGCCGAGCGATGTCTTGCCGACCCCGGGCGGACCGACCAGGCAGAGTACCGGGCCCTTGAGCTTCTTGACGCGCTTCTGCACGGCCAGGTACTCGAGGATGCGTTCCTTGACCTCCTCGAGGCCATGGTGATCCTCGTCGAGCACTTTCTGGGCATGCTGGATGTCGTGGCGCACACGGGTGCGCTTCTTCCAGGGCACCGCGGTCAGCCAGTCCAGATAGGAGCGCACCACCGTGGCTTCGGCCGAGGACGGCGACATCATGCGCAGCTTGCTGAGCTCCTGACGGGCCTTCTCGGCGGCCTCCTTGGGCATGCCGGATTCGTCGATGGCCTGCTCGTACTTGTCCGCCTCGTTGGGGACGTTCTCGAGCTCGCCCATCTCCTTCTGGATGGCCTTCATCTGCTCGTTGAGATAATACTCGCGCTGGGACTTCTCCATCTGGTCCTTGACGCGCGAGCGGATGCGCTTCTCGACCTGCAGCAGGTCGATCTCGGACTCGATCTGCGCCATGAGATGTTCGACGCGATCGCGTACGCGATCCATCTCGAGCAGTTGCTGCTTGTCGTCGATCTTCAACGACAGATGCGCACAGATGGTATCGACCAGCCGGCTCGGATCCTCGATGCCCGACAGCGAGTTCAGTACCTCGTTGGGCACCTTCTTGGACATCTTGACGTACTGCTCGAACTGGTTGAGCAGCACACGCACCAGGGACTCCTGCTCGCGCTCGGTGAGCGGTTCGCTCTCGCGCAGCACCACCTCGGCACGACTGTAGCCCTCCTCGACGACCTGGATATCACGGATGTCGGCCCGCGACTCACCTTCGATGAGCACCTTGACGGTGCCATCGGGCAGCTTGAGAAGCTGCATGATCTCGGCCACGGTGCCGATCGAGAACAGATCCTCGTTATCCGGTTCGTCCTTGCTGGCTTCACGCTGCGCCACGAGGAGCACGCGCTTGTCGATTTCCATCGCCGTCTCGAGCGCCTGGATCGATTTTTCCCGGCCGACGAACAACGGAATGACCATTTGCGGGTAGACGACCACGTCCCGCAGCGGCAAAAGGGGCAGACTCTGGGTCTGTTCGGCGTTCTGCTGCATCGCAGACGATCCTCAAACGATTCGGGTGAATACCCAAGGGATGGGGGCGATCCCCCGACATTGCAAGGTCGGGGCAACGGCACGACATAGAAAAGGGCCGCTGGGCGGCCCTTGTGATGACGACTCCCCGAGCATGTCCGGGCGGGTCAGGGAGCGACCACCCGGCCTGACTAGCCGTCGGTACCGTCGACGCGTGACTCCTCTTGCGAATAGATCAACAAGGGTTCGCTCTCCCCGGTAACCACCGAGGCATCAATGACGACCTTGGAGACCCCTTCGACCGTCGGAATCTCGTACATGGTGTCGAGCAGCACGGACTCCAGAATCGAGCGCAAGCCGCGCGCGCCGGTATTGCGTTCCATGGCCTTGTTGGCCACGGCGCGCAGCGCGTCCTCGCGGAAGTCGAGTTCGACGTTCTCGAGCTCGAACAGGCGCGAGTACTGCTTGATCAGCGAGTTCTTCGGCTCGGTGAGGATCTGCACCAGGGCATCCTCGGACAGCTCGGTCAGGGTCGCGATGGCCGGCAGACGACCGACGAACTCGGGAATCAGGCCGAACTTGACCAGGTCTTCCGGCTGCACGTCGAGCAGCAGGTCGCCAAAGCCCTTGGTTTCGTCCTTGCCCTTGACCTCGGCATTGAAGCCGATGCCGCCCTGCTCGGCACGGTCACGAATGACCTTGTCGAGACCGGCGAAGGCACCGCCAACGATGAACAGCATGTTGGTGGTATCCACCTGCAGGAATTCCTGCTGCGGATGCTTGCGGCCGCCCTGGGGTGGCACCTGAGCCGTGGTGCCCTCGATCAACTTGAGCAGTGCCTGCTGGACGCCCTCGCCCGAGACATCACGGGTGATCGAGGGGTTGTCCGACTTGCGCGAGATCTTGTCGATCTCGTCGATGTAGACAATGCCGCGCTGGGCCTTCTCGACATCGTACTCGCACTTCTGCAGCAGCTTCTGGATGATGTTCTCGACATCCTCGCCGACATAGCCCGCTTCGGTGAGCGTGGTGGCATCGGCGATGGTGAAGGGAACATTGAGCAGACGCGCCAGGGTCTCGGCCAGCAGTGTCTTGCCACTACCCGTGGGACCGATCAGCAGGATGTTCGACTTGCCGAGCTCGACTTCATCCTTGGTGCCATAGCGCAGGCGCTTGTAATGGTTGTAGACCGCCACGGACAGCACCATCTTGGCGCGATCCTGGCCGATCACATAGTCATCGAGAGTGTGACGAATTTCGCGCGGGGCGGGCAGGCGCTCCTCATCGCTCTCGGCATCGGCATCGAGAACTTCCTCGCGAATGATGTCGTTGCACAGGTCGACACACTCATCGCAGATATATACGGACGGACCGGCAATCAGCTTGCGCACTTCGTTCTGGTTCTTGCCACAGAACGAGCAGTACAGCAGCTTGCCGTCTTCGTCCTTGCCTTTGCCGTCGGCCATTCGCGTACCTCTCTCGCAGCGGCGGCCCGCAGGCCACCGTGAATCACGTAGTCAAAGCGTGGTGAGTTTCACGCTATCAGGATGTCGGCCGCTTATCCAGCACGGCGTCGATCAGGCCATATTCGGCGGCCTGCTCGCCGTTCATGAAGTTGTCGCGGTCGGTATCCTTGGCAATCGTCTCGAACTCCTGGCCGGTGTGATGGGCCAGGATCTGGTTCAGGCGCTCGCGGATGCCGAGAATCTCGCGGGTGTGGATCTCGATGTCCGACGCCTGACCCTGATAGCCACCGAGCGGCTGATGAATCATCATCCGCGAATTCGGCAGGCAGTAACGCTTGCCGTGAGCGCCACCGGCCAGCAACAGGGCCCCCATGCTCGCCGCCTGCCCGATGCAGACGGTGGACACATCGGGCTTGATGAACTGCATGGTGTCGTAGACCGACATGCCCGCCGTGACGGAGCCACCCGGCGAATTGATATACAGGTGGATGTCCTTGTCGGGGTTCTCGGACTCCAGGAACAGCAACTGCGCCACCAGCAGGTTGGCCGTGTAGTCCTCGACCGGGCCAACCATGAAGATCACGCGCTCCTTGAGCAGGCGCGAGTAGATGTCGTAGGACCGCTCGCCCCGTGCGCTCTGCTCGACCACCATGGGCACCAGGCCGCCGGCGGATTGGATATCGATGTCGTTACTCATCTGGGTGATGTCCTTGCATCCGATGTATGGGATCGGCGGCTGATTCCCCGCCCGGCATGCCGCCGAGCGGGTTCACGAGAGGATTCAAGCCTGGCTTTGCTCGGCTTCTTCCTCGGCTTCCTCTTCACCACCTTGCTGCTGAGCCGCGGCGAGCGCTTCCTGATAGCTCATCTCGACGTCATTGATGGTGGCCTGCTCGAGCAGGATATCGACGCCCTTCTCTTCCAGGACGGCCGACTTGACCTGATTCTTCATCTCGTCGTTGCCCATGTAGTACTCGACGACCTGCTCGGGCTCCTGATACTGCTGAGCGAGTTCCTCGACCTTGGCCTTGATCTCGTCGTCGCTGGCATCCAGCTCATTGACCTTGATCACCTCGGCCAGCAGCAGGCCGATCTGCACGCGGCTCTTGGCCTGCTCGGCGAACAGCTCGTCGGGCAGCTGGCTGACGTCGAAGTCTTCGCCGAGACCGAACTGCTGGGCCGCCTGACGCTTGAGGCCATCGGTTTCCTGCTGGATCAGCGACTGCGGAACCTCGATGTCGTTGGCCTTCTTGAGCGCCTCGAGCACCTGCTGCTTGACACGGTTGTCGATGGCCTGGGTGGCCTCGCGCTTCATGTTGTTGGCGATTTCCTCGTGGAAACGCTCCAGGTCGCCGTCTTCCACGCCGAACTGCTTGACGAACTCGGCATCGACTTCCGGCAGTTCCTGCGCCTTGACGGTGTGCACCTTGACCTTGAAGGTCGCTTCCTGGCCGGCCAGTTGCTCGGCCTGATAATCCTCGGGGAAGGTAACCTTGAGTTCCTTGTCCTCGCCGGCGCTGGCACCGATCAGCTGCTCTTCGAAGCCCGGGATGAAGCTGCCGGACCCGATGGTCAGCTCGTGACCTTCGGCGCTGCCGCCCTCGAACGGCTCGTCGCCCAGGTAGCCCTGGAAATCGATGGTCACCTGATCGCCGTCTTCGGCTGCCCGGTCGACTTCCTGCCAGCCGGCATTCTGCTTGCGCAGGGTCTCGATCATCTCGGTCACGTCGGCATCGCTGACCTCGACGACCGGACGCTCGACCTCGCTGCCCTCGATGGAGTTCAGCTCGATTTCCGGATAGATCTCGAGGATGGCGGTGAACTCCAGGTCCTTGCCGGCCTCGTTGACTTCGGTCTCGATCTGCGGATTGCCGGCCGGATTGAGGCTCTCATCGGTGATGGCACGGACGTAACGCTCACGCATCACTTCGCCGACCACTTCGTTACGCACATCGTCGCCGTAACGCTGGCGAACGACCGACATGGGCACCCGTCCCTGACGGAAGCCGTTGATACGCACGCTCTTGGCGGCATCCTTGAGGCGGGTGTCCACGGCCTCGTCGATCTCGGCGGCGGGTACCTGCACTTTGACGCGGCGTTCAATCTGGGAGGTCGTATCGACGGAAACTTGCATGAATTGTCCTCTACACCGACAGGGGCGTTGGTTCTATGGAATAGCGTTGAAACATTCAGAGTGGGGATTCTATGAATCCCGCTACTCACTGGCAAGCGCCATGCCCGGACAAATAAGGGCGAATTCGCGTAATTCAAGGGCCATCCGACAAAAGAATAACGCTCAATGGCCTTGGCAAGCCCTGATATCGAGCACAACACGGCACAGCGCGGAGCATGGAAGGGTATGGCGCGATACGCCAGCGCTTCGTTCACTGCCAGGCAATGTCAGGCATCACGAACGAACACGAGGAGGAACTACAACACACGAGGGAAGGCAAATGGGGTGGATGATGGGGATCGAACCCACGACCACCGGAGCCACAATCCGGGGCTCTACCACTGAGCTACATCCACCACTGCCTGGAACTGCCGTTGGGTGCGCTGGGGTGGACGATGGGGATCGAACCCACGACCACCGGAGCCACAATCCGGGGCTCTACCACTGAGCTACATCCACCACTGACACCAACGAATCACGACGCCACTTGCTGTCGTGACGGGGCAACTTTCACTGCCCACGCTTGACTGCCTCGAGTCGGGCCGAACTCACCTGGCATGGCGCGCCCAGCAGGACTCGAACCTGCAACCTACGGCTTAGAAGGCCGTTGCTCTATCCGGTTGAGCTATGGGCGCATCTTACGTACCCAGGCAACTTGCCGCAAGCCTGAATTGGAAAAAAGGCATTCCATTCATGAGCTTGTGGTCGGGGTGGAGGGATTCGAACCCCCGACATCCTGCTCCCAAAGCAGGCGCGCTACCAAACTGCGCTACACCCCGCCGGCTCTTGCACGGCCCTGACGTACGCCGCAGAAGGCCCCGTCAAGCGCTGCGTATTCTACGGAACTTTCCCTATCCGTCAAGTCCGAATATCGCCCCTCGCGCTTTGCCTGGACGCCCGCTCATGAGAAAATCGCTGCCGTTTTCACGCCCCTTACATCCAATCGACCGCCAGAGGGAAGCCGATGACCGCCCAACTGATCGATGGCAAGTCCATTGCCGCCAATGTTCGACAGCAGGTTGCTCGACAGGTGCAGGCGCGCCTTGACGAGGGGGCCCGAGCGCCCGGGCTGGCGGTGGTGCTGGTGGGCGAGGATCCGGCATCCCATGTCTATGTGCGCAACAAGCAGCGTGCCTGCGAAAAAGCCGGCATCACCTCGGTCATGCACGAGCTGCCCGCCGATACCTCGCAGCAGCATCTGGAAGCCCTGGTCGATGAGCTCAATGCGGCACCGCATATCGACGGCATCCTGGTGCAGCTGCCGCTCCCCGACCATCTGGACCCCAGGCCCATCCTCGAGCGCGTGCACCCCCACAAGGATGTCGACGGCTTCCACCCCTACAACCTGGGGCGCCTGGCCCAGCGTTTGCCCCTGCTCCGCCCCTGCACCCCCAAGGGCATCATCACCCTGCTGCAGGAGAGCGGGCTCAAGATACGCGGCCTGGATGCCACCGTGGTCGGCGCCTCAAATATCGTCGGCCGCCCGATGTCCCTGGAGCTGATGCTGGCAGGCTGCACCACCACGGTCTGCCATCGCTTCACCAAGGACCTGGAAGCCCACGTACGACGCGCCGAACTGCTGGTGGTGGCCGTTGGCACCCCGGGACTGGTCAAGGGCGAGTGGGTGCGCGACGACGCCATCGTCATCGATGTGGGCATCAACCGCCAGGACGACGGCAAGCTGATCGGAGACGTGGAATTCGACAGCGCCGCGGCGCATGCCAGCCATATCACGCCGGTGCCCGGCGGCGTGGGACCGATGACGGTGGCTTCACTGCTCGAAAACACCCTACTGGCTGCCGAGCTGCATGATGCAAAGGGGTGAAAGAGGGAAGTAAGAAGAAGGAAGAGGGAAGAGCTGGAAGCCGGAAGCTAGAAGCTGGAAGTGGTGAGCGACGAGAAACGAGAAACGAGAAACGAGGAACGAGCGGTTGGAAGCAGGCCGCGGTGCGAGATGACGAGCCGCGAGTAACGAGCGACGAGAAACGAGCGGTTTGAAGCCAGCCGCGGGGCGGGTAGCGGAAGTTGAAGGCGGAGGGAAGATAAAAAGAGGGAAGTAAGAAGAGGGAAGAAGGAAGAAAGTGAGGTGTGAGGGGCTGCCGTGCACCCTGCCCCTGACTCAGGTAGAATGCGCGCTGACTTTCCACTGCTAGATATCGCGAGGTCCGTCGATGAGCGACAAGATGAACGTCGAGAGCTTCAATCTGGATCACACCAAGGTGAAGGCGCCTTATGTCCGCCTGGCGGATGTGAAGACCGGCCAGCACGGCGACACCATCCACAAGTATGACCTGCGTATCTGCCAGCCGAACAAGGGCCACATGGACATGCCGGCGCTGCACTCGCTCGAGCATCTGATGGCCGAGAAGTCGCGCAACCATTCCGACCTGGTACTGGATGTCAGCCCCATGGGCTGCCAGACGGGCTTCTACATCGCCATGCTCAACCATGACGACTATGACGGCATGCTCGAGCTCGTCGAAGGCACGCTGAACGACGTGCTGGAAGCCGACGAAGTCCCTGCCTGCAATGAAGAGCAGTGCGGCTGGGCCGCCAGCCACAGCCTGGAAGGCGCCAAGGACCTGGCACGCGACCTGCTCGCCAAGCGCAGCGAGTGGCATCAGGTCTTCGCCGAAGGCGCCTGATCGCCAATACCCGGCACAGCTGGCCTTACGCCTTACACGTCACGCCTTGCCCCGTGGAGAACGAATAGATGAAACGCATCGGCATCATCGGCGCCATGTCCCAGGAAGTCGCTCAGCTCAAGGCGATGCTGGAAGACTGCGAGACCCGCCATCACGTGGGCAGCACCTTCCACTGTGGCCGGCTGCATGATGTCGAGGTGGTGATTCTTCAATCGGGCATCGGCAAGGTCAACGCGGCCGTGGGCACGACGCTGCTGCTCGACATGTATCAGCCCGAAGCCGTGATCAATACCGGCTCCGCCGGCGGTTTCGGCGAAGGGCTGGAAATCGGCGACGTGGTGGTCTCAAGCGAGGTCCGTCACCACGACGTGGATGCCGTGGTCTTCGGTTACGAGCATGGCCAGGTGCCGCAGATGCCGGCCGCCTACCTGCCGGACGCCAAGCTGGTGGAGCTGGCCCGCCAGAGCGTGGAGGCCATGAACGAGGTCAGGGTGACCGAGGGCCTGATCGCCACCGGCGATGTCTTCATGGCCTGCCCCGAGCTGGTCGCCCAGACCCGCTCGCGCTTCCCGACCATGCTGGCCGCGGAGATGGAAGCCGCCGCCATTGCGCAGACCTGCCACCTGTACGGCTGCCCTTTCGTGGTCATTCGCGCCCTCTCGGACATTGCCGGCGGTGGCGACAACCACCTCTCCTTCGAGGAATTCCTGGCCAGAGCCGCCGACCACTCGACGCGCATGGTCAGCGGCATGATTCAACGCCTCGCGCAGACCACCCGCACCGCCGACGCCACCACCGCCGACTGAAACACCGCCGGCAAGAAGCCCCCAAGGCCCCGCCAGAACCACTCTGGCGGGGCCTTTTCGTCCATACTCAACGCTACGCAGCCTGCTCCCAACCGCTCGTTCCTCGTTTTGCGCGGCTCGTCATCTCGCATCCCAGCACCCGGCCTGCGGCCTGCTACCAACCGCTCGTTCCTCGTTTCTCGTCGCTCGCCGCTCAACACTTCCAGCTTCCGGCTTCAAGCTTCCAGCTCTTCCCTCTTCCTTCAACTTCCCGCCCTGCGGCCTGCTTCCAGCCGCTCGTTTCTCGTTTTTCGCGGCTCGTCATCTCGCATCCCAGCACCCGCCCTGCGGCCTGCTTCCAGCCGCTCGTTTCTCGTTTTTCGCGGCTCGTCATCTCGCATCCCAGCACCCGCCCCGCGGCCTGCTACCAACCGCTCGTTTCTCGTTTCTCGCCGCTCAACACTTCCAGCTTCCGGCTTCAAGCTTCCAGCTCTGCTATGCCCCCGATTTTGTAGACACCTCCCTTTACACTACGAGGTGAGGTGTCATGATTCT